>CAYUZP010000024.1:3651-16609 GCA_964449655.1 uncultured Oscillospiraceae bacterium
GCAATCTCCTTCCCGCGGCGTCGACGGCAAAAACCGCCGACGCCTATTATACGGGAAATCGGAGAAACTGTCAATTCTTCGATCGACTCAAAGGGTTAAATGTCGCCCAAGGAAATGCCCATGGCGCGGGCGGCCTTGACAGCCTGCGCGTCCTCGGGAACGAGCTTGCTCTTGCCTGCGACTTCCTTCAGCGGATTGTGTCCGACTTCATTGCCGATCATCGCGACCGCCTGGCCATAGTCCTCTTTCGCGATGAGCTGTGCCGCATGGACGCCAAAGTTGGTTGAGAGCATACGGTCATAGGCGCTGGGCGTGCCGCCGCGCTGCACATGTCCCGGAACGACCGCGCGTGACTCGACGCCTACTTTCGCCTCAAGCTGTTTGGCGATGCGGTTGGCGATGCCGCTGAACCCCGTCTGGTTCCTGTAGATCAGGCGATCCTTCTTCTTCATGTCCGCCTCGCCGCGGGTCATTGCGCCTTCGGCAACCGCGATGATGGAAAAGTCCTTGCCCGACTCCGCGCGGTGCAGCACAGCCTCCGCCACATGATCGATATCATAGGGGAATTCCGGCAGCAAAATGATGTCCGCGCCACCCGCGATGCCTGCATAGAGCGTCAGCCATCCGGCCTTATTGCCCATCAGCTCGATGACCATGCAGCGGCCATGGCTCGCAGCCGTCGTGTGAATGCGGTCAATCACGTCGGTAGCGATGTCTACGGCGGTGTGGAAGCCGAATGTCACGTCTGTGCCCCATATATCGTTGTCTATCGTCTTGGGCAGGGTGATGATGTTGAGACCTTCCTCCGCGAGCAGGTTGGCCGTCTTGTGCGTTCCGTTGCCGCCCAGGCAGACGAGGCAATCCAGTTTCAGCTTTTTGTAGTTCTCTTTCATCGCCTTGACCTTGTCAACCCGGTCGTCGCCGATGATGCGCATGTTGCGGAAAGGCGTGCGGCGGGTGCCTAAGATCGTTCCGCCGAGCGTCAGGATGCCGGAGAAATCGGACTGTTTCATCTCCTTGTAATCGCCATCGATCAGACCGGCATAGCCGTCCTGAAAGCCGACAATCTCCGTATCGTCAAATGTGGAATAACTGGCGCGCGCCACGCCGCGGATACAGGCGTTCAGACCGGGACAGTCACCGCCGCTGGTGAGAATGCCGATTCGCCTCTTCATAATCGGGATACCTCCTGTCAGATGGATCGATGATGACAAAAAACAGATCGCTATGTTTTGATTTCATTGTAACACCGATTCATCGATTTGGCAAGATTTTGTGCGATCATGGACTGAACAAAATGAGAATTTTCATAACTTTGACATGAGCTCTTAAAAGACAAGCGCTGCGGCCCTCATAAACTGTCCAATTTCTTAAATAATTTTAAAAAATGATTTATCTTTTGCGTCCAGCGTTTCATATAAACTCGCTTTGGGCGGATCAATATGTATTCGCGATTGCCAAAGCGTGAGACGCCATGTCCTGTCACATTGTCCGCGAAAAGCCGGGCACAGATATTGACAACTCCGTTGCAGCGCGATAAACTAGCTATACATTGCGTCTTTGAACAACAGATATTGGGGAAAGGAAGCTGTATCGATGAAACCGACTCCCATCACGACCGAACTCTTGAACGACTGGTCTGCGCATTACATGCACAGCGCCGAGCGCCAGCTCGCCACACTCGCGCTTGCAAAAGGAAATCTGAACGAAGTCGCCGTCGAGCCGCGCGCTGCCGCCGCGATGCGCCAGAAATTCTCTCTTGAGATCCCGACATTGGAAGTCACCAACCAAAAGTCGAGCGGGCGATGCTGGCTGTTCGCCGCGGCCAACATACTGCGCGAGAACATCGCCAAAGCATTAAATCTTCAGGCCTTCGAGCTATCGCAGAGCTATCTCGCCTTTTGGGATAAGTTTGAGCGGACGAATTATTTTTTTGAGAGCATACTTGCCACGGCGGATCGCCCGGCGGATGACCGCGTGGTGATGTTCGTGCTGCAAACCGGCGTGCACGACGGCGGTCAATGGGACATGTTCGCCAATGTCGTGCGCAAATATGGCGTCGTACCGAAGGATGTCTATGACGAGACCGCGCAGACGGGCAATACGAAAGCCATGAACGCACAGCTCAACCGCGCTGCCAAGGCCGGTGCGATCAAGCTGCGCGCGATGGTCGCCGCAGGAAAATCGCAGGATGCCATTCAGGCGGAAAAGATGGCGCTGCTTGACAGCATATACAGCTTCCTATGCAGCTGCTACGGCGGCGAACCGCCTAGGACATTCGACTTTGAATATGTGGACAAGGATCAGAAATATCACGTCGAACGCGGCATGACGCCGATTTCCTTCCGCGAGCGCTATGTCGGGGATCTGCTGGAGCGCATCGTCAGCATCATCAATGCGCCGACAGCGGACAAGCCCTATCACCGCACCTTCACGATCGCCATGCTAGGCAACGTCGTCGGCGGACGGCCCGTAAAGCATCTCAATCTGACGATGGACGAATTCAAGGCCGCGATCATCCGCCAACTGGAAGCGGGGAAACCGGTGTGGTTTGGCAGTGACGTCGCGCACTTTGGCGACCGCTCCGCGGGCATATGGGATGACAAGAGCTTCGACTTCTCACTGCTCACCGGCCTTGACCTCAAGATCAGCAAGGAAGATGGTCTCAACTATGGTTTCTCGGCGATGAACCACGCGATGGTGCTCACCGGCGTCAATCTCGTGGACGGCAAGCCGACGCGCTGGAAGATCGAAAACAGCTGGGGCGACAGCGCCGGCCAAAAGGGATATTACGTCTGTTCGGACAGCTGGTTCGATCAATATGTCTATCAGGCGGCCGTTGAGCGGGAATACCTGGGCAGTCTTGCCGCGCTCTATGACCAGGAACCCATACTGCTGGAGCCGTGGGACCCGATGGGCACGCTCGCACAGTAAAAAGATGTCGGTCTTCGCCCTCATCGCCTCCGGCTTGCTCTGCGCGGCGCTGTACTATGTCTGTCCGCGCACAGTCCGCTGGATCTGGCTGCTCATCGCCAGTCTCGCGTTTTATGCCTATTGCTCCGCCCTCTATGGGCTGATCATCACGACGCTTAGCGTCTGGGCGGGCGCGCTGATCGTGGAGCGCGTCGGTCTGCGCAAGCCGCCCACCGATCTTCAGGCCGAACAAAAACGGCAAATCAAGGCCGCCATTCGCCGCCGTCAGCGCGTCGTGCTCATGCTGGTGCTGCTCGTCAACTTCGGCATGCTCGCCGTGTTCAAATACGCCAACACGGTGCTCGGCTGGCTGGGCAGACCGCGCTTATCGCTGATGCTACCGCTCGGCATATCGTTTTACACCTTTCAGGCGATCGGCTATCTGCTTGACGTCTATCGCGGCCAGTGCGCGGCGGAACAAAATCCCGCAAAGCTCGCGCTGTTCATTTCCTTCTTTCCGCAGCTCGTACAGGGACCGATCGGCCGATATGATGCGCTCGCACCCCAGCTCACGCAGCCACACAGCTTTGACTTGACGGCCATTGAACGCGGCTTTTTGCTGATGACTTGGGGCTTTTTTAAAAAGAAGGTCATCGCTGACCGTGCTCTGCCGCTCGTCGAGGCTGTTTTTTCGGATCACAGCCCGTATGGCGGCGCGGTGATTGTGCTCGGTGTGCTGCTATATTCCCTTCAGCAATACGCGGACTTTTCCGGCGGCATCGACCTCGTAACCGGCATCGCGGAACTGATGGGCATCCGACTCGCGACGAATTTCAAGCGACCGTATTTTGCGGTATCGCTTGGGGATTTCTGGCGGCGCTGGCACATCACGCTCGGCAGCTGGATGCGCGACTATGTGTTTTACCCTTTTGCGCTGTCAAAACCCATCGTGCGCCTTGGCAAAGCCGTCAAGCGCACCGCGGGCGCCCATATCGCGCGTGCCATCCCCGCCGCGCTTGGCAATGTGCTCGTGTTTCTGCTTGTCGGATTGTGGCATGGGGCGACGGCCAACTACATTTTATGGGGCCTTTATAACGGCGTGATCCTCGCGTCAAGCGCGCTGCTGGAGCCCGCATACAAGCGCTTTCATGCTTCGCATCCCGCGCTCGTGCAGTCCGGCATCTTTCACGTTTTGCGCGTATTGCGCACGTTCGCCGTGGTCAACATCGGCTGGTTTTTCGATCGGAGCGCAAGCGCGCGCGGCGCTATCACGATGCTCGGCAAGACGCTCTTTTCGCCCCGCTTTGATCAGCTGACAGACGGCACGCTGCTGCGTCTCGGATTAAAAGCGCGGGACTTCCATGTGCTGCTCATCGCATCGCTGATCCTCTTTCTCGTATCATTCATGCAGGAACGCGGCGTGCACATTCGCGAGGCCCTTTTCGCGAAATGCCGCCTTCCCGTCCGCTGGGCAGCGCTGTCCATATTCTTCCTGTTTGTGCTCGCGACATTCGTCACATCCACAGGATATGACAGCGGGTTCCTCTATGCCATATTCTAGCGTCACGGATTGCCCCGGTGACATGATTTTTAAATCCATCATTACATATAGAGAACAAACCCAGGTAAACGGCTTTTGACGCGCGCGTTGATCTTGAAGGAGGACTGATCCCATGCGTCCGTTCATCCGGCTGATCGGCTTCCTCGTTTTCTTCGCGCTGATCGTGTTCTTCGCCGACGCCTTCCTCATACGGACGGATATGGCGACTGCGCTGATGATGCAGGAACTGAAAGAGCGAGAGGACATTGAGCTGTGCTTCATCGGTTCCTCCGTGGTACGCGATCATTTTAACGCGCCGATGATCACGCAGCGCACAGGCATTCAATCCTTTTCCGCTTCGGTGCTCTCCGCCAATCTGCCCGCCGACATCGCGCTGGCTGAGGAGCTTTTTAGGGACAACCATCCGGAATACGTCGTGCTTGTGCTCGACCGCTTCAACCTGAACACCGCCAAAGAATCGCTGGAAACGACCGATGTGCTCATGCCGCTGTTGTCGTCATGGCGCACAAGGCTTCACTACTATCGCCTCGCCTGCGCGCAGGATGGCGCATATATCGATCGCCTGTTCCTGTTCCGTCAATTCAGCGTGACATCCCCTACCGATGTGCTCAAAACCATCGCCCTTCGCCAAGACGCCTTTGCAGCCCTTGAGACGATGCCGCTCGGACCGGATGTCGCTTACATGGGGGCGGGTTATCTGCGCTGCACGCCGGGAACCGATGCAAAAGAGGAGATTCGCCGCCATATGATCCGCGTCGAAGACCCGCCGGGATACACCTATGACTTGCTGCCGGCAACACGGGAAATGCTCCTCGAATTCAAGGCGCTCTGCGAGCAAAACGGCGCGAAGCTCTTCGTTCTCCTCTTCCCCGTGCAAACGGCGCAAGCGCTCAGCATGCCCGAGTGTCTTCCCTACTTTGAGAGCCTTGTGCGCTTTTGCGAAGAACAACACCTTCCTTGCTTCAATTTTGCGTTTGCAAAGCCATCGCTGCTGCCATGCCTTGACGATTATTATTTTGATCTCTATCATCTCAACGGCGATGGCGCGGATCTGTTCAGTGCAGCTTTTGCGGACTTCTTTTTGCGCTATACCGCGGGCGAGGATGTCAGCGAGTTTTTCTATGCGAATGCCGACGAATACCTCGCGTCGATCGATTTCATCACAAACGTCTGGCTCACGGCGGGCGAATCCGGCACATGGACGGCGGACTGCAACCGCGGCCCCTCCGTCAAGCCCTTATACCGCTTTGTGCTGCGCGGGGCGGATGGCTCGCAAGAGCTTTTGCGCGACTACGATCAAAATCCCGTGATCGAGATGGCAGGCGAACTCAAACAGGGATGCGAATTGCGCGTCTATGCGCGTTCGCAAAGCATGGATCAGCCGGTCTACTTTGACTATCCGTCCGATTCCATCGCAAAATGAAATGCGACGATGACCAGTCGATGAGGTGTTGGGCGTATGAAATATCTGATTCTCGACTATCTGGAACAGACGTGCGCACGATTGCCGGACAAGACCGCGTTCGCAGATGAGCATGCGTCGGTGACATTTGGTGAACTCATGACCAAAGCGCGCGCTGTCGGCTCGGCACTTTCAGCGCGACTCACCCCTCGCACGACGGTCGGCGTATACATGGAGAAGTCGGCAGACGCTGTGATCGCGTTCTTGGGCATCGTCTATGCCGGCTGCTCCTATGCACCGCTGAATCTGCGCCACCCCGGCGCGCGCATACGCGACATCCTCGCATCGCTCGGCTCGCCGATCGTTTTGACCGACACAGCGCACGAATCGCAGCTGCGTGAGATCACAACAGGGCAATACACGGTGCTCTGCATCGAGGATTTGAAAACACACGAAATCGACGCAGATGCGCTTGCGCGCGTGCGCGAGGACATGCTTAGCATCGACCCGCTGTATGTCAACTTCACATCCGGCTCAACCGGCGCACCCAAAGGCGTTGTGGTCTGCCATCGCAGCGTGATCGACTTTATCCTCTGCTTCACGGAAATCTTCAAAATCACCGACGCGGATGTGCTCGCCAATCAAGCGCCGTTTGACTTTGACGTCTCCGTCAAGGATCTCTACAGCGCCATGTTCACCGGCGCGACGGTTCAGATTGTGCCCACGGCATACTTCACGCAGCCGACCAAGCTGATGGATTTCCTCTGCGAGCGCGGCGCGACCGTGCTCATCTGGGCAGTGAGCGCGCTGTGCTTCTTGACGACGATGAACGCGCTCCAATATCGGACGCCTGAGCGCATTCGCGCCATCCTCTTTTCAGGCGAGGTCATGCCGATCAAGCATCTCAAAAAACTGCAAAAATTTCTGCCCGACGCGCTCTATGTCAACCTCTACGGCCCGACAGAGATCACCTGCAACTGCACTTACTACATCGTCGACAGGCCATTTGAGGAGGGAGAGACGCTGCCCATCGGCATTCCCTTCCCGAACGAGCGCATCTTGCTGCTGACGGATGAAAATCGGGAGGCGCAGCCAGGCGAAATCGGCGAACTGTGCGTCTCGGGCACAGCGCTCGCCTTGGGCTATCTGGGCGATGCCGAGCGAACCGCCGCCGCTTTTGTTCAAAATCCGCTCAACACCGCCGTCCCTGAGACGATCTATCGCACGGGCGATCTTGTGCGCCTTTGCGAAAACGGCGAGATGGTCTATGTTTCCCGAAAGGACTTTCAGGTCAAGCACATGGGACATCGCGTCGAACTGGGCGAGATCGAGTGCGCGCTATGCGCGGTCGAGGGAGTGGAGCGCGCCTTATGCGTCTATCTTCATGACAAAGGAAAAATACTCGCTTTCACCTGCGGCACGGCAGACAAGCAGGCGATCGTCCGCGCGCTTCGCGAGCGGCTTCCCTCCTACATGATCCCCAATCTCTTCATGCATGTGGACGCCATGCCGCTCAACAGGAACGGCAAGATCGATCGCGATGGTCTGATCGCGCTGTTTCAGGAAAGAGAGGAAGCATGCCATGGATGACAGGCGCCTTTTCGAAATCGCCGCGCGCTACGGCACGCCGTGCTTCGTGTTTGACGAGGCACAGCTCAAAAGACGCATGGAAGCGATTCGCGCCATCACAGGCGATGCCTTTAGCCTTTGCTATTCCGTCAAGGCAAACCCGTTTCTCATCCCCGCGATGGGGCCGCATGTCACGACATTTGAGGTATGCAGCATAGGCGAGCTATCCATATGCGAGGCGCTTGGCATCGACATGCATCGCGTGCTCCTCTCCGGCGTAAACAAGACCGCCCAGGACATCGAACACGCAATGAACGCAGGTGTCACGCACTTCACGGCCGAGTCGCCGCTGCAGGTGCATCTCCTCAATGAAGCTGCCTTGGCGTGTGGACGCGTGTTTCCCGTGCTTTTGCGGCTGACCGCCGGGACGCAGTTCGGCATGGACGAGCGCGACCTCACATCCATTCTCAGAGCGCATGAGCGGTTCCCCGGCCTGCGCTTCACGGGGCTGCACTACTTTGCCGGTACGCAGCGCAAGAAACTGAGCGAGCAGATCGATGAACTGGCCCTGCTCGATGCGCTCCTATGGAAGCTGCGCGAGGAGACCGGATTGCCGCTTCAGGAGCTGGAATACGGACCGGGGCTGTACTTCCCCTACTTTGCGAACGAGGATGACAGCGACACCTTGGCCCCTCTTCGCGCGCTGATGCCCGCGCTGAAGGGCGTAAACGCGCATTTGACGGTGGAGATGGGACGATTTTTCGTCTCCGAATGCGGCACATATCTGACCACCGTCGCCGATACGAAGGTCAATGACGGGCATGCCTATGCGATACTGGACGGAGGCATTCACCATGTCAATTACATCGGCTCAAACATGGGCATGCGTGTGCCGCGCATTTCGCACTTGCACGGCCCAGAGCGCGTCGATGAAGAGTCCGTGGACTGGGCGCTGTGCGGCAGTCTGTGCACGACGGCGGACGTGCTCGTGCGCAGGATCTCGCTTCAAGGGCTTGAGCGCGGAGACGTGCTGGCGTTTCAGTCGATCGGCGCCTATGCCATCACAGAGGGACCAGCGCTATTCCTGAGCCGGGATTTGCCGCGCGTCATATTGGCCGATGGAAAGGGGGAACGGCTCGCGCGCGACGATGTGCCAAGCTACACGCTGAATACGCCGTGCATATGAGCATCATTCATGCAAAAATCAAGAGGGAGGGCATTCTCATGAGGGAGACCATTCTAGACATCTTGAACGAAATCGCCGCGGGCATCGACTTCGAAAGCTGCACGACGCTGATCGATGACGGGTTTTTATCCTCGCTGGACATCCTGCAGCTCATCGGCGCGCTGAACGACGAATTCGATCTCGCCATCCCCGCCGCTGAGATCGTACCGGAGAACTTCAACAGCGTCGATGCGATCGAGGCGTTGGTTCGCAAACTTCAAGACGATTGACAGGCGTGGCGCGCTTTAAGGTGATTCCCGCGAAAAGATAAAAAGGGACGGGCCAGATCGGCTTTGTTCCTCTATGATCGATGGTTATGCGCGGCAACGTCATGACATCTTTTGCCTAAGGTGAACATATGATATTTAATTCATTTTCTTTCCTTATATTTTTTCCAGTCGTGACGCTCGTCTATTTCCTGATCCCCAAGCGCGTCCGTTGGGTCTGGCTGCTCATCGCCAGCTATTACTTCTACATGAGCTGGCATGCGGAATACGCGCTGCTGATGGCCGCCAGCACGATCGTCACCTATGCGTGCGCCCTGTTCATAGACCGGGTCGACAGCGTGAAAAAGCGCAAATTCGCACTGGTGATCGGCATCGTCCTCAACATCGGCATGCTCGGCTATTTCAAATATACCGGCATGTTTTTAAATCTGTTTCAGCGCTTTTGCGATCTGGTTCATCTGCCCTTTACCGCACCAAAGGTGAGCATACTGCTGCCCGTTGGCATCAGCTTCTTCACCTTCCAAGCGCTGGGCTACATGATCGACGTCTACCGCGGCGACACTCCCGTCGAGCGCAACCTGTTTAAGTATGCGCTGTTTGTATCGTTTTTCCCGCAGCTCGTCGCAGGACCGATTGAACGCTCCAAAAATCTGCTGAGGCAGGTCTCCGAGCCGCACGACTTTGACGCCAAACGCGTGCGTGACGGCCTGCTCATCATGATGCTCGGCTTTTTTGAGAAAATGGTCATCGCCGACCGCGCCGCCATATACGTCGACGCGATTTTCTCCAACTGGGCAAGCGCGTCGGGCTGGCAGATCGTGCTGGCAACGCTGACGTTTTCCATACAGGATCTCGGGGACTTCGGCGGCTACAGCCACATCGCCATCGGCGCGGCAAAGGTGCTGGGCATCACGCTGATGACCAACTTCAGGCAGCCCTACTTCGCCACATCCGTGCGCGATTTCTGGTCGCGCTGGCACATCAGCCTGGCGACATGGTTCCGCGATTACATCTACTTCCCGCTGGGCGGCGGCCGCGTCTCCAAGCCCCGCAAGGCGTTCAATACGATGGTCGTCTACACGGTCAGCGGCCTTTGGTATGGCGCGGCGCTGAAATACGTCGGCTGGGGCATGCTCAACGGCGCTCTTCAGGTCATCGAAGGGTTCTTCCCTCAAAAGAAATTGAAGAATCCGCACATCGATCACGCCATCCGCCTGCTCTACACGTTCTTTTTGATCAACATCACGATGCTCATCTTCCGCGCCACATCGATGCGCGCGGCACTCGGCATGCTTTTGCGCATTCCGACGCAGTGGAACGCGCCGGCTTTTGCGACGGGATTCCCCGCCATACAGGCCATCGCGCTGAGCATCTTCATCGCCGTGCTCTTCGTATTTGAGCTGTTGCACGAGCACCACATGACCATGACGGAATTGACCGACAGGCTTCCCTCGGTTGTGCGCACGCTGCTCTACGTCGCCGCGGTGATGATCATCGTGATCTTCGGCATCTGGGGGCCGGGCTACAATGCGCAGGCGTTCATCTATTTCCAGTTCTAAAGGCGAGGCGGTGGTTAGGACATGAAACGAGCCATGAATGTCGTGATCTTCGTCGTGGCGCTGTGCATCTGCCTCGTATCGGCAGACAAGGCGACGCGGCGCGAAGATGGGCAGAAAAAATACAAATATTTCTTTGAAAACGAGGACGAACAGGCGTATGACGTGCTCTTTTTCGGCACGAGCCATGTGCTCAACGGCATCTTTCCGATGGAGCTTTGGCGGGACTACGGCATCACTTCTTTCAACATGGGCAACAACTCCGAGCCGATGGAGATGACGCAGTGGGTTCTGCGCATGTCGCTTCAATACCACAAGCCAAAGATCGCCCTGTTTGACGTATTCTACATCGACAGGGCCATCGACATGGCCTGGACGTACCCCTATCGGCACCTGTTCCTGGACGAGATCCCACTCTCGCCGTTAAAGGTGCGCGCGGTGACAGAAACACTGCCCTCCGAAAACTGGGGCGAATTTCTCGTTCCCTATACGCTATACCATGGCCGTTGGGATGAGCTGATCACAGGCAACGTCACCGTGCAGGTGGATACGCAGCCCTGCATGATGGGCGCGGAGCCGCGCGTAGGCCGATCGCAGATCAATCCGTTTGTCCGAACGACACAAGCCGCGACAGGCGAACTGCCCGGCACACAGTCGCTCTATCGCATCGCCGAAATCTGCAGGGAAAACGACATACTGCCCGTATTCATCTGCATTCCATCCCCCGCAACGGAGGAGGAACAGATGAACTGCAACAGCGTCTACGCCATCGCGCAGGAACTCGGCGTGCCATTCCTGAACATGCTCGACGTGGAAGGCGTCGTCGACCTCTACACGGACTGTTATGACAGCTTTTCGCATCTCAATCCGGACGGCGCTTTGAAGGTGTCCCACTACCTGGGACAATGGCTGACGGAGAATTTTGAGCTTGAGGATCATCGTGGGGACGCTCGCTATGCACAGTGGGATGAACTGCTGCCGGAATACGAGGCCTATCTCGACACGCGCTGGGGCGCGCTGACGCTGCTCCCATAAAAAGGCCAACGACGCACCGCCTTTGATGAGCCTTTGGCGATCAAATTCAGACAACGCGCATGACGGCCATGAGCGCAAAGCATATAAACGCTATCCGTGAACATCATTCAACAACATGATTTGAAAACCGAGGCAGGGTCAACGCGGCATAATGCAACACTTTTTCTTAACGAAAGGACGGCTCTGCATGCATGACAAAGTCTTCATCGTCGGCGCAAAGCGCTCCGCGATCGGCCGCTTCCTTGGCTCCTTGGCCGGCGCTGATCCTGTCGACGTCTGCGCGCAGGTGATTCGCGGCGGATTTTCACAAGCGCTCTTGCGGGACGTCGAGAGCGTCGTCATTGGACATGTGCTGAGCGCGGGCGTCGGGCAGGGAGCGGCGCGGCAGATCGCTGTGAAGGCGGGGATCGACCTCGCCGTTCCGGCTTACGCGGTCAACATGGTCTGCGGCTCCGGTATGCAGGCCATACGCAATGCCGTAAACGAAATCAGGCTCGGCGCGGATCTCGTGCTCTGTGGCGGCTTTGAGATGATGTCCAACGTGCCCTTTGCGCTGCCCGCGTCCATGCGCACAGGCGACAAGCTGGGCGACTTGACCGTAACCGATCTGCTGATCCACGACGGTCTCACCGACGCGTTCAGCGGCGCGCACATGGGCGTCACCGCAGAAAACATCGCCAGGACGTGCCACATCTCACGTGAGGAGCAGGATGCCTACGCCACGATGACGCTGAGGCGTGCCATCGATGCGGTCGATGCCGGTCGGTTTAGGGATGAAATCGTCCCTATACGGCTGCGCGGTCGCAAGGGCGGCGAGACGGTCTTTGATCAGGATGAACAGATGAACCGCACATCCACCCCGGAAAAGGTCGCCTCTCTCCCGCCCGCTTTCCTAAAAGACGGCACGGTGACAGCAGCCTCCTCCTCGGGTCTGAACGACGGCGCTGCCTTTCTTTTGCTTGCCAGCGAGCGCTACTGCCGCGCGTCAGGCGTCAAACCGCTATCGGAGATCGTCGATAGCGCGGTGGTCGGATGTGATCCGCAGCTCATGGGACTGGGGCCTTATTTTGCCATCTGTAAGCTCCTTGAGACAACTGACGTGCCGCTTTGCGAGATCGACCGCTTTGAGATCAATGAGGCTTTTGCCGCGCAGGTGCTGGGATGTCAGCGCAAACTGGCAAAGAGGTTCGGCGTATCAGAAGCAGATCTCATCGCGCGTTGTAACGTGTACGGTTCCGGCATCGGTCTGGGACATCCGCTGGGTGCGACGGGCGCGAGGATCACGACGACGCTCGCGCATATGATCGGGCGCGGCGAATGCCAATGCGGCATCGCGTCCCTTTGCATCGGCGGCGGCATGGGTGCGGCTCTGCTGCTCAGGCGCGCTGTGATCGTCTAGACCTTGATCTTTCCCCCGCGCACATCGGATCGCGGATGACAGATTGTCAAGCCGCGGCGATGCGCTTTGTC
>CAYUZP010000025.1:0-16523 GCA_964449655.1 uncultured Oscillospiraceae bacterium
ACGACGATCCCGCCAAACATCGCGGTGAACAAGAGATCAAGGAGGGAACGAACATATAAGAACCGTGACGATCCTGCTAGCCCTTATGCGCAGGGGGATGTTGGCGGCCGTCTGCTGGATGGCGAGTATTCCTACGTCTCCTATGACCTGAGCGGCGGCAAGCTGGCTGCGCAAGAGGTCGCGCTCGATGAAAACGGCGTGCCGCTTGATGAGCAGGCCGAGGGAAACACACACATCTATCTCGTCAGCGAGAGCCCCGCGGACTACTATCAGCGCCTGGCGAACGAGGAAGCCGGCTATGAGACGCCCGCACAGCCTAGGACCGCGCGTGGATGCCCGTGAACAACACGCACGCGGAGGAGGCAAACCCGATCAACAACTGGGCCAACATCACCGCCTCGCAAGAGGATATGAATTTCAATGACCGCATTGCCCGCATCGGTTCGAGGGAAGGAAATTCCAACACCCGGCTCTACAGTTACAGCGGACAGAACGTGATTGTCTCCAAGATCATCGTCGGCATCACCGAGAGCACCGCGAAGATCGCCTTTGCGTCTACAGCGGATTTTGATCCCGATGCGGATTACGAGAGCGGCGAGGCCGCGATCACCCTCAAAGTTGGCGAGAGCGTGCCCGCGTTTTTCCACACGCAGTACACCAACACATGGGGCCGTGACGGTTACGCGAACAGCGAGATCGATTGTGCCGTGAGCGATGAGCGTGTCATCTCTTATGTGGGCAGCGAGGGCGCCGAGGGAATCGAGCCTAATACGCTGACCGCGCTCTCCACCGGCACCGCGACGCTGACCGCGACGGTTGCCGATGCCCCAGGCAGGTATGCCAAAGGCGCGACATTCACGCTGACTGTGACCGTTGTAGAGTGAGCCAAATCTGCCAAAGTTCAAAGCGATTTCGCAAAGTAGGAGGAACGCAACATGAAAAGATTGATCAGCATTCTTGCGGCCGTAACCCTGTTTTGGGGCTTGTGTCTTCCGGCGCTTGCGCAGGACGAAACCCCCGTTTTGACGGTCTCAAGCCATCTTTCCGGCAGCGCCTTTACCACAGGAAAGAGCACATTGAAGCGCGACAGGGGCATTGACGTGGCCTTTGACGGCGAGGCCTTGCTGACATTGTCGCTGCCCACCGGCGAGGCGATTGACGACGCGCTGATTGACGCAAGCGGCGCGAGCGTTGCCCTGGTCGATGGCATTGACTACAATGCCGGAGAGTACATCTTCAAGGATACCGCGCTGACCGGCGATTGGAAGGATGGCGCCCTGGTCTATACCCTTTCCGAGGATGCCATCACACTCAACCGCGGGCTGTATCCGCAGAGCGACAACAACAGCGGCCGCGAGTGGAGTTGTCTGGCAGGCGACGGCGCGGGCAACTACCGCTTCTGGCTGGAGGTTTCCGGCATTGAATACGACGGCAAGACGGTTCCCGCGGCGCAAATTCCCGTAGCGGTTCACATCTATGGATTTAATTACACAGGCGATGCGGACAGCCTGTACGCGCAGAGTGAAGCGCCTGTCGCGGCGCTTGCCGAGTGGACGGACGCGCCCGATGTGACGGAAGACTCGGTCGTGTACGCCGGCGAGGACGAGATTCCGATACTGTGCGATGGGAAATCCGACAACTTTTATATCCTTTGGGCGGGAACGCAGAACGAAAACCTGACCGCGGAGGACTTCAGCATCACGCTGAGCAGCGCGCAGGGCGATACGAAGACGCTGGTTCCCGAACAGGATTATGTCGTTGCGAACTTCGACGGTCAGACGCAGATCGCGTTGACGTATCAGAACTGGGCATTCCTGCCCGTATATGACACGCTTCAGTTTGATGGCGCGGGCATCAGCGCCTCGCTTCCTGTCGCGACGGTTTGGGTGTATGAGCATCAGCAGGGCGGCGGCGGCACGACGGTCGACGGCACTGTGACAGCGTATACGTTCAGCGGCCTGAAGAACCTGACGCGCGTGGATCAGCTGATGAGCAAGGCCATATACATGCTGACGATCGAGCGGGATGGAAAGACGCTGTATTATGCGCAGGACGGCACGCTCACCGAGCGCATGGAGGAAGCCGCGCTCCTTGACGCTTCCGGCGAGGACAAGCGCAATCAGCAGCTCGTCGGCAACACGCTCTACATCACCACGCGGCAATCGGACGTCACGGAGACCGTGACCGTCGACGGCGAAGCGCTTGAGATGCACGTGACCTATCCCGGCAGGGGCGATGCGGTTTCCGGCGGTGGCAGCCTGCTCAGTCCGTCACAGTGCGATCCCGAGCTGGAGCCGCTGCCCGGCTATGCGATCCCGTGGGGTACCGAAAACTTTATCACCAATGAAAAATGGGCTTGGCAGAAGGGCATAGAACAGGGATGGACCGGCATAGAGGTGTCCCCATGGGAGGGCAAATATGAATGGTCCGTGCAGCAAGGCACATCCGAGCAGTTCACAGCGGACGACGATGTGACCTGGTCTCTGGTAGGCGGGCATACGCAAGGAACGTCGATCGACGAAAATGGACTGCTGACCGTCAGCGCGGATGAGCCGACAAGCGCGTTCTTCGCTGTGGTGGCGACGAATGCCGAAGGTGAAAA
This sequence comes from uncultured Oscillospiraceae bacterium, assembly GCA_964449655.1. Taxonomy (GTDB): domain Bacteria; phylum Bacillota; class Clostridia; order Christensenellales; family Aristaeellaceae; genus Ventricola. The sequence continues at coordinate 2,603 of CAYUZP010000025.1, forward strand.
GGGCAGTGTATCGATCAAGGTGACTGCCGCGCCGTGAGCCGCGCAGGGGAAATGCCAGACTCCATATCGCGCGTTTATCCATGACCCTTCATGCTGGCAGCGATAGAAAACAAGGGACCGTCTCCGATTGGAAACGGCCCCTTTTTACGCTATTAAACGGCCAGATGCTCAGTGCACAAAGAGCGTGACCATCAGCCAGATGAACAGTATCGCGACGACGCCCATCACCAATGTGCAGAGCGTCTGCGTCTTGTAGCCGTCCTGCGCGGTCAGGCCGCCAAAGTTGGTGACGACCCAGAAGTAGGAGTCGTTGGCGTGGGAGACCGTCATTGCGCCGGCGCCGATGGCCATGACCGTCATTGCGGCGGCAAACGGCGTGTTCAGGCCGAGCGCGGACATGAGCGAGCCCTCATCGTAGTAAAGCCCCATGATGCCCGCCGTCGTGGTGATGGCGACCGTCGAGGAGCCCTGCGCCGTCTTGAGGATCGCGGCGATCAGGAACGGGAAGAATATGCCGATATTAGAAAGGAACGTCGCGTTCTCGGCGATATAGGAGACGATGCCTGCGTCGGTGATGACCTTGCCCAGCACGCCGCCCGCCGCCGTGACAAACAGTATGGGACCCACGGTCTTGAGCGTCTCGTTGGCCAGATCGTAGAACTCGTCACGCTTGCCCGCCTTAAAGAGCATGACGATGGCGATGATCAAGCCGACGGTCAGCGCGATGATCGGTGTGCCCAGGAACTGCACGATCTGCGCGAACAGGTTCGTCCATCCGGTCATGTCGATGATGGACTTGAGCGCCATCAGCACGATCGGCGCGACGATGGGCGCAAAGGAGATGGCCACGCCGGGCAGCTTGCCAAACTCGGCTTTCAGCTCCTCGTAGCTCTTCGCGTTCTGCGCGTCGTTGTCATCGCTTGAATGCACGTGCTTGCCGATCAGCTTGGCGAACAATAGGCCCGCCAGAAGCACGGGGATGGACACGAGCACGCCCACGGCGATGACCAGCAGCATGTTCGATTCGAGGCCCAGGGACTGCGCGGCCGCGATGGGGCCGGGCGTCGGCGGGATGAACACATGGGATGTGTACAGGCCCACGCTCAGCGCCAGCGCCATGGTCGTGGCGGACACGCCGGTCTTCTTGACGATGGCCTTGCGGATCGGGTTCAGGATGACATAGCCGGAATCGCAGAACACGGGGATGGAGACGATCCAGCCCATGAGCTCCATCGCGATCTCCGGATGCTTTTCCCCGACGATGCGTATGACCCAGTCGGCCATCGTCAGCGCCGCGCCGGTCTTTTCAAGGAAGAAGCCGATCATGGCGCCTAGGATGATGACGATGCCCAGGGAGGAGAAGGTGTTTGAAAATCCCGCGCCGATCGTGGTCGGGATGTTGGGCAGCGGTATGGCCAGCAGGGCGAGAATCAGCGAGACGCCCATGATGGCCAGGAACGGATGGATCTTGAACTTGGCGATCGCGACGATCATGACGATGACCATGATCACGAACGCGATAATCAATGGAATACCGGACATAAGCGATCCTCCTTTGTGTGATGCGCGGCGCGCGTTTGCCGTGGTCGCGCTCCGGTGGGGAGCATAGGTAAAACGCTCGCGGCGTAAAGCGCGGGACGCGAAGCGCTGCACGGCAGGGCCTGTTTTTCCCCCCTTTCCCCGACGTGCCGCATCTTTCGCTCTAAGTGGCATTACCCCGCGAAAAACAAATACTCATCGCCATTATAGCGCAGTTGGGACACACATGGCAATGGTCAATATGGACGTTTTCAAAAAATCTGTTCGTTTTGTTGCCGCGCGGGCGACTTTGAAGCGAGCTTGCAATCGGTGGGCGTTTCATGTATAATACAGGGCGTCGCGACGAAAGGAGACGATCTCGATGAAATCCGTGAACATCCGCCTGACGATGATGACCGATCATGTCAAGAACTTCGTCAGCGTGGTCAACCGCTATCCGTATGATATGGATTTGCGCTCCGGACGCTACGTCGTGGACGCGAAGTCCATCCTGGGCATATTCTCCATCGATCTTTCAAAACCCGTCCGTTTGGATATCTACAGCGACGACTGCGACGATCTGCTTTGCGAGCTGAAGGATTACATCGTCACCGAGGACGCGTGAGCGCCGCGCGCGAAAGGAGGAACCGGCATGCAGCCGACACAGGAGGAGGACAAGCTCGTGGTGCTTCATGCGCTGGAACGCGTCGGCCCCTGCACGCAAGAGCAGCTTCTTCGCTTTGTCGTCGAGAATTCGCTGTCCACGCAGTTCCCGTTCTACATCGCGCTCGCGGAGCTCAAGGAGGCCGGGCTCGTGCGCGTCGTCAACCGGCCCGAAGGAGAGCTGCTCGTTTTGACGCCGGAGGGACAGCAGAGCCTTGAGATGTTCGGTTCCCGCATACGCGCCTCGCTGCAGGAAAAACTGGAGCAGCACGGCGCCGCCTGGCGCGAGCGCATACGCGAGGAACTGCAGATGCCCGCGTCCTACGAGGAGAGCGGCACGGGGTATGCCGTCACGCTGCGCACGCTGGAGGCCGGCGAGGAGATCTTTTCGCTCAAGCTGACCGTGGCCACGCGCGCGCAGGCGAAGCGCTTTTGTGAACGCTGGCCGCGCTGCGCGTCCTTTCTCTATCAGACGATCATGCATAAGCTGGGCGATACCGAGGACGGCGCGCAGGAGTGAAGCGCTTCCCTGGCTAAACGACAAGAAAGCGCCGCTCTCGTGATGAAAGCGGCGCTTCCCTCTTGGAAGGGAAATTATGAGGAAGGGGAAGAAAAAAGGAAGATACCCTGCTTCCGCCGTGGAGGGGGGAGGTACGGCGAAAGCGGTAAAGGTTTGTCATCAACCTTTACGCAATCCATTGTATCATGCAATTGTGACAGAAATATGTTCAAAAGTGTGTGAATCGTGAAATCGACAGCGCGCATGGAATCCGTGCGACGCGACAAAAGAGATTGAGAAAACCACGTCCGTGTGATATAATCGTGCTGCGGGTGCCGCCTTTGCCGCGGTGAGCGTCGGGGATGGAGGATCGAAAGATGCGCGAAAGAATCGTGCTCGTTGCGGGCGGCGCGCTGTTTTCGCTGTTTGCGGCGTTTGGCCATCAGGCGGAGCAGCTTGGCCAAAGCGACCCCCCGCGCGCGCTTTTGACGGCTGCGCTGCTCTTTCCGCTCGCGCTGCTTTGCCTGTGGGCCCTGCTGCGCGAAAGGAAAAAGCCGGCTTCCCCGCGCGGCGCGAAAAGGCCGTTTCACGCAAGGCGCGCGTTTTGGCTGATCCTGCTGTGCGATCTGCCGATGTTTGTGATCGCGTTCCCCGGCTCGTTTGCCTACGATGTGCCCTATCAGCTGAACCAGGTCTTTTCGGGCGCGTATAGTACGGCGCATCCGCTGCTGCACACGCTGCTTCTGGGCGGTTGCGTCGCGCTGGGCAGGGCGGTCGGGCATGTCAACCTCGGCGCCGCGCTGTACACATCGCTGCAGGTGATCGCCATGGCGCTGTGCTTTTCGCTGACCTGCGCGTCGATTTGCAGGCGCATGGGACCGCGCGCGGCGAGGGGTGCGGCGCTGTTCTTCGCGCTCTATCCGCTGCACATGATCTTTGCCGTGAACGCCACCAAGGACGTGCTCTTTTCCGGCGTGTTCACGCTGACGTTGGCGCTGTCCTATGAAGAGGCCGCCTCGCCTGGCACGTCCCGCGCGCGGCTTCGCGGGCTGCTATTGTGCGCCGCGCTCTCGATGATGCTGCGCAACAACGCGGTGTTCGCCGTGGCCGCGTGGCTGCTCGTGCTGCTTTTGCTCAGGCGACGGATGCGGGCGCTGCTGATGACGGCCGCGCTGTCCGTGCTGCTCTCGCTGGGCGCAAACGCGCTTCTCAGGGCTGCGACGGGCGCGCAGACGGGCAGCGTCGTGGAGGTGCTCTCCTGGCCCATACAGCAGTTGGCGCGCGAGCGGCTGATGCGCAGCGAGGCGCTGACGGCACAGGAAATCGAGGCGATAGACGAATTGATGCCCGAGGAGGCGTGGCGGCGATACGATCCCACGATCTCTGATCCCGTCAAGTTTTCGCTCGATACCAATGCGCTGCAAAGCGATCCGGCGCGCTATGCGCGGGTCTACCTGTCCGTCGGCATGAAGTGCCCGAAGACATACTTTGACGCGGTGCTTGAACACACCTATTCGTTCTGGTATCCCTATCAGAGATACGGCGTGTCCGGCTATTACGTGCAGATGACCACGGCTAATTACGGCGGCATGGAGCGCTACGGCATACACAGCGCGTTTGAGCGCCCGATGGCCGCGCTCTCATGGCGTTTTGGTTCAAAAGGGGCGATGCAGGTGCCGGTGATCGGCTATCTGTTCAACATGGGGCTGATCATGTGGGTGATGCTGTTCTTCGCGCTGCGGGAGGCATACGATGGGAACGGACGGCGGTTTGCCGTGGCGCTGCTGCCGGTTTTGCTCTGGGGGACATTCCTTCTGGGGCCGGTGATGGCGGGGCGCTACGCCTATCCGTTTGTCTGCGCGCTGCCGGTGATGGCCGGCAGGGAAAGGCGGTGAACCTATGGCGTCATGGAGGCCGTGGCACGGCTGTCATAAGTGCAGCCCGGGATGCCAGAACTGCTATGTGTACAGGGGCGATGCGCGCTATGGACGCGACGCGGCGCAGGTGCGAACGACGCGGGAATTCGATCTGCCCGCGCGGGGCAGGCGCGGGGGCGAACCGTCCATACCATCGGGCGAGACGGTGTTCACGTGCCTGACGAGCGACTTCTTCATCGAGGAGGCCGACGCGTGGCGCGCCGCGGCTTGGCGCATGATGCACGCGCGTCCGGATCTGATGTTCTATATCATCACAAAGCGCATAGAGCGCTTCGACGTATCGCTTCCGGAGGACTGGGGCGAGGGCTACGGCAACGTGACGATCGCGGTGACATGCGAAAATCAGGAAAAGGCCGACGCGCGCGTGCCGCAGCTCCTTTCACTGCCCGTGCAGCACAGGGAGCTGGTCTGCGAGCCACTTTTAGAGGAACTCGATCTCTCGGCATGGCTGGCGCAGGGGATTGAGGGCGTGACGGTCGGCGGCGAGAGCGGCATGAGCGCGCGGCTGTGCCGGTATGAGTGGGTGCAGGATATCGCCTCGCAGTGCGCGCGGGAAAATGTGCCTTTCTACTTCAAACAGACGGGCGCGTGCTTTGAAAAGGGCGGACGCATCTACCGCATACCGCGCCAGGAGCAGCAGGAGCAGGCGCGCCGCGCGGGTCTCAGTTCGCCGCCGGAAGGGTACAGGCAATGGGAGGAGACGCTGTTTTCCAATCTGTGAACAGTGAACAGATCGATCGGGGAGCGTAGACGGATGAGACTGGATAAGTTTTTAAAGGTATCGCGCGTCATTAAGCGCCGCACGGTCGCCAAGGAAGCGACGGAGGGCGGGCGCGTGACGATCAACGGCAAGACGGCCAAGCCCGCCAGCGAGGTGAACGTGGGCGATGTGCTGGAGATCCGCTATGGCGAAAAGATGGCGCGCTATCGCGTGCGGATTGTCGCGGAGACGGCGCGCAAGGAGGATGCCGCGGCGATGGTTGAATTGCTTTCCGAGGAGGAAATCGAATGAACGCGGCGGTGATCTTGGCGGCAGGACGCGGCGAGCGCATGGGGCAGGGCTGCAACAAGGCGCTTTTGCCGCTTCTGGGCGTGCCGATGATCGTGCGCACGGTGCGCGTGTTTAGGGACAGCGCGCTGTTTGATCCCATCGTCGTCACGGCGAGCGCGGGGGATCTGCCGAGGATGCGCGCGCTGCTGTGCGAGGAGGGCGTCACGCTGGTCGAGGGCGGATGGGACAGGCAGGAGAGCGTCCGCCGCGGCATAGAGGCCTGCCCGCGGGACGCGGAATTCATCGCGATACACGATGGCGCAAGGCCGCTGGTCACGCGTGAAATCATCGAGCGGACGCTTGAGAGCGCGCGGGCATACGGCAGCGGTGTGGCGGCTGTCCCCTTAAAGGACACGGTCAAGCGCGTCGACAGCGAGGGCTTTGTGATCGATACTCCCCCGCGTGATGCGCTGCGCGCCGTGCAGACGCCGCAGACGTTTCGTGCCGCGCTGATACGGGAGGCGCATGCGCGCGCGCTGTCCGGCGAACGCGCGACGGACGACGCTGCGCTGGTCGAGCGGATGGGAGAGCGCGTGCATCTGACGGAGGGGGACGAGGAGAACATCAAGCTGACCACGCCGGCGGACATGCGCATGGCCGAACAGGTGCTGCGTAGGCGCGCCGAGGGAGAGGGGGATGCCCTCGTGCGCGTAGGACACGGTTACGATGTGCACAGGCTCGTCAGCGGGCGAAAGCTGATCCTCTGCGGGGTTGAGGTGCCCTATGACCGCGGGCTGCTGGGGCACAGCGACGCGGATGTCGCGCTGCACGCGCTGATGGACGCGCTGCTTGGCGCGGCTGCGCTTGGCGATATCGGACGGCACTTCCCGGACGACGATCCCGCATACGAGGGCGCGGACTCGGGACAGCTGCTACAGCGCGTCGTGCAGATGCTCTCCTCGCGCGGCTACCGCGTGCAGAACGTGGATATCACCATCATCGCGCAAAGACCCCGGCTGCAGGGCTTTATCGGTCAAATGCGGCAGAGCACGGCGGCGCATCTGGGCGTACCGGTCGATCGCGTGAACGTCAAGGCGACGACGACGGAGCAGCTGGGCTTCGAGGGCGAAGGGCTGGGGATCTCCGCACATGCCGTCGCGTGCATCGCGCCCGCGCTTTCTTCTCCGCGGGGTGGATGAGCGTTGGCGAAGAAGAGGCGAAGGAGACGCGCGCCGCCGGAACTGCTGCTCACGGGTATAGACAGGCTCTGCGAGGGCGTCGCGTCACTGTGCATGGCGGTGTTTCGCGGGGCTTTCGCGCTCGTGCGCGCTGTCCTGCGCGCGCTGCTGCAATGTGCCGTGCTGATCCTGCGCGCGCTGCTCAGCCCGTTTGCGCTCCTTTTGAGGGCTTACCGGCGCCATCACAACGCCGCCTGGCGCTGCAGAAGGCTGACGGGCGAGGCGTTTGAGGCGTATTTTGCGAAGGTCCTTTGCGACAACGGCTTTAGAGACGTCGAATTGACGCGCGCGAGCGGCGATCAGGGCGTGGACATCCTCGCCTGGCGCAATGGGAAGCGTTACGCGATACAGTGCAAGAATTACGCGGGCGCGGTGGGCAATGCCGCCGTGCAGGAGGCGTTTGCGGGCGCGCGCTACTATGACTGCGATATACCGGTCGTCGTCTGTCCCGGGCAATTCACGCGGGCCGCGCGGGATCTGGCCGCGTCCACGGGCGTGCGGCTTTGGGACGAAAGGCAATTGACGCACATGATGCGCATCAGCGGGCGTCCTGTGGCATGAAAAAGCGGGGCTGCTTTACAGTCCCGCGTGTTTCGTTTTGGCGTTTATGGGCATTATGGCTGCGCGCTGTAGACGACGGTCACGCTCGCGTTGACCGCTATGGTGCCCGAACGGATGCCGGTCTCAATCGATGCGTCCTCCGCCCTCGCAGCGTCCACCGCGACATTCTCGTATACGCTGTATTCGTAACTGGCGTTCTCGATGACCTCTTTGGGCGTGAGCTGTGTCATGCCCAGGGGCTCCGCCATCGTCTGGGCCTTTTCGCCCGCCACTTCAATCGCCATCGCCAGTGCCTTTTGATACAGCTCCGAGCGGTTGGAGACGTTGTACTGCACGTTGTAGATCTCGTTCATGCCGCTCTCCGTGATCGCGCTGATGACCGCGTCGAGCATCCCGATGTCGCGGCAGCTGATGAACAGCGAGTGGTTCGCCTGATAACCCACAAGACGCGGTGTGCTCTCCTCGTAGTTATACGAAGGATAATAGGAATAGTCCTGCGTCACGATGTCCTCTTCCTGCACGCCGAGCGCGAGCAGGCTCTCTGTCACGGCTTTGATGATCTCGCTCATCTGCGTCTGCGCCTGCGAGACCGTATCGGCGGTGACCTGGGCGTTGGCCGTCACGCTCACCATGTCCGGATCGACGTTGATGACCGCGTTGCCCCGCGCGGTGATTTCGCAGCCGTCCTCCGCAAACGCGAGCGCGGGCAGCAGCATCAGCATGGCCAATGCGATTGCCAGTACCTTTTTCATGAAATGACCTCCTTTTCTGTCCGTAAAGCGGACAAGCGATTGGGTGCGCGTTGGTTGGTATCCTGAAATAGAGACGGAAAAGACGCGCTTTTTGTTCCATCCCCGCGCGGTTTAGTTTTTATTGCGCCTGTGACGCACGATCAGCACGGTGACCAGCGCGATACAGCCAAGCAGCGCGACCCACGGCAGCGCCCACGCGATGAACAGCGCCGCGCTGCTGAAGAACGCGCCGATCGAGCGCACGCCCTGCAGCACGTTTTCGCCAAGCTGCTTGAGGAAGGGCTTTTGATCGGCCGCGGTCTCCGTGAGTGTCACGCTGACATGCGCGTTTGCCGCGCGTGAGTCGATGCGCTGGTTGGCGCCCGTCAATTCGTCGATCTCGCGCTGAACCTCGAAGAGCGCGTCCGTGATGGCGACGATGTCCGTCATGCTCTGCGCCTGCGCGTACAATTCGTCAAGGCGCTGCTTCTGCGCGCGCGCGCTCTCAAGCCGCGAGGCGTTGTCCTGATAGGTGGTGGTCATGTCCTGCGAGGAGACGACCTGCCGCGTGACCTCGCCTAGCGTCCCCGCGCCGCTGAGAAAATCGTCTAAAGACGCTTCCGGCACGGTCAATTCGATGTACGCGCGGCGCAAATCGTCATAGGCCGTGTTGACCTCGCTGTAGCTGATCTCTCCGCCCGACTGCAGTGCGCGCGCCTTGATCTCGCCCAGCGTCTCGTCAAAGGCGTCCGTGCTCAATTCAAGCTGCGCCGAGCGCACGATCCTGCGCGAATCCTCCTCGCCGGACGAGGCGATCGTTCCTCCCCATTCGGCCTCTTCCTCCGTGACCGCCATGCGGGCATCGGGCGCGTATGAGGCCGCCATGCCCGAGACTTTCACCCTCGCTCCCGCGTCCGCGCTGTCCGCCGCCGGTTTTGATTTGTGTGCCTTGAGCCCGACGCCCACGAGCACGAACGCGCAGCAGGCCACGGCAGCCACGCGCACAAGGGGGAACGCGCGCGATTTGACGGGCTTTTCGCGGATCGCCTGACGCCAGCCGCGCGTAAAGGATTCCGGCATCACCAGTGTGTCGTCAAGCGCGCGCGCGTCACAAAGCACGTCCGCCTGATGAAGGAGCACCTGACAGGCCTCGCAATTCGCCGCGTGTTCCCGCATCGCCGCGTCGATCTCCCTGCCCTCAAGCAGGGCCGCCTCAAATTCCTCACACCGCATTTGCATGCCTCCCTTCCTTTCCGCTGAACCCCTCGCGCGAGAGGGCCAGCGCGATCTTCTCCCTCGCGCGGGCGAGGCGGGACTTGACCGTTCCCTGCGATATGCGAAGCGCGCGCGATGTCTGCTCGACGCTCAGGCCATGCACATCGCGCAGAAGGAACACGAGGCGCATGTCCTCGGGAATGCCCGCGATCGCGCGGGAGAGCGCCTGCCGCCGCTCGCCTGCTTCGGCAAAGGCTTGCGGCGTGTCCGCGGGGTCGCTCGGCTCCAGACCATCCTCCCGCAGGGCGTCTAGGGAGACGTCGCCGCGCCGCTTGCGAAGCGCGTCACAGCAGACGCTCGTGGTCACGCGGTAGACCCACGTGGAGAATGCTGCATCCTCGCGGCACTGCCCCATGCGCTGCCAAATGCGCAGCATCGCTTCCTGCGCGGCATCCTCCCCATCGTGCGGATTGCCCATCATGCGCAGACACAGCCCATAGACCTTCTTTTCATAGGCGCTCATAAGCGCTTCGAATGCCTGCGCATCGCCGCGCCTGGCGCGATGAAGCAGCTCACTGTCCATGTGCATCCCCCTTTCGTCAGACCTATAGACGGCGCAAAGTGCAAAAAGGTTCCCGAAAAGAAAAAAACGCGCAATCAAGCGCTCGTGAAATGCAATAGACGGTCAGCGGGCGGAAAGGCTTTTTGCCCTTCCTTTCCCGCTGACAGGTTTTTTATTTAAAGGACAATACGCGGCTCGCGCTCACGAGATGATGAGGCTCTTTCCGGTCATCTCCGGCGGCACGGGCAGCCCGATATAGGGCAGCATCGTCGGCGCGATATCCGCCAAACATCCGCCCGTGCGCAGCTTCACGTCGCCGCATCCCGCCGCGAGGAAGGGCACGGGGTTGGTCGAATGCGCGGTGAACGGTGTGCCGTCCGGGTTCTTCATGTGATCCGCGTTGCCATGATCGGCGGTCAGGAACATGCATCCGCCCATCTCGCGCGTCGCTTCCCATACCTTGCCCACGCACGCGTCGACCGCCTCGACCGCCTTCACGGCCGCGTCGAACACGCCCGTGTGCCCGACCATATCGCAGTTGGCGAAGTTGAGGATCACGACGTCATATTTCCCGCTGCGTATGCGCGCGGCACACTCGTTTGCCACCTCGTACGCGCTCATCTCCGGCTTCAGATCGTATGTCGGCACTTCCTTCGTGCTGGGGATGACCTTGCGGTCCTCGCCCGGGTATGGCGCTTCCACGCCGCCGTTGAAGAAGAACGTCACATGCGCGTATTTTTCCGTCTCCGCGATGCGGAACTGCGTCTTGCCGTTCTTTGACAGGTACTCGCCCAGCACGTTCGTCAGCTCGACCGGCGGATAGGCGACCTCGACGTTGGGCATGGTCGCGTCGTATTCCGCCATGCACACGTAGTGCACAGGGAAGCGGCCATAGCGGCGCTCAAAGCCGTTAAAGTCGTCATCGACGAACACGCGCGTGATCTCCCTCGCGCGGTCAGGACGGAAGTTGATGAATACGACGGTGTCGCCCTCTTCGACGCGCCCGCCCTCGCAGGTGACGCAGGGCACGACGAACTCGTCCGTGACGCCTTTTTCGTAGCTGCGGCGAATGGCCTCAAGCCCGCTTGCGGCATGCTCGCCCTCGCCGTAGACGAAAGCGGCATAGGCCTTTTCGACGCGGTCCCAGTTTTTGTCGCGGTCCATCGCGTAATAGCGGCCCGTGACGGTCGCGATGGTGCCCAGGCCGATTTCGTCCAGCTTGTCCTGCAGCTGCTGCATGAAGCCCTCGCCGGAATGCGGATCGGTGTCGCGGCCGTCCATGATGCAGTGGACGTACACCTTCCCCGCGCCCAGGTGTTTGGCAAGATCGAGCAGGCCGAACAGGTGATCGATGTGGCTGTGGACGCCGCCGGGGCCGAGCAGGCCCATGAAGTGAATGGCCTTGCCCGCGTCGATGGCCGCGCGCATGTTGCGCACGAGCACGTCGTTTTGCTTCATCGTGCCGTCCAATATGGATTTGGTGATCAGCGTGAGCTGCTGATAGACGATTCGCCCCGCGCCGATGTTGGTGTGGCCGACCTCGCTGTTGCCCATCTGCCCGTCCGGAAGGCCGACGGCCATGCCCGAGGCGTCGATGGTGGTGAGCGGATAAGCCTTGAACAGCGCGTCTATGTTCGGCTTGCGGGCCGCGACGATCGCGTTGCCGTAGGTCTGCTCCGGCACCCAGCCGAAGCCGTCCATGATGCACAGCAGGACAGGTTTCTTTGCCATATCGTTTCCTTCTTAACAATGTCGGTTTTTGCCCAGAGGACAGCCTTGCGGGCCGCGGATGCTCAGCGATCGAAGAGTACGACCTTTGAAAAATCCTCGGCCTTGAGCGACGCGCCGCCGATGAGGCCGCCGTCGATCTCGGGCTGTGCCATCAGGCCCTTGCAGTTCTTGGGATTCATCGAGCCGCCGTATTGTATGCGCACGTCGTCCGCAGCGCCGCCGTAGACGGAGCGGACGGCCTTACGGATGACGCCGATGGTCTCGTTGGCCTGTTCGTCCGTGGCGGTCAGCCCGGTGCCGATGGCCCAGACGGGTTCATAGGCGATGACGACACGCCCGACTTGCTCGGCGGTCAGGCCGCAAAGCGCGATCTTCGTCTGATAGGCGACGAGCGCGTCCGTGTATCCGGCCTCGCGCTCCTCCTTCTTTTCGCCGACGCATATGATGGGCGTCAGGCCCGCGGCGACGGCTGCTAGCACGCGCTGATTGACGGTGACGTCGGTCTCGCCAAAGTACTGACGGCGCTCGCTGTGACCGATGATCACGTATTCGCAGCCGCACGCCTTGAGCATGTCGCAGCTCAGTTCGCCCGTGTACGCGCCGGACGATTTGAAGTGCACGTTCTGCGCGCCCAGCTTGATGTTCGTGCCCTTGATGACCTCGTATACGGGCGCGAGATCCACGGCAGGCGTGCACACGACCACGTCACACGAGGCGTCCTTGACGAGCGGGAGCAGCGCTTTCACCAGCTCGACGGCCTCGGCGGGCGTCTTGTTCATCTTCCAGTTGCCGGCAATGATCGGTTTACGCATGGGGCTCTTCCTTTCTGCTACGTCTTTGTGAATATCTGTGAACATGTCGCTTTCGTAAGCCGCGCGGGGTGACCAAAAAGCCCCGGTTCAGCGCTTGGCCGCCCCGGGGCGCTACGATATTTACATCAGCCCCGCGATGACAAAAAGCCGCCGTGCCGTCTCATTTTTCGTCCAGGCAGGCCACGCCGGGGAGCGTCTTGCCCTCGAGGTATTCAAGGGATGCGCCGCCGCCCGTGGAGATGTGCGTCATCTTGTCGGCCAGGCCCATCTGCTCGACCGCCGCCGCGCTGTCGCCGCCGCCTATGATGGTGACCGCGTCGCTTTCGGCCATCGCCTTGGCTACGGCCAATGTGCCCGCGGCCAGGGTTGGGTTCTCAAATACGCCCATCGGCCCGTTCCAAATGACGGTCTTCGCGCCCTTGATCGCATCCGCGAAGAGCTTGCAGGTCTCAGGCCCTATGTCGCAGCCCTGCGCGTCGTCGGGGATGGCGCTGACCGGCACGACGCTCGTCTTGACCGGCGCGTCGATGGGATCCGGGAACGCGCTGACGCAGACCGTATCCACGGGCAGCAACAGCTTGACGCCGCGCTTTTCGGCCTTGGCCATCATGTCCTTGCAGTAGTCGATCTTCGTCTCGTCCAGCAAACTGCCGCCCACGCCGTAGCCCTTCGCCTTGAGGAACGTGAAGGCCATGCCGCCGCCGATGATCAGCGTGTCCACCTTTTCAAGCAGGTTGGAGATGACGTTCAGCTTGTCCTCGACCTTCGCGCCGCCCAGCACGGCGACGAACGGACGATCGGCATTTTCAAGCGCCTTGCCCATGACGGACAGCTCCTTGCCGATCAGATAGCCGGCCACGCAGGGGCTGAGGAATTTCGTCACGCCCTCTGTAGAGCAGTGCGCGCGGTGGCAGGAACCAAACGCGTCATCGACATAGCAGTCGGCAAGCGAGGCCAATTCCTTGGAGAACGACTCCTCGTTCTTCGTCTCTTCCTTGCGAAAGCGCGTGTTTTGAAGCAGTACGACGTCCCCGTCCTTCATCGCGGCGACAGCGGCCTTTGCGTGCTCGCCCACGACGTTGTCATCGTCCGCGAATACGACGTCCTGGCTAAGATACTCGCTGAGGCGCTCTGCCACGGGCGCCAGGGAGAACTTGGCCTCGGCGCCGTTTTTCGGCTTGCCCAGATGGCTGCACAGTATGACCCTGCCGCCGTCAGCGATCAGCTTTTTGATCGTGGGCAGCGCCGCGACGATGCGCTTGTCATTGGTGATCTTGCCATCCTTCATCGGCACGTTGAAGTCACAGCGCACGAGCACCTTTTTGCCGGTCACCTTTAAGTCGTCGATGGTCTTTTTTGCCATGGGATATTCCTCCATTCACACAGTCGTATGCGGCACGGCGTTCCGCGTGCTGCCTGCGGGCGCGAACCCGCAATGTAAATAGTTTACCACCTTTTTATGA
>CAYUZP010000026.1:0-8160 GCA_964449655.1 uncultured Oscillospiraceae bacterium
TATTTGTGTGGGGTTTGGGGCGTTTGCTGTTCCATCAGTGTGAGCAGTATGCGGTATTCATTGCGCGTGAGCGCGAGCTGTGTTCCGCCGAAGGTGAGTATGCTGTCCGTGCGGCTGAGCTGTATGCCCTGGTACTCAAGCACGTCCGTCGCCTCGCCGTAGTCATATGCACGCCGGAGCAGGGAGTGTAGTTTCGCGCGCAGCACAGCGGGATCAAAGGGCTTGACGATGAAGTCATCCGCGCCAAGCGTCATCGCGGTCACGATATTCATGCTGTCCCCTGCCGCGGAGAGGAATACGATCGGCACATGTGATGTCCTGCGAATCTCCCCGCACCAGTGATAACCGTCATAGCAGGGGAGCGAAAGTTCAAAAGCACAAAATGCGGATCAAAAGCCGTGAATTCCTCCGTGACAGCGGAAAAATCCCGCGCGGCGCACGCCTCGTAACCCCATGCGGCGCACAACCGCACGAGTGACGCGCAGATGTTCTCGTCATCCTCTACGATGAACAGTCTGGCCATTCTATCCCCCCTGACCATGATATAGTCGGCATGTCCTTTGGCGTAAACGAGCGTCAAAAGTGCCGACCGATTCATGTCAACAGTATACAGCCTGTGCGCGAAAAAGAAAAGAAGCAAACGGCTAAAATATCGTGAGGGCAGCGCGCCCAAAAGCCGTGGAATTATAGAAGGCAACTCTGAAAGCAGGAATTCTGGTAAACATTTGAACACAGTTGGGTTGAAAACCGAAAGAAATTGGATTATACTGCTATGCGTTTATGGGAGGAATGGAAATGCTCGACAGTATGGTCAAAGCGATGGCGGCGCGAAGCACGAAAGGCCTGGACGCGGAGGCGAAACAGCTGCGTTCGCGCTTCATATTGCGGTATGCGGAGGTTGCCGCGGCATGTGCGCAGATGGAGTGGCTGTCAGACCCGTCTCGCCTGGCCCGCACATATATGACCTATGTGCTTCATCGTGAACGCGACAGCGCGTGGTGGCATGAGTTCGACGGCTATGTCGCACAGCCTTGGTTCATCTGGTCCTATGCGAGGGCGCATGACCTGCTTGAAGCCGCTGATGTGCCCTGTACGCCTGCGCCGCGCCTGCCGCGTGTGCTCTGCCCTGAGCACGAGGAAAGGAGTATGCACGCGGACATCGATATTGAGCACGATATCTCAAACGGTGAAGAAGGCGTTCTGCAGATCGCCATCGGCGAACAGGATCCGACAACAGATCCCGATGCGCCGTGGTTGCCCAAAGAGACCGAGGATGTCCAGGCGATTCAGGCAGTGCTGAAAACGTGCGGTTTCCGCAAAAAGATGGGGCGCTTTGAACGTAAGATCGGCGAAATGCAGTCCCCGATCCTCGATAGGGCGGTGGAGACGGCTTGCACGCTGCTCGACGCGGGCTTTCGTGTCTCGGTATGGGAACCGGAGATCGAGCGGCGGGTCCTGTCGTGCGATTACATGCCGGAACATCGCTATTGGATCGGCGAGACGCAGAGGGACAGCACGCTGACCCTGGTCTACCCCAGGGATGCGACGCTTCACCATTATGTGTTGATGGCGGGCGGCATATGGACAGGCAGGCGCGTAGAGATCGATATCTGCCGCGTGAATCGGATCGAAGAGCTGGCACAGCGCTACCCCTTCCGTGCGACGCGTGAGGCAAGGCGGAGGATGGACGCATGGCATGAGGCGATGCGCGGGGCGACCATCTATCGCTGTCAGCACGGCACGCAGCGGCATGTGAATCCGAGAGACGGATTTCAGCGGCTGCTCGAGCGGGAAATTGTGCTGCCTGAGGATTTGATTGAGCGCGATGGATGATCTGATTTTACCTGAACAGATTGAAGCGGTTGAAAAACTCGCAAAGCTCCGTGTAGGTGCGCTGTACGGGCAGCAATGGGGTGTGCGCACGGCGGTTGAGCTGGTGACGCGGCGTCTGCAGCGGGGAAAAATCGACGGTGCGCTGTGGATATGCGAGGGGATTAAATACAGGCATGTCGAAGCGGAGATCGCTCGTCATCTCGGCGCTCAGGCGGAACACATACGCGTTCAGCGAATCGAAAGCCTTTCGCATAATTGTGATCTGTTCATGGAGCTGATGCGTTTGGCGTCCGCGCAGCGGTTGATGCTGGTCATCGGGGATGGCCTGCTCATCAAGAACGTCCACACGGTCCGTGCGCAGCGTGTCATCGCGTTGGGCGAGCGCTGTCCATACAGGCTTCTGCTTTCTGATGTGCCTTTTTCTTGCGGGACGGTGGATCTGTTTGCGCAGTGGTATGCGCTCGATTGGCGTATTCTCGGCTATCGTACGCTTTGGGGCTTTCGGATCAACCATGCAAATCCGATTCAAGGGGAAACGCTGCGCAATGAGGCCTACTTGGCGCGTGCGATTGCGCCCTATTGCGCGCAGGTTGCGGAATCTACAGCACAGAGCGGAAGGCGGGAATTCGTGTGGCGTTTTTCGCTTGCGCCAGAGGTGATGGACGAATACCGACGGACGCTGGACAGGTTCCTGTTTGCGGCGTCGAACTCGTCGAGCGGCGTATACCGGCTGCTGCACGCCTGTCAGCATGTTGCGTGCGGCATGCGTGTCGTCCGTGATTTTCCAATGGCCACAGAGCCGATCTACACTCAGGACAGCGAAAATCCCCGCTTGCGCGCGCTGATGCAGGTTTTGCCGCACTTTGAGGGCAAGCGCGTACTGATCTTATGTCGCTATACGCATGAGTGCCGGACGGTTCATGCTGCCCTGGCGGAACGCTATGGCGCGGAGGCAGTGGAGGATTATACGCCGCTCGGCGCGCAAAGGCACGGCAGCGCACGGTTCACTGTGATGAATGTATTCGTAGGGGAAAGGGACACAGATCATCTTGCCGCGGAAGTTGTGCTGCACTACAGCCATGAGTGGGACTGGCGCAAGCGAAGTGAAAAGGAATCGCGCTGTGCCGCGACAGGGAACGGATTGACGGTGGTCAGTCTAGTCGCGGCGGACACGATTGACATGCGGATACTGCGCTGCGTCTGGAAAAAGGAAAAGCTGATCGCGTCGATGTTCAAAGAACTGAAAAACCGCGGGAGCGGTTAGACACGGTTCTTGAAAACAGAAGGGGAACATGGGATGGCAAAGATATACAAGGATCAGAATGTATTGGACGCCGCGATGGAACGCCTCACATGGGCTTTTTCGGTGTTTGATCACGTGTACTTTTCGATCTCCGGCGGAAAGGACAGCAGCGTCATGGTGCAGCTTGCCGAGTGCGTCGCATCACAGCAAGGGCGGACATATGACGTGCTGTATGTCGATTTCGAAGCGCAGTACGCCCACACCATACGCCACATTGAGGAGCTGAAAGGGCTTGCGCACATCGGCACATTCTATCATGTCGCGCTTCCGATGGCCCTGCGCAACGCGGTTTCCATGCTTCAGCCAAAGTGGATCTGCTGGGATGAAAAAGAACGAGATAACTGGGTGCGTCCCATGCCCGAGGACGCGATCAACGAGGCCAACTGCCCCTGGCCCTGGTTTCGTCACGGCGAGGAGTTTGAGGAATTTGTCGCGCAGTTCGCTCAATGGTATGCACAGGAACATCCGGGCTTGACGGCATGCGGTATCGGCATTCGTGCAGATGAGAGTCTCAACCGCTTTCAGACGATCGCCTTTCCCGAGCGCAAGCGTGAATTTGACGGTCGGCACTATACGACGCTGACGCCATCTGGCGTGTGCAATTTCTATCCGATTTATGACTGGCGTGTGGAGGATATCTGGGGTGCGGTCAGCCAGCTCCATCTGATGAGCAACGAAATCTACGAGCTGATGTACAAAAATGGACTGAAGCTGCATGAACAGCGCTTATGTCAGCCGTATGGAGACGATCAGCGCAATGGCTTGGATCAGTTTCGCGCGCTGGAGCCGGAGACATGGGAACGCGTGCTCAACCGCGTCAATGGTGTCAACTTTGGCAATATCTACTGCCGCACGACCGCGCTGGGGAACATCAGGTCTTTTAAGCCGGAGGACATGTCATGGGAGCAGTACACGGTGTTCCTGATGGAGAGCATCGGCCTGTACAACCGGGATTTGATGTTGCATTATTATGGAAAAATTCGCAAATTCATCCGCTGGTACGAGCGGCACGAGGAGCTGCGGTCCATTTCAGACATCCCCGGCGAGGCGGACGCCAGGCTGGAACGGCAGCGAAAGGCGATCAGTTGGCGCAGAATCGCCCGCGCGCTGGAAAGAAACGACTTTTATATGAAACGGCTTTCTTTCTCGCAGACGAAATCGGATGAGCGCAAATTGGAGCAGTTCGTCAGAACATGGCGCAATTTTTTAAACAGCGACACGCTGACGGACGACAAGGATCTTCAGCGCATGATCGAAAGGAGCGAACTCGATGCGGGTGCAGAGGATGAACCGGCAGAGTGAGCGGTTTTATGAGTACATGGGACCTGTGTTTGGTTCCAGAATCGTGCAGAGAGAGACGCACGACCGCTTCTTCGACGACCCCGATAAGGAGTGGTTTTTCGTGCAAGGGCACGGCGCAGCCTCTGTCGCTAAAAATGTGATCAAGAATTTCTGGGCTGCGGACGAGGAGACGGCAAAAGCCCTCATTGCCTGCTTGCAGGGGAATTACAGACATCTTCGGGGCATCGTTCCCGCCACACATGAGAGCGTCTTTGAGCGCACGGGTTTTATCACAAAAAAATACAAGAAGAATTTTATCGAGGTTTGTTATGAAAGAGATTGAATTTCCGGTGCTGCAGGTTCACATGGTTCCCATCGAGAAGGTGTTCGCCAACGACTACAACCCGAATCGGATGGCCGGACCGGAGCTGCAGTTGCTGCGCGTCTCCATCGAAGAAGACGGATACACGCAGCCAATCGTCACCTATTATGATTGCGAAAATGACCGCTATGAAATCGTGGATGGATTTCACCGTTACCTCTGCGCAAAGGAAATATTCCATTTAGATTTTGTGCCTGTGGTCGTGATCGATAAGCCGATCGATCAGCGAATCGCCAGCACGATTCGTCACAATCGCGCACGAGGGACGCATCAGATCGTAGACATGTCGCACATCGTCTGCACATTGTCCGGACGCGGCTGGCCGGATGAGCGCATCTGCAAAGAGCTGGGCATGGAATTGGACGAGGTGATCCGCCTCAAGCAGGTCAGCGGCCTTCGTGAGGCGTTTGCCAATCACGTGTTCTCGCGCTCATGGGAGGAGTTTGAGCGCAGGCTGCAGGAAGACGAGCATGACTCCTAGCGGCGGCCTGGGGGATTTCTTTTGTACCGCGTTTGATGGTGGACGGCAGCACGCGCGGATTTCTGCCTTTTCATCAATATCCATTGCGCATTGTGCGGTTAGCGTTCATTCATGCGAAAATAAAAAAGCTCTTAAAGCGCTGAAAACAGATCATTGGCGTGCTTTTCGGCACAAAACGGCCAGCTTCGATGGCATTTTCATGAAGAAAATTCATCGCAGAATTGAAAAAACATATTTACAAGAGGACACAAAAGGAGTATACTTTATTAGGATTTTACGTCACAATGACGAACGTTTCCAAAGATGTCAATCGCTGCGGCGGAATGCACGGCAAGGACGAGGGGACGCGGAAAAGGCTATTAATTATAGAAGAAAGGCCACGATGCCTTTCTTTCTCATTGTCAATGAGGGGAAAATCATGACACCTTCTGAAGCATTGGGGACACTGCTCAAATCCTATCGCCAATATTATACGATCACGACGGACTGCGTCGAGTTGCCGTTTGCCGCGGAGGCTGTGTTCCACTCCCATGATGAACAGTACTTTCTTGTCCGCAGCGCGCGTCTAGGCGAGGCGGAATCCAATGAGTACGTGTTCTTTGCGCTGGGCGGGGATGTCGATCTTGATCAGATGCGGCGATTGGAGACATGCGCGTGGGAACGTGGCATTTCCCGCGTGCGGCCGCACAGCGAGCATCGCAACACGGATGTGGCGTTCATATTGTTGGCAGAGCACATCGATCTAAATGCGCGGGATTACATCAGACAAGCAAAGCGATATCAGAGCTATCGATTTACATTTTACGGCTTTAGCCACTTTAAGGCGATTGCCTTGGAGACTTCCTCAGGAGAACTGTTCTGCAACAAGCGCGGACGGGACCTGCGCAAGCTCTTTCGCAATATTCAAACCACTATCAATCATGAAGGAGGGAGGTAATCCCATGACAGCAGTACTCATCATCGTAGCCGCCATCGTGCTATTGTTCATCGGCTACGTGGCTTACGGCGGATGGCTGGCCAAGCAATGGGGAATCGATCCCAAACGCAAGACCCCCGCGGTCGAGTTTGAAGATGGCGTAGACTATGTTCCTGCGAAACCCGCTGTGCTAATGGGTCACCACTTTTCGTCCATCGCCGGCGCTGGCCCCATCAACGGACCGATTCAGGCTTCCGTGTTCGGCTGGCTGCCCGTGTTCCTGTGGTGCGTGATCGGAGGCATCTTTTTTGGCGGCCTGCAGGATTTCGGTTCCCTGTTTGCCTCTTTGCGCCATGGCGGAAAATCCGTCGGCGAGATCATAGCGGATTCGATGGGACCAAAGGCAAAGAAGCTCTTCATCGTGTTCGCGCTGTTGGTGCTGATCCTGGTCATCGCTTCCTTTGTCAATGTGGTGGCGGGCACTTTCGCCTCGACCAACTTTGGCTTTACGGTGAATCCGACCGGCAATGAAACCACGGCGATCATATCGCTCGGCTTTATCGTGCTGGCGATCGTCTATGGCATTTTGACAAACCGCTGCGGCATGAAGACGCTGCCCGCGACGCTCATTGGCATCGGCGGCATCATCGCGTTGCTGGTTCTTGGTCTAAACGTGGGCTTTGCGCTCAGCCGCAACGCTTGGATCGTCATCATCGGCGCATACATCACCATCGCGTCCTTGGTTCCCGTTTGGATTCTGCTTCAGCCGCGCGACTATCTGTCCAGTTTTCTGCTTTACGCGATGATGATCGTAGCGCTCGCGGGCATCTTCTTCTCCGGGTTTGCCGGTACCGCGAGTTTTGAGATCCCTGTGTTCACCAGTTGGTCTACCAGCATCGGCACGCTGTTCCCCGCGCTGTTTATCACCGTCGCATGCGGCGCGTGTTCCGGCTTTCACAGCTTGATCTCCACCGGCACCACTTCTAAACAGCTCAGCAGCGAAAAGGATGCGAAGCTCATCGGCTATGGTTCAATGCTCATTGAATCCGCGCTGGGCGTCATTTCCTTGATCGCTGTCGGTATGGTGTACAGCACATACACGAGCGGTGGTTTTGGTTCCCCATCCGCTGCGTTTGCCGCGGGCATAGCGACCATGTTCGGCGCGAATTCCCCCGCCTATGGCACGATTTACGCGCTGCTGACCCTGGCGGTCTCCGTATTCGCGCTGACCAGTCTGGATACGGGTACGCGCCTGAGCCGTTTCATGTTCTCTGAACTGTTCCTCAAAGATGGCGAGAAGTCCTATAAAGATGCGACAGGCATCCGCAAGATACTCGCGTATCCGCTGACCGGAACGCTGCTGATGGTCGTCATCGGCTGTGTGCTCGGCGGCTTGAGCCTCAGCCAGATTTGGAGCCTCTTCGGTGCGGCGAATCAGCTGCTGGCCGGCATCGCGCTGATGGCTGTCGCTGCGTGGCTGGGCAACGTGGGCAAGAACAACAAGATGTTCTATATCCCGATGGCCTTCATGCTCACCGCGACCATCGTCAGCCTGTGCATCACGATCGTCAATAAAGTCGGCATGGTGTTTGGAGGCGCCGCCGCTTGGGGCGATTGGTTCCAGCTCCTTTTCGCCGCGGCGATGGTCATATTGGCTGTCACCCTGGTGATCGAAGGCATCCAGACATTTACACGCATCCGCGAGAGGGAAAAGAGCGCAGCCGCTCAGTAAATGCCTCGCGAACTCTGATCTCTGAACTATGAATAAAGACCTTCTTCGTGCTTTTTAAAGCGGCTTACATGCCGTCTGCAGCGCGAAGAAGGTTTTTATGTTGGGCGGGACATGGCGAAAGCCGCGGGCACAAATCGCAAGATACAAGCGCTGCCCATCGCGCGGGAACTTTAAACCTTTCAGCACATTGACTTTTTTTCTTTGACCCGTTATACTGACAGCGATCTGAGAT
>CAYUZP010000026.1:8170-15992 GCA_964449655.1 uncultured Oscillospiraceae bacterium
GGCATCGCACCAATGACGTATCCTGCAAAATGGCCCTCCGAAGCCATTTGATGCTTTTAAAAAACCGTCCTGTCATGCTGTGCTGCCTTATATGTCCTTCATCCACTTTAACCGATGTGACCGGCTCTGTCTCCCGTTCTTTTTTCGCTTGTAAAACTTCTATGGTAAACCCACATGCGAAGCGCGCATCCGTCCTCGTACCGTTGACTTTTTTTCTTTGACCTGTTATACTGACAGCGATCTAAGATCGTGCACAGTCAGCCCTTTCAAGGCTTTCACTTTTTTAGAACGGAGGTTTTATCATGCGGCGTTTTCCTGCGCTTTTGTGCTTCCTGCTGCTCGTTTCAAATGCCGCGGCGGAAGCGGCCCCGACGACCACGCCATCGTCCTCTCTGCCCAATGAAAGCCAGATTCAATTCGATTTTTCAGCATTGACGGTTGACAACCCGAACGCCACGCCCATCGCGGTCGATCCCATCGACAAACCCACGCCGACGCCGGGGCCTACGCCCAACTTCGTCTATGAACCCTACACCAACCAGGCCATGGGCATCAGCTTCAACATCCCCTACACTTGGCTGCTCAATCCAAGCACCAATCAGGACACGACGATACAGTTCGTCGAGCCCAAGGAGGAGATGATGGAACCCGACGGCTATCAGACGCGCGTCACGATCGAAAAAGCGACGATGGGCCTCAACCAGACCGGCGAGGATGCGAGGCAGTATCTGGAGCAGGCGCTCAGCGTGCTGGAGCAGAGCTTCACGTCCTTTGCGCTCGCCGGCAACATCGCGAGCGCTTCCTTTGCGGGATGCCCGGGCTATTACTGCTATTATCGCGCGGAGTATAACGATGGCACGAAGAATTACACCATGAACGGCCGCATCATCGCTTTCGCTAAAGGGACGTCGATCTATCAGATCCGCCTCACCGCCCCGCGAAATTGGTACACCTATTATCAGTGGGTCTACCGCAGCATACGCAATTCGTTCTCCTTTATCTGATGCGGTTCGCGCGAGATGATGAACAAGGACCATCCACGAAGGAGCTCTGGAAAAGATGAAATTAGGCGTTGTCGGCCTGCCTAACGTGGGCAAATCCACCCTTTTCAACGCGATCACACAGGCCGGTGCGGAGGCCGCGAACTACCCGTTCTGCACCATCGAGCCCAACACGGGCATCGTCGCCGTGCCGGACGCGCGTCTTGATAAACTGGCGCAGATGTACAGCCCGAAGAAGTGCACGCCTGCGGTGATCGAGTTTGTCGATATCGCGGGATTGGTGAAAGGCGCGAGCCGCGGCGAGGGCCTCGGCAACAAATTCCTTTCGCACATCCGTGAATGCGACGCGCTGGTCCACGTCGTGCGCTGCTTCGAGGATCCGGACATCATCAGGCATGCGGACAGCCTCAATCCGCGCCATGACATTGAGACGATCAATTTGGAATTGATCGCTGCAGATCGTGAGACCGTCGCCAAGAGGACCGAACGGGCTTCCAAGATGCTCAAGAGCGGCGATAAAAAGTATGCCGAGGAGGCGGAGCTGGGCGAAAAGCTGCTCGCGCACCTTGACGATCTGCAGCCCGCGAGGACATTCCCAATGACGCAGCAGGAGCGTGAGATCGCGCGCGAGTGGTTTTTGCTGACGACGAAGCCCGTGATCTATGCCTGCAACATCAAGGAAGACGATCTGGGGCGGGAGGAGGACGCGGTGCCCGGCGTGTCGGACGTCAAACAGATCGCGGCGGAGGAACATGCGAAGGTGCTCGTGATCTCCGCGAAGATCGAAGAGGACATAGCGCAGATGGAGCCGGAGGAAAAGGCGATGTTTTTGTCCGAGCTGGGGATAGGCAAGAGCGGCCTGGACAGGCTGATCGCCGAGTGCTATGATCTGCTGGGCCTGATCTCATTCCTGACGGCGGGCGCGGACGAATGCCGCGCATGGACGATTCGCAAGGGAACGAAGGCACCGCAGGCCGCGGGCAAGATACACACCGATTTTGAGCGTGGATTTATTCGCGCGGAGGTCGTATCCTTTGAGGATCTCGCGGCGCTGGGAAGCATGGCCGCCTGCAAGGAGAAAGGGCTTGTGCGCAGCGAGGGAAAGGACTATGTGATGCAGGACGGCGACGTCACGCTGTTCCGGTTCAATGTATAAGCCGATTGGGGAAGACGCATCTGACGGCCGTGATCCTGTTTACATGGCGACCGCCGTCGGCGCCTTTGAAGGGATAGCGAGATTTGTACCTTGTCAAAGCATAAAAGCACAAAAAGAGCTGTCAAACCGGCCTTGTCCCGGACGGACAGCTTCTTTTTATGTTTTCATCATGCGGTGACAGCGCAAATTCATGAAAGCCATTTGGAGAACTCATCGTCTGTGCATTTGACGTAGTGCGTGCCTTCGACGAGATGCTGCGTGCCCTTTTCATAGTCGATGCCGGAGGTCTTGTAATCGTAGCTCATCGCGATCCGCTGCTTTTCCACGACGGGGTTTGGCGTCGGGATGGCGGATAGAAGGCTGCGCGTATAGGGATGAATCGGGCGGGAGAAGATCTCCTGCGTCGTCCCCGTTTCCAGCAGATGCCCCAGATGCAGCACGCCGACGCGGTCTGAAATGTACTTGACCATCGACAGGTCATGCGCGATGAACAGATACGCCGTGCCCGTCTCTTCCTGTATATCCTTCATCAGGTTGACGACCTGCGCCTGAATGGAAACATCCAGAGCGGAGATGCACTCGTCCGCGATGATGAGTTTGGGATTCATGATCAGTGCGCGGGCAATGCCCACACGCTGACGCTGACCGCCCGAGAATTGATGAGGATAGCGGCTGGCGTGTTCCGGCGCCAGGCCCACCTTTTTGAGGATGGACCGGACCTTCTCCGAACGCTCGGCCGAATTTTTGCACATGTGATGGATATCCAGTCCTTCGCCGATGATGTCCTCGACCTTCTTGCGGGGGTTCAGCGAGGCCATCGGATCCTGAAAGATCATCTGCATCTGCGTATGAAGCGCTTGCTGCGTGCTGCTGCTCATCCGCCCGGAGATGTCCATGCCGTCAAAGGAGATGCTGCCTGCCGTCGGGGTATAGAGCCGTATGACGCTGCGGCCGATGGTCGATTTGCCCGAGCCGGATTCGCCGACGAGACCATAGGTTTCGCCCGGCCAGATGTCAAAGCTGACGCCGTTGACCGCCTTGACCGTGAAATTGTGGCTGATCTTGAAGAACTGCTTGAGGTTTTCGACCCTGAGGAGCGGTTCGGTGTTATAGTTTGCTGCCATCGATGCCCGCCTCCTCCTTCATGCGTGCGATGCGTGCGCGCAGCTCCTGCGGCATTTCGACCTTCGGCGCGCGCGGATCGAGCAGCCACGTTGCCGCATAGTGGGTGTCGGTGATTTTGAACATCGGCGGATCCGCCTTGTCGTCCACGACGAGCGCGTATCGATTGCGCGGCGAGAAAGCATCTCCGACCTTCTCATGCAGGAGATTTGGCGGCGAGCCGGGGATGGTGTAGAGCCGTTCATCGTCCGTATCGAGATCGGGCATCGCGGAGAGCAGGCCCCACGTGTACGGATGGCGCGGATCGTAGAATATCTCGTTGATGGTGCCCTTCTCGACGATTTTGCCCGCGTACATGACGTTCACGTAATCCGCCACCTTGGCGACGACGCCTAGGTCATGCGTGATGTAGATGACGGAGATACCGCGATCCTTTTGCAGCTTGCGAATGAGCTCGATGATCTTCGCCTGAATCGTCACATCCAGCGCCGTCGTCGGTTCGTCGCAGATGAGCAGATCGGGGTTGCATGAGAGCGCGATGGCGATGACCACGCGCTGGCGCATGCCGCCGGAGAGCTGGTGCGGGTAGTTCTTCATGCGCTTTTCGGGATCGTCGA
Organism: uncultured Oscillospiraceae bacterium; assembly: GCA_964449655.1. Classification (GTDB taxonomy): domain Bacteria; phylum Bacillota; class Clostridia; order Christensenellales; family Aristaeellaceae; genus Ventricola. Next base: position 12,067 of record CAYUZP010000026.1, read on the forward strand.
TGCCGACCTCGCGAAGCAGCGCGATCGCCTTTTGCCGCGCTTCCTCTTTGGGCGTCTTGAAATGCCAGATCATGCCCTCCATGATCTGTTTGCCGATGGTCATCGTCGGGTCCAGGCTCGTCATGGGATCCTGAAACACCATGGCGATGCGCTTGCCGTTGATGTGGTCGCGAATCCACTTTTTGTCCTTCTTCAGGATGTCAACCGTCTCCGGCGTGCCGTCCGCGTGATGATAGCTGAAGCGTATGGTGCCGTCGTTCACGGTTGCGTTTTTGGCGAGTATGCCCATGGCCGCTTTCATCGTGACGGATTTGCCCGAGCCGGATTCGCCGACGATGGCGACTGTCTCGCCTTTACAGAGATCGATGTCCACGCTGCGGATGGCGTGCACGATGCCCGCCGTCGTGCGAAAGGAGATATCGAGGCCGCGGATTTCAAGGATCTTTTCTTTTTCTGCCATGCGGCCTCACATCTCCTTCATCTTGGGATCAAGCGCTTCGCGCAGGCCGTCGGCGACCAGGTTGAAGCTGAACATCAGCAGCGCCATCGTCACCACGGGCGGTATGATCTGATAGGGATGCGTCGTGAAACTGTTGTAGCCGTCGGAGATCAGCGAGCCCAAAGAGCACTGCGGCACGGGGATGCCCAGGCCCACGAAGCTCAGGAATGCCTCCGTGAAGATGGCCGTCGGAATCGAGAACATCACCTGCGTGATGATCGGGCCGATGATATTGGGCAGTATCTCCTTGAAGATGATGAAGAATTTGCCCGCGCCCAGCGTGCGGGAGGCGAGCACGAACTCCTGTTCCTTGAGCTTGAGCATCTCCGCGCGCGCGATGCGGCTCATGCCCACCCACTCGGTGAGCATCAGCGCGAAGATGATCGTCACGATGCCCGGCTCCAGCACGAGCAGCAGCAGCGTCACGATCACGAGCCTCGGTATGCCGTTCAGGATCTCCAGGAAACGCTGCATCAGCATGTCGACCTTGCCGCCAAAGTAGCCGGAGATCAGGCCGTAGCTCATGCCGATGATCATGTCGATGATGGTGGCGGCGGCGGCGATGATGAGGCTCACGCGTGTGCCGGACCAGGTGCGCGTCCAGATGTCGCGGCCAAAGTTATCGCTGCCAAACCAGTAATAGACGTCCTGCTTGTTCTTTTCGATGTAGTAGTTGACCGTCTTTTCGCCTGTCGTCGTGCTGATGGTCTCATCACCGTCGAATATGCCGAGCTTTTCAAGCCCCGGTATGCGCGGCGCGAAGTTCTTCTGGAGCAGGTTCTGACCGGAATAGGTGTATTCGTTCATCCCGGGACCGATGATAGCCATCAGCGTGATGCCGAGGATGAGCACGAGCCCCAGCACAGCGCTCTTCTTGCGGAAAAAGCGCTTGCACACGTCCTTGAAGAAGCTCAGGGAGGCGAAGTTGGCATCCAGCTCGACCGAGCCGTCCTCGTTTTTAAGCCGAAAATCGGAATCCGTCGGCACATAAGACGCCGCTGCTCTTTGTTCAGCCAAATCAGTCTCCCTCCTTTGCCAGACGAATGCGCGGATCGATGACGCCGTAGAGGATATCCACCACGAGCATGATGATGATGTACATCGCCGAATAGATGAAACTCAGCGATATGACCACGTTGTAGTCGTTTGATTGTATGGCGTTGACCAGCAGGCTCCCCACGCCGGGAATCGCGAATATCTTTTCCACCACGAGCGAGCCGGTCATCAGATCCACGATCAGCGGCGCGAGCACGGTGATGATCGGGATCAGCGCGTTGCGCAGCGCGTGCCGACCGATCAGCGACGGTCCGGAAATGCCCTTGCTCTCGGCCAGCAGCATGTAGTCGCTGTCCAGAACCTCGAGCATTTCCGTGCGTGTGAAGCGCGCGATGGACGCCATGGTGAACATCGAAAGGGCGATGCTGGGCAGCACGCTCGACTGCGTGGCGAGCTGCTGGTTATAGAGCATGGGGAACATCTTGAGCTTGAAGCCAAAGGTGTAGCTCAGCGCCAGCGCGAACACATAGGAAGGCACGGATACGCCGATGACGGAGATGATCGTCGCGATCGTATCCCAGAGCGTGCCGTGCTTGAGCGCGGCGCTGATCCCAAGCAGCAGCCCCAAAATGGCCCCCAATGTCACCGCTGCCCCGCCGATGCGCATGGAGATCGGCAGCCGCGTCTTGATGAGCATGGAGATCGGCGTGTTTTTGGAGATGTTGTAGCTCACGCCGTAATCGCCCTTCAGCATGTTCGCCACGTATCGGAAGAACTGTATGTACACGGGTTGATCCAGGCCGTATTTCGCGTAGAGCTGTGCACGCTGGTCATCGTTGAGCTTTTCGTCGTTAAAAGGCGAACCGGGCATCAGCTGCATCAGTATGAACAGCACAAGCAGTATCGCGAGAAGCGTGAAGACAGACGTCAATACTCTCTTGAGAATATACTTTTTCACAGACAATTCCTCGCATTCGGGCAGGTCATACAAACACACAAAGACCGCACGGTTGTCTTTTCATCTGCGTGCGGCCTTTGCGGTGATGTGTATCCGGTTTAACTTCGCTTGTGGCCCGCGATCAGTCGACTTTGACCACGTTCTTATACACGCGGTTCAGCGCCCAAGGATGATGCTCGATGCCGGTGACATTCGAGGAGATCATCTCAGCGTTTGCCTTCGTATAGAGCGGGAAGATGACGGCGTCGTCCATGACGATCTTTTCAGCGTCGTACAGGCGTGCCCAGCGCGCCTCGGGATCCGTGCACAGATCGCCTGTCGTGCATTCGTCGATGATGGCATCATACTCCTCGTTGGACCAGAAGCCATAGTTGTTGGAGTTGTCGGTGATCCACATGCCGAGGTAGGTCATCGGATCCGCATAGTCCGGGCCCCAGCGGGTGAGTCCCAGTTCGAAATTGCCGTTCTGCATGTCATCGACGCGCTGCTTCTTTGGCTCGATGGTCAGGTTGACCGTCAGGCCTGGCAGCGTGGTCTCCCACATCTCCTTGAGCACGGCGGCGACCTTCTGCGGTTCATCATCAGCGTCCACGACCATGTCGAGCGTCAGCTCGCTGATGCCCAGCTCCTCAAGGCCAGCGGCCCAGCACTCGGCGGCTTTCGCGGTGTCGTCCGCGCAGACGTCGGCATAGCGGCTTTGATCCGCGGAAAAGTCGGAGCCATCAGGACCGGTCGCGAACTGCATCGGCACAGCGGTGTAGGTAGGCAGAGAGCCGTCCATCAGCACGGCCTCGGTGATGTCCACGCGGTTGATGGCGAATGTGAGCGCCTTGCGGATGTTCAGGTTCGCGAGGGCTTCGACGCCCCTGATGTTGGGGCTGACGTACCACAGATAGCCGGCGCCAACGGTCAGGAACTGCGGATCATCCTTGACCAGATCGACCTGCTCACCGTTGAGAAGCACGGTGTCCAGATCGCCGTTCTGGAAGCTCATGAGCGCCTGCTGCGCGTCTTGGATCAGCTGATAGCTGATGCCCGGGATGGAGACCTTGTCCGCGTCGTAGTAATTCGGGTTGCGGCTCAGGTGGAACGCGGTCGCGGCGGGCTGATAGTCATCCAGGATGAACGCGCCGTTGGAAAGCACATAATCGGGGCCGGTGCCGAAGAGATCGCCCACCTCGTTATAGAACGCTTCGTTGACCGGGTAATAGGTCGGGAAAAACATCAGGCTCAGGAAATAGCTGACCGGCACGTTCAGATGGACCTCGAGGGTCGTATCGTCAAGGGCGGTCACACCCAGCTCGGATACATCCTTTTCGCCCGCGATGATCTCGGCGGCGTTGACGACCTGACCGATGTCGCTGAGCATGAAGGAATACTCGGAAGCGTTGTTGGGATCGACGGCGCGCTGCCAGCCAAAGACGAAGTCGGCCGCGGTCACGGGTGTGCCGTTGCTCCATACAGCGTCATCGC
>CAYUZP010000027.1:0-6198 GCA_964449655.1 uncultured Oscillospiraceae bacterium
TGCCAGCTCGTCACGGATTGTGGACATCGTTATCTGTTTATTCATATCCCTATTATACCACATGGTGTGCCTTCCTGCAGTTGTTTGTCTTTGTGCGGGGGTGCCCTTGCACGTCAGCGAGCGCGATACGGCATTTCCGCTGAATTCTTTTCCTCTTGCTTGTCAATCATTTCTGTCTGATAAGCGTTGCAGACGGTCTGCGTATCGCCGATCATGCGTATCCGTCCCTCATCCAGCCAAAGCACGCGCTGGCACAACTCGCGCACTTGATCCAGCGAGTGGGAGACAAAGAGGACGGTCGTTCCGCCGTGCATCAGTTCCATCATGCGATCCAGGCTCTTTTTTTGGAACTCCTCGTCGCCTACGGACAGTATCTCGTCCACGATGAGCACCTCGGGATGCACGATGGTGGCGACTGAAAATGCCAGGCGGGCGAGCATACCGGAAGAGTACGTCTTGATCGGTGCATTGATAAACTTTTCAAGCTCGGAAAATTCGACGATCTCGTCATACTTTTCCTTCAAAAACCGCTCACTGAAACCGAGAATCGCGCCGTTGAGGTAGATGTTCTCCCTGCCCGTCAGCTCCATGTCAAAGCCGCTGCCCAATTCAAGCATCGGCGCGATGCTCCCCATGACGGTGCTCTTGCCCGTGCGCGGCTTGTAGATGCCCGAAACGACCTTGAGCAGCGTGCTCTTGCCTGAGCCGTTGCGCCCGATGATGCCGAAGACCTCTCCTCGTTCCACCTCAAAGGAGATGTCCTGCAGCGCCCAAAAATCCTGGTAGCGCTGCTTTCTGCTCAAAAACGCGACGATCCATTCCTTCAAACGCGTCGTGTGGTTCATATCCATGTGAAAGCGTATCGATACATCCTCGACGCGAATCATGGTGCTCATGGGTCATTCTCCTTCTTGTCCATTGCAAATCCCGAGCGGACAACAGTCTGATGCGTGCGCATCACAGGTACAGCACGAACTCATCCTGATAGTGCCTGAACACGGTAAAGCCGACGACCAGCGGAATGAACGCCGCCAGGAGACAGCCTAGGAACTCCCCGGGCAGCGGCGCTGTGCCGCCAAGCGTGATCCCGCGCAGAAAATGCACAAACTGATACAGGGGATTCATATGATACAGACTGAGGAAATTCTGGGGAATGATCGATTCTGGGTAGAATACAGGCGTCAGAAAGCTGAACATCGTCACCAGAACGCTCCACAAGAACTGCGTATCGCGGAAGAACGCCATGGACGTTGACAGCAGCATGCACATCCCCATGCTGAAGATGATGATGCACGCGATCACAAACGGCAAGAGCAGCAGCGAGCGCGTCGGCATGACACCTGTAAAAAGCATGATGAGCAGCATCGGGATCATCGAGATCAGCATGTTGATCGCCGAGGAGAGCGATTTGGAGATCGGATAGATGTACTTAGGTACATACACCTTCGTGATCAGGTTGGCGTTGCTCACGATCGACATCAAGCCCAGGTTGGTCGATTCTGAAAAATAGTTGAAAAGGACAATGCCCGTGATGAGGTAGACCGTAAAATTTTCGATTTCGTTGTGAAATATTGTCGAAAAAACGACATAGTAAACCACCATCATCAGCAGCGGATTGAGGAAACTCCAGAATACGCCGAGTACGGAGGCATTATACTTGATCTTAAAATCGCGGATCACAAGCTGCCTGAGCAGATAGCTATAGCGTTTGACGAGATACTCTGCATGAAACAGGCCGCTCTGCGGGTTCGTGATGCGCTTTTTCTCATAATAGAGAGCGAACGCGGTGATCAGCACGCCGATCGCGCTGCAGATCGGCCAAAAATTCCTAGCGGCAGCGAGATGGTCAACACCGCGCGTGCGCATGACGAGCACGCCCTCAACCGGCGTCCCGTTCAGCGTGAGCAACTCGTCCGTGGTGACGGGCACATCAAAGCGTCCTGCGGACCGCGTATCGCCCATCCAGAGCGTCGCGCCCATGCCGGAGACGATTTGAACGCCCGTGACGCGCAAAATGAATCGCTGCCCGGAAGCGTTTTGGATCGGCGGTTCGATCTGAAATGCGTTCATCTCCCCATAGCGAAGTTCGCTTGCAGGAACGCTTTTTGACCATCGTTCCTCGCCGACGTTGTCGATGATCTGCAGCAAAAGCGAGCCGCTTGTGTTGCCCGAAAACGACGCGGCTTGCAGCTCGATTTCGCGCAGTTCATCCATCGAACAGGTGAACGTCTGCTCCACCTTCGCGCCGCCCGAGAGATCGCCGACATACGCCGTGGGGTTGACGCTGTCGCTTTCCATCTCCCGCAAAGTCCACGCATCCCGCACAATCCAATAAAAAAGCGCGGAAAGCGCAAAATACGCCACAACCACCGCGACAACCCGCATCACGCCTTTGCTTGGCACGTTCTTTCCTCCTTGCTACTCTCCGCTTTAGACATGCGATTCATCCCCTATGATCAGCCTTTGACGAGGCGTCAGCCCAGCGCCATCATGCCCGTCAAACGCCAGAATCCATGGATTTGATGTCTGTATCGCCAATAGAACATCGCGCCGCTGTGGTCTTTTTCAAAGCCGTCGAGAAACGCGCGGTCGGCGCTGTCCAATGCACCAGCATACGTCTCATCAAATATCCGCGCCTGTTTCTTCTTCGCTTCAAGGAGCTCGCGGACCTCACCGAGTTTCGCAAAGCGTCCCAGCACGTGCCGCACGCTGCGAACGTCTTTCGCGCCGACTTCATTGTGCCCATGCTGTCTGTAATCGGCTAAAACCTCGTTCAGATAGACGATCTCGCCAAAGCGCGCCGTGACCACGGCCAGCCACCAGTCATGCATGATGACGCGTGACGGGTCGATGCACCGCTCCGCCAGCCGCGCTGCAGCACGGTTGATCCCCATCGCGCCGCCAGTCACGACGTTTTGCAGCAGCAGCGCGCGATAGTCAAACCGCTGCGTATAATGCTGCTGATACCGCGTAAGCGACTGCGCCAAGGGCTGCAGCGACGCGTCTGTAGGCCGTTGATCGCAGAAGGCGAGTACCGGCTTCCCCTCGTCCCCCGCCTCTGCCTGGCATAATGCCGCGAGCGTTTTGCCCACCTTGTCCGGATACCAGACATCGTCCTGATCGCAAAACAGCATGTACGGCGCTTCGCATTGCGCCATCAGATGAAAAAAATGATCCCTAGCGTTTCCAAAGCGTTTCCCCGCCCGATGCCGCGTGATCTTCTGCGGAAAACGCGCTTCATATTCATCCAATATCGCAGTCGTTCCATCCGAAGAACCGTCGTCCGACAGTGTCAGATGCCAGTCCTCATCGCGCTGCGCCAGTATGGAGTCGATCTGTGCGCGCACGTATTGTTCCCCATTGAAGCTCGCCAGCAGGATCTCCGCCTTCGCCATACCTCTTTGTTCTCCCGCCTGTCTATGTTGAGTTGGCTCTATGCCACTTTCATCTATGATCGATCGAGCGATTCTTGCTCACGGCGAAGCGCGCGCGTCTCAGCCCATCTGCCGAGGCGATTTCCGCACAGCCGCGCCGCGCAATCCGCGCAAAAGCGCGCGCCGTAAAGCGGATGCCCTTCCCGCAAAAGCCGCCCCAGCACGAATGAGAAGAGTTCCACGCCATCGCCCATCTCCTGCACATGCTCAAAGCGCTGCTCATAGCGTTTCAAAGTCCTGCCAACGATAAAATTGCGATGAAACTGCTGCGACAGCGTCATGTCATGCGAATGATACACGGCAGCCTCGCCGCTGTATGCCAGAAAATAACCCGCGTGCAACAGCCGTTCAGCGATCAGCATGTCCTCATTGGTCATGATCGGATGATCAAAGCCTCCGATGTCCAAATAAGCGCTTTTCCGATATGCGGCGAACACATCCGAGATGAGAAACGCGCGCACGCCGAGTGAATCGATGTCCTTGGCGCTCCATGTGCGGTTTTGCGCCGGATAATTGTGTTCGCGAACCAGCTTCTCGTCCGCTCTCGCGCTAGGCCACGCGACCTGCCTGCCGCCGACCGCCGCGACGCGTTCATCTGAAAAGGGCGCAAGCAGATGCTTGACGCTCTCGCGATCCGTGGGCAGCGCGTCCTGTGTCATGAAGATGACGAAATCCCCATCGGACTGCCTAAGCGCCCAGTCGCGCGTGCCGCCGTGGTCAAAATCGCGCTGCGCGATCTCCAGCACGCGAACGCGGGGAAGATGTGCGGCGATCTGCGCGGTGCCATCGTCTGACTGCGAATCGACGACGAAGATCTCGTCCGGCACGACGCTCTGCTCCAGCAGACAATGGATCAGGCGCTCAATCGTGTCCGCCGCGCGCAGTGTCGGGATGATGACGGTAAAGCCCATGCATCACCCCTCCTCTTTCGCGGACGCGTCCGCGTTTTCGGCATGTCCCGCATCGCCATCCGCGGGTCTCGTCCCTTGACCTCCGCGTTCCAGCTTCTCATCGTTGATCATGCCGCCAAAGACCGTGCGCAGAAGAATCCACAGATCCAGTCCAAAGCTCCAGTGCTCGATGTACCACAGATCGTGCTCCACGCGCTGCGGGATGCTGGTGTCCCCGCGCAAGCCGTTGATCTGCGCCCATCCGGTCATGCCCGGCCGAACCTGATACTTGACCATGTACAGCGGAACGGTTTCACGAAACTGCTCGACATAATAGGGAATCTCCGGACGCGGGCCGACCAGGCTCATCTCGCCGCGCAGCACATTGAACAGCTGCGGCAACTCATCCAGGCTGGTCTTGCGCAAAATCGCGCCGACGCGTGTTCGCCGATCGTCGTTCGCGCTGCTCCAGGCGGTGTTCTCCTCGTCGTTGACGCGCATACTCCTGAATTTATACATCTTAAAGGTTTTCTTGTTCAGTCCGACGCGTTCCTGACAGAAAAAAACCGGGCCTTTGCTGGTGAGCTTGATGCTCAGCGCGATGATCAGGAAGAGCGGACTTCCCACGATCAGCATCAGCGTGCCGGCGAAAAGATCAAACCCGCGCTTGAGCATGGCATTGACCGGTTCATCCAGCGGCGTCGTGCGAAGCTGGATCAGCTTGATGGAACCGATCTCGTCGATCGCCGGATGGGATGGGATCACATCGTTATAAAATGGGACGATGCTGATCTTCGCACCGCATTTTTCACAGACGCGGATGACGTCGATGGTATGGCCCACCTCGGTCGGTTCCAGGGCGACGACAACCTCGTCGATGCCCTCGCCGTGCAGCCGTTCTTCCAAAAAACCGATGAGATCGCTGTCACCGCCGTGCTGCCCCGCGATCTCGATGCCCAACTCGCGACTATCGCAGACCGTATCGATGTAGCGCTGAGCGAGGCTGCCCCCGCCGACCACCAGCACATGTCGGATATGATAGCCTTTTTCCTGCTCACGGCGCAGAACGAGCCGCATGCACAGGCGTTTCGCCGTCAGAAGGATGCAGGAAAACACATAGAACAGGCCCAGCGCGCCGCGCGAAAATTCCTGCAGGCGGAACAGATAGAGCAGTGCCGCGGCGGTCACGAGCGATATGGCGTTGCCGATGATGATCCGCTGCACTTCCATGTACAGGTGGCGAATACGGACATCCTTGTATAAGCCAAAGCACGCGAGGATGCAGACTGTCCAAATCGTATACGCAGCCGCGAAACCCATCGCATGGCCGAAATTGCTCAGGGAGGCCATGTTGGGATCGCCTTTGATGACATCGACCCAAAGCCAGACGGCCAGCAGATAGGACACAAAGACAAGCAAACCGTCAGTCAGCGCATGCACTTGATTGAGCTTCGCCTGATTTTGACGGTTCATCTCGCCATCCCTTTCCATGAGCGCCGCTTTTATGACAGCGATCAAACGCAAAACATCTAAGCCGCCCCGCCTGAAAAGACGCTATGGACGAGGGCGCGAGTCGCGTCTATGCCGGAAGCATATCGCCTGTTCGTTCGCAGCGCGCGTTCCGGTACATCGAAAAAAAATCGCGTTTTTATTGTAACGTCTTTTTTTGCTCTTGTCAATATTCGACATTCAGACGCACCCGGTGTGAAGGTCCGTATCGATATGGCGATCATAACAGAAGCGGCATATCCCCCACGCGACAAAGGCGAATGACGTGGCAAAATCACGCCGTGAAGGAATCCTCCCTGTATCCCAAAGGACGCAGCGCTGCATTTAGATTCCATAGAGCAAGCGCTTACGCGCCTCCGCGTTGC
>CAYUZP010000027.1:6298-15552 GCA_964449655.1 uncultured Oscillospiraceae bacterium
ACGCAGCGCTGCATTTAGATTCCATAGAGCAAGCGCTTACGCGCCTCCGCGTTGCGACAAAAACGCCTTGAATATACATGAATCCACATGAATTTGATCAAATCCCTTGCTTTCGATTGCATAAATATGGTATAATGTGATTGTTTCAAAGCTTTTACATGGATATATCCTGCAAAAGCGAAAATCGAACAAAGGAGTGAAACAACATGAAGCGCAATTGGATCGCGCTCGCCGCGGCAATGCTGATGCTGCTTGTCGTCGGCTGCGCGCTCGCTGAGGAAGAGCCGCACATCTATCAGGTGGGCGACACGCTGCCTGATTTCTCCTTCACCACCTACGACGGCACGGAATACACGCTGTCCGAGGTGCTCAAGGAGAAGGACATGGTGCTCATCAACATCTGGGCCACCTGGTGCGGCCCCTGTCGTCAGGAATTCCCGATCATGGAGGAAGCCTACGAGGAGTACAAGGATCGCATCGAGATCTTCGCGCTGTCCTGTGAAGAGGAGGACACCGACGAGGTGATCGCCGATTTTGTGGCGGAGTACGGCATGACCTTCCCAACCGGCCGCGATACGCCCAATCTGGACGACGCGTTCGGCGTGACCGGCATACCGACATCCATATTCATCGATCGCTTTGGCACGGTCTGCCTGATCGAGGTCGGATCGCAGACGAACGTGGATAACTTCCGCCGCGCGTTCGACGTGTTTGTGGGAGACGACTACACCGAGAGCCAGCTGCTGGACATGATCCCGCGCGTCGTGCCGACCGTGGAGCCGACAGATCCGGCAGAGTTGGCCCAAGCGCTTAATACCGGCGACAACGAAATCACCTTTGCCAATCCCGAGGACGAGTACAACTGGCCTGTGATCCTGGTTGAAAAGGACGGCAGAACAGCGGCCGAGACGACCTGCCAGATCCAAAACAACGGCATCTCCGGCATCGATCTGACCATCAATGCGCAGGAAGGCGACGTGCTGTCCTTTGATTACAAGACCTCCACCGAGCCGGGCTATGACTATGTCTACTACGCGGTGAACGGCAAGGAAACCCTGATCGGCAGCGGCGAAATCGACTGGACGACCATCTATATTCCCCTGAAGACCGCGGGTGAAACGCAGATTTCACTGTTCTATCGCAAGGACGGCGCGACCGACGATCTCGAGGACAAGGCGTGGTTTGCCAACATCAAGCTGTACACAGGCGATGAGGCCGCCGCGCTGCGCGCCACACTGCCGGACTATCCGGTTGACGACACCGTGAGCCTGACGCTCGTCACCGAGGGCTCAAAGGAAATCCTTTTGACCGACAACGAGACGGGCGAGGACATCATGGGCGTGCCCTCCTTCATCGTCCCGGCCGATCAGGCTGAGTTTGTCGCGACGCTGACCGAGGAATACAATCCCGCGTTCGCGCACTTCATGTTCTCCTCTGGCGAGGTCATCGCGCTGAGCGACGCGCTCGTGGACGGCGCATACACCGCTTCCTGCGGCTACAGGGAAGGCGGCTTTAACTACGCCCGCCTCGCGCCCGATCCCAACGGCGCGACAGAGACCATCGCCATATTCGCCAGCGAGGAAGCGGTAGACGACTATCTCGCCACCTACTTTAGCGACGAGGACGGCACGCCGACCGCAAGCTGGGCTTACGTGGAGCCGTAAAGCGCGAAGATCGCCTCAAAGGCAGCGCTGCGTCGTATTCATGATCGCATGAGCAAGGCGCGTCTTCTCCTGTGAGGAGGCGCGCTTTTTGATTTTTACAAGGCGGCAGACCGCGCCGCGGCCGATCGAGCGGTTCGCGCGCCATGACCACAAATAAGCCGGACTTTTCGCCGCGCAAGTGTTGACAAAGCCCTCAATTGGGGGTATTGTGTAGCGGGGAAAACCAAATTCTTCACTTTTCCGGAGGTGAAAAGCGTGGACGAGCCCAGTCATCCTGCCGGTAAACCCCGAGAACGCAGGGCACCCGGCGCGCTAAATCAGGCCGCGTTCATGCCTGCACCGTAAAATGATTGCAGAGCACGCGGTCTATTGCCGTGTGCTTTTTTTGCGCTCCTGAAGGGTTCGCCTGCGGGATCAGACCATCTGATCATGCAAGGAGGGACTTTGAATGGAGGAAAAGATTCGCGAAGAATTTGATGAAATGATGAGCCTTCTGGACGCGGGCAGGCTGTCCGCCTTCAAGCAGAAGGCCAATGAGTGTCCGCCGGTGGACATCGCCGAGGGACTCGAGGAGATCGACGACAGCAGCCGCATGCTGCGCTTTTTCCGCATGCTGCCCAAGGATATCTCCTCGGTCGTATTCTCCTATATGACCAGCGATCAGCAGCAGCTCATCGCCGAAAGCGCGACGAACACAGAGCTGCGTGAACTGGTCGATGACATGTTCATGGATGATACGGTCGACTTCCTCGAGGAGATGCCTGCAAACGTCGTCAAAAAGGTGCTGCAAAACACGGACGAGAGCACGCGCGCCGTCATCAACCAATTTCTCAACTACCCGGAAAACAGCGCCGGCAGCCTGATGACCATCGAATACGTGGATCTGCACGATGACTTCACGGTTCGAAAGGCGCTTGAAACCATCAGGCGCACGGGCATTGACAAGGAGACCATCTATACCTGTTACGTGATCGACAACGCACGGCATCTGATCGGACAGGTTTCGCTGCGCAAGCTGATCATCGCCCCGGAGGGCGCGACAGTGCGCGATATCATGGAGACCGATCCGGTCTGCGCGATCACGACGGACGATCAGGAAGCCGTCGCCGACGATTTCCGCCGCTATGACCTGACATCCATCGCCGTATGCGATACCGAAAAGCGGCTTGTGGGCATCATCACGGTCGACGACATCGTCGATGTCATACAGGACGAAAACACCGAGGACATCAAGAAGATGGCCGCGATCATACCGAGCGACGAGGACTACTTGAAGACGAGCGTGCTGCATCTCGTGGCGCACAGGCTGCCGTGGCTTTTGCTGCTGATGATTTCAGCGACGTTCACATCGACGATCATCACCCACTTTGAAACGCTGCTTTCCAGCGCGGTGGCGCTGACGGCATTCATACCGATGCTGATGGACAGCGCGGGCAACTCCGGCAGCCAGACGTCTGTCACGGTCATCCGCAACATGGCGCTGGGCGAGGTCGAGCTGCGCGACTGGTTCGCTGTGCTGTTTAAGGAAGTGCGCGTGGCCGTAGTATCCGGCGCGGCGCTGGCAGCGGTCAACTTTCTGCGCATGATCCTGTTCACCGATTCAGGCATGCTGATCGCGGCGACGGTGTCCGTGACGCTGCTGTGCACGGTCGTCATCGCGATGATCGTCGGCTGTCTTTTGCCGATGGGCGCCAAAAAGCTCGGCTTCGATCCCGCGGTCATGGCCAGTCCCATGATCACCACGATCGTAGACGCGTGTTCGCTGATCATCTATTTCATGATCGCCTCGGTGATGCTGGGGCTGTGACGCGCGATAGCGGGCTCTTTTCCATCGCAGCGGATCGATCCTCTTGCGCTGCCGCAACTTGATCAAACAAAATATAGAATAGCCGCTTCTAGAATATCCTAAAAGCGGCTTTTTTGTTCAACATTTACTTTTAACGACGTGCAATCCTCCGTTCACTGCGCTCTGTTCCCGGCCGCCTCCTCATACGCCCGTTTGAAGAGCGCTTCCTGCACGCTGAACGCCTCATCGCCCTCCGCGTTTAGGCGGACATACTGTCCGTCGGGCTGCATGACGCGCGACTGCACGTTGTCCTTCAGCATCCAGTCAAACAGCTCTAAGACCTTCTCTCGAATCCCGGGATCCAATATGGGCGTTGCGACCTCCACGCGGCGCAGCGTGTTGCGCGTCATGAAGTCAGCCGATCCGATGTACACCTTTGCGCGTTCCCGCGTGCCGAAGATGTATATGCGCGAGTGCTCCAAATACCGCCCGACGATGCTGCGCACATGAATGTTCTCCGTCGCCGTGGGCACGCCAGCGATCAGGCAGCAGATGCCGCGCACGACCATGTCGATCTTCACACCCGCGCAGGACGCCGCGATCAGCCGGTCGATGATCGCCTTGTCGGTCAGTGCGTTGATCTTGATGCCGATATACGCGTCCTCGCCGCAGCGCGCGTGCTCGATCTCCTCGTCGATCATCGCCAACACCTTATTGAGCAGGCAGTGCGGCGCGACGAGCAGGTGCCCCGTCTCCTCGACCGTCTCGCCCATGGCCAGCGCCGTGAACACCGCTGCCGCCTCGCGTCCGATCTCCTGATTACAGGTCATCAGCGACAGATCCGTGTACAATCGCGCCGTCTTCTCGTTGTAATTGCCCGTACCGATCTGCGTGAAATACTCCGTGTGCCCGCCTGTGCGTCTGGTGATCAGGCAGAGCTTTGAATGCACCTTGTAGCCGTCCAGCCCATAGATCACGTTGCAGCCCGCGGCCTCCAGCCTGCGCGACCAACCGATGTTGTTCTCCTCGTCAAAGCGCGCCTTCAATTCCACCATGACGAGCACATCCTTGCCGTTTTCGGCGGCCTCGATCAGCGCCTCGACCACACGGCTCTGCTTTGCCACGCGATAGAGCGTCATCTTGATGGAGACGACATCATCGTCGTTGGCGGCTTCCTGCAGCATATCGAGGAACGGCTTCATGCTGTCATACGGATAGGAGAGCAGCTTGTCACCGGCGCGCACCTGCGGCAGAACCGGCGCGCCCTGCACAAACTGCGGCGAGCGCTGCGGTATGCGCTGCTGATAGAAGAGCTCCGTGTTCTGCCGAAGCGCATCCTGAATCTGCACGAAAAAGGACAGATCCTGCGGCGTGCTGCTGCGAAACACGTGGTCATGCTGCACGCCCATGTATTCGCACAGCGAATCGACGACGTCCTGCTCCAGCTCCTGGGACAATTCAAGACGCACAGGCGCAAGACGTCTGCGGCGCTTGATGAGCTCGACCATGAATTCCCTGTAATCAAGGTCCTCCTCGTAGAGCGCATCCGCGTCGATGTCCGCGTTTCGTGTGACGCGAATCAGCGATTTCGCGCGCACAAAGTAGCCCTCGAATATCTTGGGCAAGAAATGGAGAATGAGCTCCTCGACGAGCATGTACGCCTTTTCCCCCGACTCGCCGATGGTCACCTCGATCAGCCGCGGGAACAATCCCGCGCCGCAGGGGATGATGCCGATCCGCCGCTTGCCGCTCTTTCGCTCCAGCACGACAGCGGCATAGATCTCCCGGTTGCGCAGGAATGGGAACGGCTGTCTGCGGCCGACGATGGTCGGTGAAATCAGCGGCGCGATCTCCATGTCAAAATAGCGCTCGAGTCGATCGCTCTCCTGCTTGTCGATCCGCTTGAAATCGACAAAACGCACGCCCTGTTCCTCCAGCCCCTCTAGCAGCTCGGCATAGACGCGATCCTTGCGCTCATCCAGGCGGCGCACAGCGGAAAGCACGGCGGCGAGCTGCTCAGAGGACGTCATGCCCGTCTTGTTGTCGCGCACATCCGGCGAAACATGCTCCTGATCCATCAGCGTGCCGACGCGCACCATGAAGAACTCGTCGAGATTGCTCTGGTAGATCGACAGAAAGCCGAGTCGCTCACAGAAGGGCGTTTTATTGCTCTCCGCCTCTTCCAGCACGCGCTCGTTGAATTTGAGCCAGGACAGCTCGCGGTTCATGAAGATGGTCGTCTCTGCCATTCAAGTAACATCCTTTCTGGGTATTGATCCTCTCATGCTGTGATTGCGCGATCGCGCTGTGTCGCTATCTAAATTGAGCATTTTCCGCGCGGCAGTCCATCGCTTTGACCATTCGCATGTCATCGATGAAGTGCGCTGTAGGGCATGTTGACCGTGAACAGTGATTCGCGATAAAAGGCGAGTAAAAAAGGCCAATGGTCCGTATCGCAGCTGTGGCGTTCACTGCGCGTCACGGTTGATATTTTCGCGTCCATGGATGAAGCCATCGGGCAGCATCACCGCGCGTATTTTTTGACGATATCCAGCACGGCAGACGCGACGTACTGCGCGTTCTCTACGCCGAGCGAGGCGTACATCGGCAGCGAAATCTCGCTCTCTGAAAACGCGTAAGCGTTGGGAAAATCACAGGGCTTGTAGCCAAAGCGCTTCACATAGGCGCTCATCGTATGCAGCGCGATGAAATGCACGCTGACGCCGATGTTGCGCGCGCTCAACTCCTCGATGAAGCGGTCGCGCGTGATGGTCAGCGCCTCGGGCACGATGCGCAGCACATAGAGATGGCGGCTGTGGCGGCAATCATCGGGCGTCTTCTGAAGACGGAGCTGCGGCACATCCGCAAACGCCTTTTCATAGACCGCGACGGCCTCCATCCGGCGCCTCTGCATGTCGTCAAGGCGATGGAGCTGCGAGAGCGCGAGCGCGGCCTGTATGTCGAACATGTTGTATTTGTAGCCGGGTTCCTCGATGTCGTAGCGCCAGGTTCCCTCTTTCCCGTAGCGGTTCCACGCGTTCTTGTTCATCCCATGACAGGAGAGCACGCGCGCCTTTTCCGCAATCGCCTCATCGTCTGTGACCAGCGCGCCGCCCTCGCCGCACGCGAGGTTTTTTGTCGCATAGAAGGAAAAGCTGACCGTTCCGCGCGGGTGATGCCCGATCGGCTGCCCCTTGTAGCGCGTCTCGACAGCATGTGCGGCATCCTCGCTGAGCAGCAGGCCATGCGCATCGCAGAGCGCTCCGAGCGCGTCAAGGTCGGCGGCGAGGCCGGAATAGTGAACCGGCACGATGGCCCGCGTCCGCGCTGTGATCTTCTTTTCCACCTCCGCGGGGTCGATGAGGCCTGTGTCCGGATCGATATCGGCAAAGACGGGTGTCGCGCCGACGTGCAGTATCGTGTTGGCGGTCGACGCAAATGTGAGCGGCGACGTGATGACCTCATCGCCCGGCCCTATGCCCGCCGCCAGAAGTGAGAGATGCAGCGCGGCTGTGCAGGAATTGACTGCGACACAGTGCTTTGCGCCGACGTATTGGGCGAACTCTTTCTCAAATTGATTCGTCCGCGGCCCCTTTGCCCACCACAGCGAGCGCACCGCCTCGCCAATCTCCCGCACCTCCACATCCGATACGTCCGGCAGACAGAACGGCATCCATTCCTCGCGCACCTTGAATTCGCCCATGATCGTCCTCCCTCCCCTTTGTGACGTTTGCTTACAGTATAGCATAGATTTTGAATTGTGAACAGATCCATTCAAAGAAGCCGAAGATGATTGCAGGATTCACAATTTCGTAATATCTGCAGGCATAACGCGACATCACAGATACGATTTGGTCTTTGTGACCACACAAATCCGTTCACAAGTCAGCCGCCCTCGCTAGGCAGAAACGTGAATATGACCATTCCGTCTCATTTGTTACAAAGATTTTATAGTGTATTTTCACGTTTGTGGCGTCTTGATCTCATGCTGAAACCGCGCCTTCATGAACGATGGACAGCCTTGTGAATATCGCAAAGCAGGCCGCGCAATGTGAATGCGTCGATCTGTCCAGGGGCGGAGGATTGTCCCGCTGTGCCGAACGTGAGACAGCTGCCCATGCACTCCGCGCCGATTCGAGAGAGCAGCCCCGCCTGGCCCATGGCGATGGCAATCACGGGCGCATCGAGCGATTGCGCCGTCTCACACAGGGCCGCCGATATGCGCAGCGCCTCGCTCACATCCCGCGCCATGACCGCCGCTTTGCACACATCAGCGCCGAGCGCTCTTTGCCGCAAAAGCCACTCCTGCGCAACGCGCAAATCCGCCAAGCCGTCAAACGCATGACTGGAGCCGACCACGGACACGCCGCACGCGTGCGCGTTTTCTGTGATTCTGCTAAACGCGTCCTTTCCAACGCTCAGCTCGCAGTCTATCGCCTCGCACGCGCCTGCGCGTGCCACATCGCACAGCAGCGCTTCATACGCCGCGGCATCACTGGAACCCGCGCCTTGGTCCCGCGCTGTGCGCAGCGTGAAGAGCACCGGCGCGCCGCCCGCCTTCTCCCGCACGGCCGCGCATGTCCGCAGCGCTGTCCCGATATCGGGCATGGCGGACAGGCTGTCCATGCGCAATTCCAGAACGTCCGCCTGGGCCAAGACCGCACGCTCCGCCGCAAAGGCCATCTCCTGCACGCTGCGCCCCATCAAGGGCACGGCGATCTTGGGCATACCCTCGCCGAGCCGCACACGGCCCCAGGTGACGACGCGTTCCTTCATGATGACCGCCTCCCGCTTGCGCTGAATTTAAAACCATGATACAATAACCGTCGCAGGAAGTCAAATCAAATCTGGAAATCCGGCATATCATCCGCGCGGAGGCGTCGCCCATGAACACAAGACAGATCAAGATCGTGCTCACCGTGCTTCGGGAAGGTTCGATCACCGCGGCCGGCAAGAAGCTTTTCGTCTCGCAGCCCGCGCTGTCCCAAGCGATCAAGCAGATCGAGCAGGATCTCGGCACAGCGATATTCGATCGCACATCCGATCCCATCTCGCTGACCTATGCGGGACAGCGCTACGTGGAAGCGGGGCTGCGCATGTTGGATATTGAAAACAGCCTGCGCGCCGAGCTGGCTGAGACAAAGGAGGAACTGCACGGGCAGCTGCGCCTCGGGCTGACGTTTCAGCGCGGCATCGCGCTCTTGCCTCTCGTCATGCCGGAATTCGCCAACCGATATCCTTTCGTCGAGCTGAAGCTGATCGAGCGCGACAATGAGGCCCTTGAGCGCCTCGCCGAGGAAGGTGAATGCGACATCGCGCTCATCGCGACACAGGAAAAGCCCGGAAAGCTGAACTACGTGTTCATCGAACGCGAGGAAATCGTGCTGATGGCGGCACGATCGACGGAATTGGCGCACGCACATGCGGACGGCGAGCCGATTCACCTGTCCCAAGCATCGGGCGAGCGATTCGTCTGCCTGAGTCCGGGGCACAGCGTGCGCGAGGTGCAGGACAGGCTGTTTGAGCGCGCCGGGCTTTCGCCGCGCCTTTTGATGGAGACAAGCAACCTTGAAGCAGCCAAACGGGTTGTCGCGCGCGCCAATGCCGTCATGCTCTGCCCGCGGGTATATCTGAACAACGCTTTGGATCTGCTCTATCGCGTGCAATGCCATCCGATCCTCGATGAGGACTGCGCATGTACGCTGTTTCTGTGCTATCGAAAGGTCATGCACTTGAATCTATACATGGATGACTTTGTGCGCATCGCCTGCGACAGGCTGCAGGTTCCCTTTCATCTGCCGGGC
>CAYUZP010000028.1:0-15353 GCA_964449655.1 uncultured Oscillospiraceae bacterium
CCACGCACCATCACGCGCTCAATTTTCTCGATTGCTTATTCAGCGGTAACATACGGGATTTCTATAAGGTGACGATCGAGAATCCACGTGCAGGTTGGCCTGCAAATTATTATGCAACCTATTATCTCCTCTTTGGCATTTGGGATCTGCCGGCTTATCTGCTCATTCGCTATGCAGGCGTTAACGAGATGTCGTTGGGATGCCAGCTTTGGCTGAAGCTGTTCATCGTCTTACTCTCCTGCGGCTGTGGGTTTTGGGTCTATCGCATTGCAAAGAAGGTCTGGCATGATGAGATGCGGTCGAGTTTTGCGTTGTTCCTCTTCATGTCATCGCTATTTGTCGCGGTGCCTGCGATCGCGGATGCACAATATGATGTGTTGTCATTGTTCTTCGTCCTCTGGGGATTGGAATCGACGGTCTGCGACGACAGAATTTCGCCCAAGACAATCGCCATATTTTCCTTTGCAGCGACGCTGAAGATATTCGCTTTATTTCCATTCGTGGCATTGGTTTTGCTCAAGGAGAAGAGGATCACGCGAATCCTTTGTGATATGCTCGGCGGACTTGTGGGCACTGTCCTTGTCATACTCCCTTGGCTGGGAGACGAATCTTTTAAAATCGCATGCAGCGATTATAATGTACAGTATTTTGACCGTTTGGTCGCGAGATCCATCGGAGGGGGGGAGGATGGAGATACAGCCATTTTGCTGTTCTTCCTCTGCCTGTTTTCGGTCTACGTGATCGCTTATGCGAGCAAGGTGAAAGGGCCTGAGCAATTCCTTCATTCATTCAGTTGGTTGTGTTTCTTTATCTTTGCCGCGTTGTATGCCTTCATGCTGTACGCATATCCATATTGGATCGTTTTGCTCACACCATACATGGTTTTTCTGATGGTCGGCGATAACAGAAAGTTGAAGCTAAATATGACCGTTGAAATCATCATGGAAGTGAGCATCGTGTTGGTTCATGCCTATAAATACAGTTGGGTTTATATCCATGAGTCGGCTTTCTCAAGCTTGTTGATGAAGAATGTGCCGGTATTCAGCAATGTACTCCAAGCGAGTAGTTTATATAGCATCAACACGATGCTTGGATTGGATAAATTTATACCCGTGGTGTTTACGTTGTTTTTCGTGTGCGCAGGTTCGCTGCTCGTGATCAACAATCCATGGAAACGAGACTTAGCGACATCAGAGATCACCGAAAAAGAAACGCAGATGATCAGTATTACGTCTGGGGCTATTCGCATTGCATTGATTTTAGGATACTTTATCATCACCTTCCTGATTGCCTATGTCATTTGATATCTACTGGCATTCTAAAAATCAAGGATGGCAAAAGCGCCCCATATCCCATGACGCGCAGAGAAAAGCAGAGAATATGCGATAGATTTTAAGTGTCATAAAGACGTTTCGTCGTCGAAGGAAGGATGATCGTGCTCACCTTCAAACGCGCGTAATGATGAGACATCCGGATTGTACAGCTGTGCAGACCGGATGTTTTTTCATGCCGTTTGATCTTAAAATGATGAGATGGATTCAACATCTTACGAAATGAATCCTGGCATCTGGAAGCTTGAAGCCGGATCGTCAATCGCTTGACGGAAAGGAAAAATTGCTTTATAATGATCGATGTTCAAGCTAGAAGGGGGGTTGATCTCCGTGATCATCGATCGGATTGAAGAACAGGAGCGTTATTATCCCGTCCACCCCGATCTGGAGGCAGCGTTTGCGTTTCTGGCAGAAGCGCCGGATCTCGAGCCGGGCAGGTATGAGCTGGATAACGGCCTGTTTGCCACCGTCTCCGAGGGCGAGACGCGTCAGCTAGACAGCATCCATTTTGAATCACATAAGCGCTACATCGATCTGCAATACTGCGTATCCGGCGGTGAACGCATGGCCTGGGCGCACATTCAGGAGCTCAACCCGCTTTGCGAGGACGCCGAGCACGACAATTATTTCTATACAGGAAACTGTACGACCGTTTCAATCCGCCCTGGCATGTTCTACATGATGTTCCCCAGCGACGCACACAAGACGGCCTGCCATCGCGAATTTGTCAAACATTACAAAAAGGTCGTCGTCAAACTCCCTGTCAAGGATTGAACGCTGCTCAACTGATCCGCCGCATTCGATGCGGCTTTTTTTCCATACTGAACTGATTGATATTGATCATTCATATGCAGATCGTCAATGTGCATAAGCGCTCACCATGTCGCGTTGGGATGCTTTCATATGGCCATATGGTTCAGATGCATATTTTGAAACCGCTTGATCCAAATGCTCAAAGAGGCGAGGGCAGATAGGCTCAAAGAAAGACGGACGGGACGAAAGGGATACGACTCACGCTGCTGGCAGAAAGGAATTTAAATGAAAACGATCTTTGAGCTCGACCCATGGCGATTGACAGAGGATACGCTTCATCGCGAGGACATGCGCCTGGCTGAATCGATCACATCGATCGGCAACGGACACATGGGCATGCGTGGCAATTTTGAGGAGCGCTACACCGGCGACAGCCATCGTGGGACATATCTGGCGGGCGTCTGGTTTCCGGACAAGACACGCGTCGGCTGGTGGAAAAACGGATACCCACCTTACTTTGGCAAGGTCATCAACGCGATGAACATCATCTCTCTTCGCGTGCGTATCGATCGCGAGGATATCGATCTTGCCGTGGATCGCTGCGAATCTTTTTCGCGTGTGCTCGACATGCGCACGGGCATCCTCTACCGCGAGTTTACGATTCGGCGTAAAAAAGGAGCCGTTCATGTGTCCTTTGAACGCTTTTGCTCCATCGCTCGTCCGGAAATCGCTGCGATTCGCTGTCAAGTGACGGCGGACTATGCATGCCGCGTGACGTTGCTTCCTGCGATTGACGCCAATGTTCACAACGAGGACGCCAACTATGACGAGACATTCTGGATATTTGAGGGCGAAAAGGACGAGGCGGATGTCATGTCCGTCAACACGCGTACGCGCGAAAATCCATTTGGCACGCCGCGCTTTGCTGTCTGCGGTGCGATGGCCGTCACGCCGCATGCAAAGCCACGCAAGGAGCGCGCCCAGCTTGACAAGGGCTATGTCTGCCGCAAGTTGACGTTTGATTGTAAACCGGGCAAGACGCTTTGCCTTGACAAGTTTGTCGCTGTTTCAACCAGTCGGGATCACGACGAGACGCGGTTGACCAGTACCGCTCGCGGCCTTGTGATCGACGCGAGAACCACGGGATATGAAGTGCTGCGCAAGGAACAGATGGAAGCGTGGGCGCATCGCTGGGAAAAGGCCGATGTGCGCATCGATGGAGACGTCGCCGCGCAGCAGGGCATCCGTTTTAACATCTTTCAGCTTTTTTCGACGTATTATGGTGAGGACGCACGGCTGAACATCGGCCCCAAAGGATTCACGGGCGAAAAGTACGGCGGTGCAACTTACTGGGACACGGAAGCGTACTGCCTGCCGCTGTATACAGCCATCGCGGGGGAGGAAGTCGCAAAGAACCTGCTGAAATACCGCTGGCTTCAGCTAGACGGCGCTATACATAACGCACAGCAGCAGGGTCTGCCCGGCGCACTCTATCCGATGGTCACGTTTACCGGCGTCGAATGCCACAACGAATGGGAGATCACATTCGAGGAGATTCATCGCAACAGTGCTGTCGCGTATGCGATCTTTGCTTTCACGCAGTATACGGGTGACCGGTCATACCTAGATCAGTATGGTATCGATGTGCTGGTGAACATCGCCAGGTTCTGGGCAGGTCGCGTACACTTTGCCAAATCGAAGCAATGCTATATGATTCATGGTGTGACTGGCCCGAACGAATACGAGAACAATGTGAACAACAACTGGTATACAAACCGCATGGCGGCATGGGAGCTTAGCTACACAGCCGATCAGCTCGAACTTGTGCCGCCTGAAAAGGTGAAAGCGCTGGGCGTCGACGATGCGGAAATCGCACGCTTTCGGGAGATCAGCGAGCGGATGTATCTGCCCTATGACGAAGAGCGCGGCATTTTCGTGCAGCATGACACGTTCCTTGATAAGGATTTGATGCCTGCCAGCGCGCTTTCGCCCGAGGACAGGCCGCTCAACCAAAGATGGAGCTGGGATCGTATCCTGCGTTCGTGCTTCATCAAACAGGCGGACGTATTGCAGGGGCTTTATTTCCTGGAGCATTTGTACGACAAAGAGACGGTGAGGCGCAACTTCGAGTTCTATGAGCCGATGACGGTGCACGAGTCGAGTCTGTCCCCATGCGTGCACAGCATCCTTGCATCGTCTATCGGGAAGCTCGATAAAGCACAGAAACTGTATGCGCAGACGGCCAGGCTGGATCTTGACAATATCAACAATGACACCAGCGATGGCCTGCACATCACGTCGATGGCCGGAAGCTGGCTGTCGATCGTCCATGGATTTGCCGGCATGCGTACGATCACGGGGGAGCTCTGCTTCACGCCGCAACTGCCCGAGGGATGGACGGGCTATGCGTTTAAAATACTCTACCGAGGACGCCGCATATTGGTTGAGGTTGACGAGCACGGCGCAAGGCTGACGCTTCAAAGCGGCGATTCGCTCGAAGTGACGCTAAACGGGGAAAAGATGACACTGCAATGAACTGCGATATGCGCGCTGACAGGGAGAGGAACAAGGAAGCCCAATCCAATTGCAAAAGAAATAACGGTCACTTGACATTGAGAGAATCGAAGCTTTTTGATTGATCATCCAGGAGGAAACATGTTCGATATCGCCATCATCGGCGCGGGACCTGCGGGTTACTCCGCCGCCATTCACGCTCGCAAGCGGGATAAATCCGCCATCGTCATCGGCCAAAACACGGGCTGGCTAACCCGCGCTGAACACATCACCAATTATCCTGGTTTTCCAGATGTCTCCGGGCAGACACTGCTCAATGCCATGCGCAGTCAGGCGGAAGGCATGGGCGCCGAAATTCGTCCGGGCATAGCGCATCAGGCTGTAGCGATGGGCAACTCCTTTGCGGTTTCACTCGGCGCGGACTTTGTAGAGGCGAAAAAGCTCATCCTCTGCATGGGCGCCAAGCAGCCGAAACTGCTTGCGGGCGAGGCGAAGTTGCTGGGTCACGGCGTCAGCTATTGCGGCACATGCGACGGCATGCTGTATCGCGGCAAGCGCGTCGCGGTCGTCGCAAGCGGTCCCGAGGCTGTTCATGAAGCCAATTTCCTTGCCGATCTTTGCGCAAGCGTGACCTATTTTGGGAAGCGTGATCAAGGGCTTGACCCGCGCGTCTGTGTCGAAGGCGGCGAGCCTCAGGCTGTGCTCGGAGAAACCCGCGCTACCGGTTTGATGATCGACGGAGAAGAGCGCGCATTTGACGCAGTGTTCATCTTTCGCGAGGCGATGGCGTTGTCCGCGCTATTGCCAGGACTTAAGATGGATGGCGCGTTTATTCGCGTAGACCGCAGCATGCGCACGAGCGTGCACGGTGTATATGCCGCTGGGGACTGCACAGGCCTGCCGCTTCAGGTTGCCAAGGCCGTCGGCGAGGGATGCAGCGCCGCATTGGCTGCTGCGCAGGAAATTGAGAATGAAAAAAAGGATAACATTTCTTAAAAAAGAGATAATATTTTATAAAAACCATATCCGAATACGGCGGTCTTTTGAGAATCAATAGGAAAATCGAAAATCCCCTTGCGAACATGATGAATTTTATGTTATAATCAATATATCCATAATTGTATGTTCGGAAGGGAGGGATGCGGATGCGCACGATCGAGACAGGACGTGCGGTGGTCGATGTGGTCGCATGGCCGGAAGACAAGCCATGGCAAGGCCGATACAGAACATCAAGCCAGATTGAACGGGGAATCTGCAAGCTTGTACTGACGGCCGACGTCTTTCACGACGCGGCCAAGGCCAATACGGCTTATAAGCGCTTTAGCAGGCGGATTCGGCTAGCTGGGCTTGAACCGCCTAACATCGTCTTTCGCCCGTTGGCATCGCGGGCTTCGCGCAGCATCTTCTGCATCCTGACGACAAAGGAATCCGTATTCAATACGGCCTGTGCCATCGGAAGGCTCTATGTGATCGAAGCAGGAATTGACGACAAACGCAGATTATGCGCGGTGCTCATGGATGGGGCAGCCAGTTAGAAGATCGACCGCTCTGTAGGTAGGCAGTGGACTGACGGTGGGCGGGCCAAGAAAAATGGATCTTTCACTGTCATGCCCACACGACATGTTGGTATGATTGCAGCTTTACGGGGAACGCGGTGAGTTCTTCGTTTTCGATCAGAGAGGATATCTCCATGGAAAGCATGCCGACCGCTGCGTTGCCCGAGGGTTACGCGGAACAAATGAAACGCCTGCTCGGAGAAGCAGGCTTTTTTGCATATCTCCATGCATTATCCATGCCAACCGAGCGCGCGCTTCGCGTCAACCTTCTCCTGCGTCCGGATGGTGTTCCACACTGCAAAATCGACGGCTGTGGCGCGCCTGTTCCGTGGGCGAGGGGCGCATATTTTGTCGATTCAAACGCTCACCCGGGCACTTCACCGCTGCACGAGGCCGGTCTATACTATTTGCAGGAACCAAGCGCGCTCAGTGCAGTCACTGCGCTCGATCCGCAGCCCGGGGAGCGCATATTGGACTTGTGTGCTGCACCCGGCGGCAAGTCCACGCAGATCGCGGCGCTGATGGGTGGACAAGGCATGCTCGTCTGCAACGATATCGTCCCGTCTCGCGCTCAAATTCTCTCACGAAACGTCGAACGCATGGGGGTGCGCAACGCCATCGTCACATGCGCCTCGCCACAAGCGCTGAGCATGCGCTTTCCCGCATATTTTGATCGCGTTCTCGTGGATGCGCCTTGTTCGGGAGAAGGAATGTTCCGTCGACAGATCGACGCTCGCGCTGAATGGACGCCCGCGTCTGTACAGGGCTGTGCTGCAAGACAGCTTGAGATCCTTGACCACGCGGCTGTTATGCTGCGACCCGGGGGCACGCTCGTCTATTCGACCTGCACATTTAATGACATTGAAAACGAAGGGGTACTCGATTCTTTTTTGCATAATCATCCGGCATTTTCGCTCGTGCCGTTCGCATTACCAGGATTGCCGGAGGCGAAAAACGGCTATGTGCATCTCTATCCGCATGAGATTCGTGGCGAGGGCCATTTCGTCAGCCTGCTGCACCGGTCAAATTTTGCGCATCTGAACGATGATATAATATACAGCGACGTGCTGCCCGCGGCGCGTTCCCCTAAACATATGGGCGAAAAGACGAGCGCGGAGGATGCCATCCTCGCAGGGCTGGATGTGTTGGCACCACAGATACGGTTTACGCGAATGCATCTTTTGAACGGCGCTCTTTGGGCGCTGCCGGAAGGGGCAAAGACGCTGCAGCTTGATGGGATGCGCGTGCTGCGCATGGGCCTACTGCTGGCGCGCAAGCAGGGAAAGCGCTGGGAACCGGATCACGCGTTGGCGATGGCGCTGTCCCCCGAAGAAGCGAAGCGCATAATGAATCTGACACGTGAACAAACGCTCGCATATCAGGCGGGAGAAACGCTTCACCTGCAGGAAAATGCACCCGCTGGATATACGCTGCTGTGCTGTGAAGGCATTTCGGTCGGGTGGGGGAAACAGGCGAACGGGGTCATGAAGAATCACTATCCCAAGGGATTGCGAAGGCGGTGACGCTTTGATGTGTCACAATCAATGTGACGTGATCCTTTGAGAAGAAATCGAAGAAAACACA
The DNA here is from genome assembly GCA_964449655.1 of uncultured Oscillospiraceae bacterium. Lineage (GTDB taxonomy): Bacteria > Bacillota > Clostridia > Christensenellales > Aristaeellaceae > Ventricola. Next base: position 7,739 of record CAYUZP010000028.1, read on the forward strand.
GACGGAGGACAGCGTGAATAGACTGCATCTGTACATAGGCGAGGGGAAGGGCAAGACGACGGCCGCGATGGGCCTCGCTTTGCGCGCGTTGGGCCATGGATGGCGCGTGTTGGTTGCGCAGTTTTTGAAGGATGGACGATCGGGTGAACGAACCGCGCTTGCGGGACTTCAAGGCGCGATGGTCGTACCTATAAAACCTGTAACAGGGTTTGTCTTTCGGATGGACGATGATCAGCGCGCACAAACCGCACAAGAACAGACAAAAGCTGCCTGCGAACTTTCTGCTCTGGTGCGCGCTAAACATCCTGAGCTGATCGTACTCGATGAACTGGCGATCGCGACAGACATGGGCATCGTGTCAGATGAAGCCGCACGTCATTTGATTGACGCTGCGCTTGAAAGCGGGGAGACGGTCGTTACAGGCAGACGCGCGCCGGATTGGCTCGTTAACAGGGCGGATTATCTCAGCCGGATCGAAGCGTTGCGCCATCCATTTCATACAGAAGGACTGGCCGCGCGCGAGGGCATCGAATGGTGATGCGAGGGAGAGGAGCAGCATGAGAGGAAAATCGCTGATGATTCAGGGGACGGCGTCTAGCGTGGGCAAGAGCGTGCTGTGCTGTGCCTTGCTTCGGATCTTCCGGCAGGATGGCCTGTCCGTCGCACCGTTCAAAGCGCAGAATATGGCGCTCAATTCCTTTGTCACGCGCGATGGTCGCGAGATGGGCCGGGCGCAAGTGACACAGGCGCAGGCGGCGGGCATCGAACCGGATGTGCGAATGAATCCCGTGTTGCTCAAGCCCACAAGCGACCGTCGCTCGCAGGTGATCGTGAATGGTCGGGCGATTGGCACGATGTCCGCAATGGAATATCAGCGCATGAAGCCGTCTCTGCGGGAAATGATTCGCGAGACGTATGACGCGCTTGAAGCTGCGTTCGACGCGGTCATCATCGAAGGTGCGGGCAGTCCAGCGGAGATCAACCTGCGCGATGGCGATATCGTCAACATGGCGATGGCAGAAACAGCGGATGCGCCCGTGCTGCTCGTCGGCGATATCGATCTGGGCGGCGTGTTCGCCTCGCTGTACGGAACCGTGATGTTGCTTGAACCGCATGAACGTGCGCGCATCAGGGGATTGATCATCAACAAGTTTCGTGGCGATATCGAAATTCTGAAGCCAGGCCTGCGCATGATCGAGGAAAGGGTGGGCATTCCGGTGCTCGGCGTCGTGCCGTATATGGATGTGCGTCTGGAAGAGGAAGATGGCGCGTCCGCCCGTTTTGATCAAATGACAGGCGACAGCAGCGCGGATGCGCTTCAATTCGCTGTGATTCGGCTCGCGCACATTTCAAATTTTACAGACTTTCAGGCGCTGTCCCTGCAGCCGGGTGTGCGCGTGCGCTACGTGACAAAGGCAAATGAGATCAGCGACGCGGACGTCGTGATTCTCCCTGGCACGAAGAACACCATCGATGATCTGCTCGACATTCGGCACAAGGGGATCGACGCGGAGATTGTGCGCCATGCACGTCGAGGCGGTTTGGTGATCGGCATCTGCGGTGGCTTTCAGATGCTGGGCACACGGCTGTGCGATCCACTTCACGTCGAGGCGAGCGTGCCCGAGGCTGCAGGGCTTGGCCTGATCGACATGGAGGTCATTTTTGAAGCGGAAAAAAGGACGCGTCAGGCGCAGGGCGTGGTCGACTGTCCCAAGGGATGGCTTAAGGAAATGAATGGATTGACATTGGATGGATATGAGATTCATGCGGGGCAGAGCCGGTTTGGCGCGGCGTGTGTGCCGTGGCTGCGCATCGATGGGCAGATCGATGGCGTATGCAATGAAGAAGAAAATGTGCTGGGCAGTTATCTGCATGGCTTGTTTGACAGCGGCGAATTGATCGCTGAAATCGCAGCGCATGTGCGCGGCATCAGGGGCGAAAGAGGAAGAACGCAGCGCGCGGCCAATACCCTGGAGGCTTTTAGGGAGCAGGAATTTGACCGTATCGCCGCCATCGTGCGCGAAAGCCTTGATATGAAGCGGATCACCGCGATACTGCGCGGGGAGGCGTAAATGTGCGGACTTTTTGGCTAGCGCTTCTGTTTGGCTGGCTGCTCGATTGGGCATTTGGTGACCCGCAATGGCTGATGCACCCTGTCCGTTTGATTGGCGCATATATCGGTTTTTGCGAAAAAAAACTGCGCGCGCGGGGCGGCAATCTGAGGCGAAGCGCAATATGGCTCGCATCTTCCACTGTGCTGCTGACGATGGGGTGTGCAGCGCTGGCGGTGGCTGTTGCGCGCTGGCTTCCGTGGCCACACATGGAACTTTTGTCGATGGCAATTCTTGACTGGCTTGGTTTTGCCGCGCGCGACATGGTGAAAGAGGCATCCGGCGTACGCTCGGCGCTTACGCAGGGCGTCGGAGCGGCTCGCGAACGCGTGTCAAGGATCGTTGGGCGCGATACAGCACAGCTAGACGAGGAGGAGATCATCAAGGCCACTGTCGAGACCGTCGCCGAGAACACGACGGATGGCGTGATTTCACCCATGATCTACGCAGCGCTCGGTGGACCTGTGCTGCTCTGGGGATTCAAAGCGGCATCGACGCTCGATTCAATGGTTGGCTATAGGGATGAACGCTATCGTGACATCGGCTGGGCGAGCGCGCGTCTTGACGATCTGCTCAACTTCCTTCCCGCGCGGTTGACCGCGCTGCTGCTGTGCATTGCCGCGCTGTTGACCGGACAGGATGCAGCAAACGCGCTGCGCATCGTTCGTCGTGATCATCGAAACCACTTAAGCCCCAACTGTGCGTGGAGCGAATCGGCTGTCGCGGGCGCGCTGCACATTCAGCTTGGCGGCACGCATTCGTACTTTGGCAAACCCATAGAAAAGCCGACGATCGGAGACACAGATCGCATGGCGCAGCCGGAGGATATCGTGCGCGCCTGTCGGATGCTCACGGTGGCAAGCGGTCTGTTCGCGTTTGCGACGGCGTTGTGGCTTTTGTTGTGACATGAATAGGGCGTGAACTAAGACATGGATAACGATAGGAACAGCGATTTCAAATCCCTTCAATCCGTAGCGCCGCTGGATGCGCAGGCGATGCGGGAAGCGGAGCGACGCTGGGATTGTGTCGCTAAGCCGCTTCATGCGTTGGGAAAGCTCGAAACGATGCTCACGCGCATCGCAGGCATTCAGTGCAGCGCGGATGTACAGCTCACCCCGCGTGGCGTGTTGGTCTTCTGCGGTGACCATGGCGTCGTTGCGGAAGGTGTCAGTCAGTCCGGCAGTGAGGTGACAAGGCTCGTTGCGCAATCCATCGCCGAGGGTTCCGCAAATATCAATCACATGGCGGCTGTCGCAAACGCTGACGTCTGGCCCGTCGATGTCGGCATGATCGGTGATGTCGATCACCCGGCCATGCGTTTGCGGAAGGTGGGGAGAGGAACAGCTAATATCGCGCGTGGACCTGCCATGACGAGAGAGCAAGCTGAACAGGCGGTATCGGTCGGTATGAAACTCACCGGAGAGATGGCGTATGCGGGCATGCGGCTCATCGCGGTGGGCGAGATGGGCATAGGCAACACCACCGCAGCCTCTGCGCTCGCCTGTGCATTTTTGCGCATGCCGCCCGAAACACTCACAGGCAGAGGCGCGGGACTTTCAGAGGCTGAACTGGCACACAAAATCGACGTCGTTGCGCGCGCTCTGGACGTCAATCACGCGGATCGCTGCGAGGACCCGATCACGCTGCTCGCGGCTCTTGGGGGTTACGACATTGCCGCGATGGCCGGGGCTTTTCTGGGCGGCGCGGTTCATCGTCTGCCGGTCGTCATCGATGGCATGATCTCTGCCGTCGCCGCGCTTGTCGCGACGCGTATCTGTCCTGCGTCAAGGGATTTCATGCTCCCTTCTCACGTGGGCAGGGAACCCGCGTCCGGAATCGTGCTGAAAGCGCTTGGATTGGAACCCGTCATCTGTGCGGATTTGGCGCTTGGCGAGGGAACCGGCGCCGTCACGCTGTTGCCCTTGCTTGATATGGCGCAGAGCGTCTATCAGAGCGCGCACACGTTTGACGCGTTGGGAATGCGCGCATATGTGCCTCGGTAAAGGAAACGCATGAGCGGAAACAATCGATGCGTCTGCGTGTCATATCCATGGAGGAGTTTCATGATCGCATTGATCACAGGCGGGAGCGGAAACGGCAAGTCTCGCTATGCGGAGAGGTTGATGGAAGCGCTCGCGCCGGGCGAAAAGGTGTATCTCGCGACACTGCACGCGCAGGATGACGAGAGCAGGCGGCGCGTGGCGCGGCACAGGGCGCAGCGAGCAGATGCTGCCTATCGGACGATTGAACGCTGGAAAGACCTCGAAAACGCGGGGATTGAGCGCGGAGAGAGCGTACTGCTCGAATGTGTGCCCAACTGGCTTGCTGGCGAGATGTTTGACGGCGGGGATGTGCGGCGAATGGGCGGTGCGCTTGAAAGGCTCGCGCAGCGTTGCGCAAATCTGACGATTGTCACGCAGGATGTGTTTCGGGATGCGGAGCCGTATTTAAATGAAACGCACGCGTATATGCGGGCGCTTGCCAAGCTGAATGCGCAGGCTGCAGCGATGAGCGACTACGCAGCGGAGATCGTCGCAGGCTTGCCTGCTGTGCTCAAGGGGTATGAGCCGCTTGAAAGGAAAAGGCTGTGCTGTCAGGAGGCGGGAAACGTGAAACTCTATATCGGCGGCGCGTACGAGGGACAGCTGGAATTGGCGCGGCGCGAAAACCCGGAAGCGGTGATTCATGCGGACTTTCAGGAGACTGTGCGCGAAGCGCTCGCGCGGGGCGAGGATCCTTGCGCACTGGCCCGTACACTTTGCGCGCAGGAGCCGGAAGCGGTCGTGGTCAGTGACGAGGTCGGCGCGGGAATCGTGCCGCTGCGTAAGGAGGATCGCGTGTGGCGCGAAGCGGTTGGACGCGCGCTGTGCGAGATCGCCGAGCATGCCGAATCCGTGACACGCGTCACATGCGGAATCGGGGTGCGTATCCGATGACAGCGCTGCTCATTCGACATGGGCTGACACGCGGCAATCTTGAAGGCCGCTACATCGGCAGCGCAACGGACGAACCGCTCTGCGAGGCGGGGATCAGGGCACTTCGCTCGCGCAAGTTTCCGCCGGTTTCGCGAGTATTTGTCAGCCCCATGCGGCGGTGTCTGCAAACCGCGGAGATCCTCTATCCAAATCATACACCGGTGATTGTCGATGACCTGCGGGAGTGCGCGTTTGGCGCGTTTGAGAACCGAAGCTATGAGGAACTGAACGGGAATCCCGACTATCAGCGTTTTATCGATTCTGGCGGGGAAACCGCGTTTCCCGGAGGAGAGTGTCGTGCGGACTTTGCGGCGCGATGCGTGCGTGCATTCGACGCGGCACGAGCGGCATGTGATGATGACGAGACGGCCGCGTTCATCGTGCATGGCGGGACGATCATGGCGATCATGGAGCGGTACGCACAGCCGCGCGGATCTTATTTTTCGTTTCAAATCAAAGCGGGAGAAGGATTCATGCTCAAAAGCGATGGAACAACTATCAGGTTCCAGTGAAGAGATTGTATACAATATGAAACGTTTGATAAGCTCGTCTGCTGTAGCACATGCTGGCAGCGGTTTACGACAGAAAACGGCGTTTACCCATCATCGATGATACCGCGCTGTTTCCGCCGCTCGCGCAGCTTCAATTCCTGTCCCTGATCGGAAGGAATATAGTATTTGCGTCCCTTCACCTCTGGCGGCATGTATTCTTGAGCGACCCAATGTCCCGGGAAATCGTGCGGATACAGATATTGCTCGCCGGAGCCAAGCCGTTCATGTCCGGCGTAGTGCGTATCCCGCAGATGCACGGGCACCGGACCGAAGCCGCCCTTTTCCGCATCGGCGACGCATGCGTCGAGGGCCATCACGACAGAATTTGATTTGGGACTTTCGCAGACCGCGATGATTGCTTGTGCGATGGAAAGCCGCGCTTCGGGCAGCCCGACCGTCTCAAGCGCCTGGGCCGCGGCGACAGCCTGCAGCATTGCCGTGGGGTTCGCCAGTCCGATGTCCTCGCTGGCATGCGCGATGATTCTGCGGACGATCAGATGGGGATCGACACCCGCATACAGCAGTCGTGCGAACCATGCTAAGGCGGCATCTGAATCGCTTCCGCGCAGACTCTTGCAGAACGCGGAGAGCATGTCGTAATACAGCGATTCATCGCATCGAATGACAGGCTTTTGAATCGACTCCTCCGCCACAGCAAGCGTCACATGGATCGTGCCGTCCTCGTCCGGCTCTGTCGTCAATACGGCAAGCTCCAATGCGCCGAGCGCTGAACGCACATCTCCGTTGGCAATGCGCGCGATATGCGCCGCCGCGTCCGCGTCCATCACAACGTGCTGTCCTCCAAAGCCTCGATCGCGATCCTCTAGCGCTCTTTGCATCGCCAGCAATACGTCTGCCTCGCTGAGCGGGTAAAACTGAAATATGCGGCAGCGGCTGACGATGGCGGGCGTCATGGAGACCAAGGGGTTTTCTGTCGTCGAGCCGATAAAGCGTACAACACCGCGCTCAATCGCGGGCAGGATGCTGTCGCTCTGCGATTTGTTCCAGCGGTGGCATTCGTCCAGCAAAAGATATGTCGCCTGCCCATAGAGTGAACGCCTGTCCTGTGCCTCTTTGATGACCTTGCGCACGTCTGCCACACCGCTTGTCACCGCGTTGAGCTGCACAAATGCGGAGTGCGTCGTGTTCGCGATGATCGAGGCAAGCGTCGTCTTCCCGCAGCCCGGTGGGCCATAGAAGATGGATGAGGTCATGCGATCCGCTTCGATAGCCCGCCGAAGGAGCCGTCCTGGGCCGACGATGTGCGATTGCCCGATGAATTCTTCGAGCGTCCTTGGGCGCATGCGATCCGCCAGCGGGCTGAGTGCAGCTTCATGAGATGAAAATAAGTCTTGCATGGACAGCCTCCTGATAAAATGGAAAGCGAAGATTATTGACATTACGTGCATCCTTTGATACCATATAGCCGGATTACCTGTTGCGATGCCAAGAGGTATGCTTCATTCTTCAATTGATCGTCCTCAAGGTATCGACGTGACCCAAACGAATAGACCTGCAGCATGACCGTATAAAACGGTTGATATGTAGATTTTAATGTTGAATCGCCACATATATCACTGCGATACGCAATGAATTCTGCTATTCTATGCGCTGAACCGTGAAGCGTATCGAATGCCATTGCCGCATTCATTATAGCGAAAGGGTCGTTCAAATTCAACTGATCCGATTGCCTGGCTCAAAACTGAAAAATGTAAAATTCTGGTGAAAATACAAGTAAACCTGAATTATTCACGCCGATAAAAGTATGAACACACCTTCGCCGATTGATGTGATTGCTTTGACTCTCAACCGCACTGTGCGAAAAGCTATCCCCAAAAGTGGCGCAAAATCCCTATGGACTGTTTACAGGCACATTTGAGGCTGTCAAGGATCAAAATTTACGGTTATTGAAGCAGTGGCTGCAGTCGGCTGATATTGCGCAGCGTATCCTGGAATTCCTGCTTGTATGGACACGCAG
>CAYUZP010000029.1:0-15071 GCA_964449655.1 uncultured Oscillospiraceae bacterium
CGGGAACCGTCATCGACCTGGCACCTTTCGCCTCGCTGATGCTGGACAAGCTCAAAAAGGAGCTGTCCCGTAGGATATACGCTCGACATGCACAGGGTCGAGCGGGAAAACTGTCTCTGCCGCACGCTGCTCATCACCTTTTTGCCGGAAAAGGCCTGCGCGATCATCCGCATTGAGATGTTTGACTGCGCATACGACCAGCTTTACATGGACAGCACGACCAGCGTGACGCGTTTCGTCAACGACATGCTCGTGCACGGCCAGAGAAAGATCGGCTTCATCGGGGACTACGAGCACTGCCAATCGTTCTATGAGCGCTATATGGCATTCCGCTGTGCAATGCTGATGGCCGATGAACCCGTCGACGAACGGTTTTGCATAAAGACGAACAGCTATGAAAAGCTGAACGAGCTGCTTCCCGCGTTGTCCGAACTTCCGGAGGTGATCCTGTGCGCGAACGATTTCATCGCATGCGACGCCATTTACATATTGCACAAGCTCGGCAAGTCCGTGCCAGGAGACGTGCTGTTCTGCGGCTTTGACGACCCGCCGAATTCGAGGATCATCACGCCTTCACTGACGACCGTCCACATCCACACGCAGATCATGGTCTTCGCCGCAATGCAGCTTCTCGTATCGCGCATCAAGGAGCCAGAGCTGGATTTTCGCATCGTTCATACGGCAACCGAGCTGATCTATCGCGATTCCACGCGGCGATGACAAGAAGGCTTCACCACGCAGTTTCTCTCTTACGACAGCAAATTCGGTCAAATCATGCTCAAGATCTGCTGTGGCTGCTGTCTGAACGCGCTGTGGTTCGTCTGCAGATACCGATCATCACCATCGGCGCATCGATGACAGTCCTCTGCTACACGTCTTTTCACGCACAAGGACGCGCTGCTCTATGCCGCTTATGCGAACATATCCGCCGGCGAATCGCTTGAAGGCGCGTTGAACAGCGGGTTTGTGACGGTCATGGGAGAGGATTCCCGCAGAGGCGAGGTGTATCTATATCGCGGTCTGTATATCTCGCAGGACGCTTCGCTGCAGAACCACGAATACGCCTATGCGTCTCAAATGGGATCGTCATCTCCGAGTTTCCGCTGTTTGCAGAGACGGGCTTTTCCGATACCGTCTATATGACAAAGGACGATGGCGGACTCCTGACGATAGGCGCTTCACCGGCGACAACGGAATCTGCAGTGCCATAAAGCGATCCAGCAAAAACGAGGAGTGGGTCTTATGAACCCACTCCCCTTTTATTGGCGATAGTTTTAAGCGGCAATACATTTGAATCCCCCGCAAATCAAATCACAACGCGGCATTGAGGCTCTTGAGTTCGCGCACGATTCTGTCGACGTCGTCTGCGGGAAGGAGCATCGCGCTGCCCTGCGAGAGGGGCACGAGATATGAATCCACATCACGCGGGTAGATCGAAACCTCACTCGTCGCACCGTTTATGTCCGTGATGGAGAAAGCGAGCACAGGTTCGCCCGACGCCGCCTCGACGACGCGCGATGTGCCTTCAAGCGCGAGCAGCCGCTCCCAAAGCCCGCTGACATCCGCCACTTCACCGTTGATCGTGAACTTCACCTCATCCTCCGCCGCGTCTTCCGTCTCATCCGCCTCAGGCGCGCGCTCCCATGTCAGCGTTCCGCCGTCCCAGGTGAACACGGCCTGCTCCACTTCATCCAGCGAAGCGGTCACGGGTTTGCGCGCGAACAGCGTATCGACGCCCGCCGACAGCAGATCGCTGACATCGCCGCCATAGACAGTGTAGACCATGCCGGAATCCGGCAGCCGCGCGTATCGGTTCCCGTCATCGTCCTCGCTGCCGAGCAGCAGCGCGAACGCTTCCGTCTCCCCATCGTAGAGCGACAGCCGCACCGCGCTTTCGCCAAGCCCATAGGCATCGAGGGCTTCGCCTTCGACCGAAACGGCGACCAGCGTCTGCCAGGCGAGCGACTGTGCGCCGCTGACGAGCGCGTTCACGGATTCTCCGTCGAGCAGTTCACCCGTCTGTGCGTCATGCCATAAGCCACTCTCCTCGTCAAGCGATGCGTCCAGCGTCAGTCCCGCCACGATGCGCGTCACATGTTCCGCTGCGGGCAGTGTCTCCATCGCGGCCAGCTCATCGATGCCCTTGTCAAACGTCGTCATCAGTGTGCTCTCGATCGTGTACACCGCATCGTTGCCCGATACGCTGACGTAATATCCATCCGCAAACGGCGTCTGATCGCCCATCGCGTAGGTGATTTCGCCCTGCGCGCTGCCCGCTGTGACCGTCAGCACCGGCGCATCCAGCCCGTAATCCGCCAGAGACGGCACATCGTCGATCTCACGCGTCGCGACCAAGCCCGCGATGCGTCCGGCCATCGCGTCCAAGGTGCTCTGATTGACCGGAAAATGCGGATCGTCCGCGTTCACCCAGACGCTGTTTTGCCGGATGAAATGCCAGCTTCCGCTCTCGCTCGTCCAGCGCAGCGATGTCAGTTCATCCGTCGCGTATGCGCAAAGCGGGAAGTCCCCCGTCTCTTCCTGAGCGCTCTTCGGCGCGCTGACATTTCGCGCGACAACATATCCGATGACGAGCACGACCAGCACGCCCGCCAGCGCGATCAATTTCATCGAACGCTTCAACGTCTCTTCCTCCTCACTCTGATGATCACGCCCGTCGCGATAAACGCAAGCGGAATCAGTCCGATGAACACGAACGTCCAGAGCCTGTTCTGCGCACCGGTCAGCGTCAGTCCGGCGCTGTCCAGCGATTTCGCGCGGATGGAAATCGTCTCCACCTGTCCCGCCATCCAGCCCAGCGCGTTGAGGAACAGATCGCTGTTGGCTCCGGCGACCGCCATATTCACCGAGTCGGTCAGCCATCCCGCCGATGGCATGAAGAACAGCTTGCCATCGCCCAACTCCGATACCGCCGCGACATAGAACGGGCCGTCCGTGTCCCCGTCCTCGCGCGCAGTCGTCGTCATCTCCAGTCCGGCAGCCTTCGCATAAGCCGTATCAGATGTGGACAGAAGCCATGTCACGCTCGCCTCGCTGTCCTGTGTCTCAAGCAGCGGCTGTGCCAAGGGGATCAGCGCATAATACCGCCCTTCGATCAGCGGATCGGTGATCTCATGGCTGGTCATATCGGGAAGCAGATAATACGGATAGCGGCTAAGTTGCATGCTCGCATCCCCCTCGACGATCAGGCCATCGCCGACGGTCAGGCCCATAGACTGCGCCACGCGCAGCAGGTTTTCCATCTCGCCCGGCGCGATATAGTCCGTCATCAGCAGCACGCTTCCGCCTTCCTGCAGGTATGTGATCAGCATGTCCGCCTCATCCGCGCTGATATCGTCCGTCGGCGCGTCGATGATCACGGCGGCGGCATCCTCCGGCACGCGTTCAAGCGACAGCAGGCTCAGCGACTCGGTCTGCAGGTTGTCGCGTTCAAGGAGTGTGAGGATCGTCTCGCTCAGCTCCAATTCACCGTGACCGCTGAGCGTATAGATCATCGGCACATCGTCGCTGGTCAGCGCATAGATCGCGTTGGTCAGCACGCCCTCGCCTTCAAAATCCGTCGTCGTCGTGTAGCTGTAGCTGTTATAGTCCATGCTGTAATTGGTCACAAAGATCTCGTCGTAGCCGACGAGCCGCGTGCGCTCACCGCACTCGACGAGCACGCTGTTGGCGTAGAGCTGCGAGATGTTCAAATCGTACGCATCGAGGAACGTCGGCTTCTGCGTCGGATCGACCGTCTCGACGGTGATGTGGTCGCTCAGCTCCGCATAGCGGTCAAGCAGCCGCATGATCGTCGCGTCCTCTCCGCCCTGCGCGGCGAGCAGATAGAGCGTCACGTCCTTGTCAAGCGTCGCCATCACGCGCTTCGTCTGATCACCCAGCGTGAACAGCGATTGATTCGTCATGTCGATCTGTGTGAGCGATACGGGCAGTGACGAGACGATGAGATTCACCACCACCGCGATGGCGACAACCAGCACGGCCGCAAACGCCGCGTAGCCGCCCGCCTTAAACCGCCTGCCGAACATCCGCTTCACGCGCGTGGTCAGCGGCAGCTTTTCTCCTTTCTCCCTGCTCATTCGCTCCACCTCCGCTTTTCCATCGCCTGCACGGTCAGAAACAGGAATACCGCGATGACCGACAGGTCATAGACGACGGCGCTCACATCGAAGATGCCATCGACGAACGTGTAAAACCGGTCAAACACGCTGAGCTTTGACAGGAGATTGCCAAACAGGCCTTCAAATGCCGCGCTGTTTGCCGCATAGGCGATGCCCAATGCGCCGACGCCCACCACGGCAATCGCACACGCGATCACAGCATTCTTTGACAGCGCGTAGAACACCGCCGCGAACAATACGATAAGCAGCGCGAGCGCGAGGAACGACGAGGACGCCTCCGACGAAACAAAGCTGGAGAGCGCGCTCATGAAGTAGAGCAGCAGCATCGCCACCAGCGTGAGCACCGCCGAGGCCACCTGACTTTCCGTCATCGAGGAGATGAACAGACCGATCGAAAGCAAGCTCGCACCGAGCAGGAAATAGCCAAACAGCGCGCAGTACGCCGTGCTGAACGTCACCTCGCCGAATTGCGAGAGAATCAGAGGATAGAGCGCCATCACCGCACACGGCACCGCCAGCACGACGAGCATCGCCAAGTACTTGCCGATCACCACGTCGCTTAAGCGGATGGGCAGCGCGTAGAGCAGCTGATCCGTTTTCTGCCGGCGCTCCTCGGCGAGCGTGCGCATAGACAGTATCGGCACCGCGATCAGGTAGATGAATGTGATCGCGTCGAGCACGTATTCAAAGTTCGCATACATGCCGCTTAGGTTGTAAGCCATCGTGTAGATGCCCGCGAAGAGCAGCATGAACGCCGCGAACAGATAGCCGAGCAAGCCCTTGTAATAGGCGCTCACCTCGCGCCTGAATATCGCCATCATGCCGTCTCATCCGTCCTTTCCTCTTGCGGTGACTGTTCCTGCTTTTCTGTCAGCGCCAGATCGTCGCGTGTCAGCTCGAGGAAGACATCCTCCAATGACGCGCGGTTTTTGTGCATGTCTAGAATCGGCAGATTCGCGCCCGCAAAGCGGTAAAACAGCGCCTCGCGCACATCCTGACCCTCGCAGGGTACGAGGGTCATGCGCGTTGCGCCCTCCTCGCCCGGCTCAAACGAAGCGCTCTTGACACCTTCAAGCCCGCTTAGCGCCTCCCGCGCACGGGATTCATCCCCGCGAAACTCGACGCAGACCGTCGCGCCGCCGGAAAGCAGGCGCTCAAGGTTGTCCGCCGTATCGCTCGCCACAAGCAAGCCGTGCGATATGATCATGATCTGGTCACAGACGGCTTGAACCTCGCTGAGGATGTGGCTGGAGAGCACGATGGTGTGCTCCTTGCCCAGCTCGCGGATCAACTCGCGGATCTCAATGATCTGCCGCGGATCCAGGCCGACCGTCGGCTCATCGAGTATGATCACCTTTGGCGAACCCAGCAGCGCCTGCGCGATGCCCACGCGCTGTCTGAAGCCCTTTGACAGATTGCCGATGAGCCTGTCCTTGACCTCGTAAAGCTGCGTCTTGTCCATGACGGCGCGAAGCTGCTCATCCCGCTTTGCGCGCGGCACGCCCTTCGCACGCAATACGAAGAGCAGGTACTCCTGTGGCGTCATCTCCGTGTACAGCGGCGGAACCTCCGGCAGATAGCCCACCAGTCTGCGCGACTGCATGGGTTCATCGAGCACGCTGTGCCCGTCCACGCGCACCTCGCCTTCCGTAGGCCCCAAGCATCCCGCGATGATGTTCATCGTCGTCGTCTTGCCCGCGCCATTTGGCCCGAGGAAGCCCGTGATCTGTCCCTGCTCGACCGTGAAGGACAGATCCGATACGGCGACATGCGTACCGTAACGCTTTGTCAGATGGCTGACCTCGATCAATCGCTCTCTCCCCTTTCAGCTTCATAGGTTTTGCAGACAGGTTTAGCATACTTCCGGATTGTCATGCGCGGTTGAAGCGATTGTGGTTTTTTCCCTCTCAAAAATGGCAAAAATGTGAACCCTCTCGTCGATTTTCACATTGTATTCACATTTCCCGCGCCCTGAAACGGAAAAAGACCGCCGCGTCTCGTTTCTTGCTATGCGCGAGACGCGGCAGCTCTTGTGTTAAATGTTCAATGGGTTCACTCGTCCACAGACGCGACAGCGCTCAGGGCTGTTTGCCGATATAGGCGAGTATACCGCCATCGACATACAGGATCTGCCCGTTGACGAAATTGGACGCATCGGAAGCGAGGAACACCGCGGGTCCCTGCAGATCCTCGACCGTTCCCCAGCGCGCAGCGGGCGTCTTGGAGATGATGAACTGGTCAAACGGATGACGGCTGCCGTCGCTCTGCCTCTCGCGCAGCGGCGCGGTCTGCGATGTCTCGATGTAGCCCGGTCCGATGCCGTTGCACTGTATATTCGCGCCGCCGAACTCAGCGCATATGTTGCGCGTGAGCATCTTCAGCCCGCCTTTCGCCGCGGCATATGCAGAGACCGTCTCGCGGCCCAGCTCGGACATCATCGAGCAGATATTGATGATCTTGCCGTGGCCTTTTTCGATCATGCCGGGGATGCACGCCTTTGAGACGATGAACGGTGCGTTGAGATCGACGTCGACGACACGCCTGAATTCTTCCGCGCTCATATCGAGCATAGGCGTCCTGCGAATGACTCCGGCGTTGTTGACGAGTATATCGATGATGCCGCTCTCCTCGCGGATTTTTGCGACCATCGCCCGCACATCGCTTTCGTCTGTGACATCGCAGACATAGCCGCGCGCGGGAACGCCCGCCTGCTCAAAAGCGGTCAGGCCGCTGTCCAGATGGGCCTGATTGCTGCTGTTGAACGCGATCGTCGCGCCCGCAGCATGCAGCGCGCACGCGATGCCAAAACCGATGCCGTGGGAAGCGCCGGTGACCAGCGCCACCTTGCCCTCAAGGCTGAAGCTTTTCATAATGTCCTGCATATTGAGCCCTCCTATCTTTTGACCAGTATAGCACAGTTTCAAACAAAATGAAAGCCTCGTCTCCGCACGGGACCATTTAGGCTTTCGCCATAGAGAACATCGCACCATAAGGCGTCGATCTCCCGTCCGATCATGACACTAAAACCGTCGCAAGGGTCAAAAACACGAGAAACAACTCCATGGTTCAGCTGCCGCGCGGCGCCATCGACCTTTACAAAAATCGGGACTGCCCCCACATGATGAGGCAGCCCCTGGGTATAAAAGAGGTCTTTTATGAAAGACAGACTGCGGGGTGAGATTCCTGCGGCGTGAAGACGCCCAGGCGGATGACCGAGCATCAGCCGCGAGGGATTCTCCGCCATTGTCACGCAGGGCAAAGATGTCTTTCGCTGAGGATTCACTCCGGGATGGGCGAACTCCACGCACGCTGCACGCTCTGAGCCTGCATGGAATCTCACGCTGCCATCACTCAGCCTTGTCGATCATCACATAGTCAACGAGCTCGTCGGCCATCCGCTCCGTGTACGGGAGAACGTCGACTTCCTGCAGCCCCTTGATCTCAGCCGGAGTCACGATGGCCGGATCCACATAGTCAGCCATCCACGGGCCAAACTCGCAGGAATACATCGTGCTGCGGATGCCGTTGATCGCGGATGCCTGCAGATAGCCCAAAGCGAACTTGTTGGTGTCCACACCACCGCTCAAGCTGGCATCGACCGTGCTGCGGCCCCAACCCGTCTCCTGAACAGACGGATAGATGGAGTCCGCATAGCCGCCCATCAGCCAGTCACAGCCGGAGGCGATGGTGTTCTGCCACTTGTTGAGGTGATACTCGTTGTTGGCTTGCGCCTGGTTGGCCGCGCCATAGTCGGTCATGATCGTGCCCTTGAAGCCCCATTCGTCGCGGAGGATGTTGTTCTGGAGCTCATAGTCGTTGACCGTGTAGACGCCGTTGATCAGGTTGTAGGAGGTCATGATGTACATCGGCTGAGCGCCCTTGACCGCGATTTCAAAGCCCTTGAGGTAGATCTCGCGCAGCGCGCGCTCGCTCACGATGGAATTGGAATGCGTACGGTCATTCTCGTTGTTGTTGGCCGCAAAGTGCTTCAGCGTGACGCCGACGCCCTCGCTGGCCTGCATGCCGAGCGTCAGATTCATCGCGGTCAAACCGCAAAGCCTCGGATCCTCGGAATAGTACTCAAAGTTGCGTCCGCAAAGCGGCGTGCGATGGATGTTCATGCCCGGGCCAAGCAGCGCGGAAACGCCCATCTCATTGAGCTCGACGCTGTAGCATTCGCCGACTTTGACCAGCAGCTGCGGATTCCAGGTCTGCGCGAGCAGCACGCCAACCGGGAAGGAAGTGCAGTACTGATAATAGGTCTGATCTTCCGCGATCTCGACGACAGCGGGCTGCTCCAGCGTGGAGCCGTCCTCGGAGACCACGGCGCTCTGCGTCACGGTGTACAGGTCGGTCGTGCCGGTCGCGGAGATGCGCAATCCAGCAGGACCATCGGAGAGATCCTGATTCGGGATCAGGTAATGGTTGTAATAACGGCCAGTCGTAGACCAGACAGTGCCCTGGCACCAATGCGCCAGATAGCCCACAGAGGATCCGCCGTCAAGGCCTTCAGCGACATCGTTGAGCGTCATGCTGCCCGCGGTGTTGGCGCGCGCATAGGACACGCCGTATTCCTGGTCGGGGTCGATGCCGTTGACGAGGAACTCGAGCGTCTCGCTGCTCATGCCGGCGACGAGCTGCTCAAGCGTGCAGTTGCCCTGATAGACGTCAAGCAGCGTCCAATCCGGATTGGTCTCCACGGGCACGAGCGTCTCGTTGGAGAACTTGGAATTCCAGCCGCCATTGGCAGCATACACAGCGGAGTCGGTCTGCGGATCGTTGCTGCTGTAATAGGTGGTGACGTCCGCGGGTGTGCGGGTGGAAGCGTTGTTCACGGTCACGAAGTCCGCGGCGGCCAGCTCGATCACCGGCGCTGCGGCCTTCTGCTCGTCCTCGCCGTCATAGGTGTACGGCGTCGCGTCGGCCTTTGTGAGTTTGTTCTCCTCGTAGTCGGCCTTCTCGGCTGCTGTGTTGGTGCTCAGTGTCTTGTGATTGCTCAGCTGCTCCGTGATCGCGGTGTCATCCAGCGTGATCTTCGCGGCCACTTTCGTGTTGCGGGAAGAATCGCCGACGCGGATGAAGTAATCGCCCGCTTCAAGGATGTATGCCGCCTGCTCCTCGGAGTAGGACGCCATCTCAGGCGTGTTGAAGGTGATGGTCAGTGTCTGTGCTTCGCCCGGAGCCAGAAGGTCGGTCTTGGCATAGGCGATCAGCTCCTGATAGGGCTTTTCAAGCGTGCCGTCCGGCGCGGAGTAGTAGACTTCTACGACTTCCTTGCCGGAATAGGTATCGCCTGTGTTGGTGACGGTCACGGTCACGGCCACATGTTCCGCATCCGCGGTCACGCTGTCAGGCGCGATGTCAAACGTCGTATAGGACAGGCCATAGCCGAACGGATACAGCGGCGCTACGCCGAAGGTATCGAAGTAACGATAGCCGACGTAGATGTCCTCGTAGTAGTACTCCGGATACACATAGCCGGTGTTCTTGGCATCATAGTAGGTGCCGAGCGTGGCGCTTGACGGGATGTCCATGAAGTTGACGGGCCATGTGTCGGCCAGCTTGCCCGACGGGGTGACCTCGCCGGTGAGGATCTTGGCTACGGCATACGCGCCGGATGAACCGGGCTGACCCATCAGCAGCGCGGCATCGACGCCCTCGATGTCGTTCAGGAAGTTCAGGTCCTGCACATTGGAGACGTTCAGCAGGACGATGACCTTGTCAAACTTGCTGGCCAATGTCTTGATGTTGGCCTCTTCCATCTCGCTGAGGTAGTAGTCGCCGTCATGCTGGGCCACATTGCTGCGATCCGAACCCTCGCCGCAGATACGGGAGATGGTGTAGATCGCCGTGTCGACGCCCTGATCCACCATCGCCGACGCGTTCTCCTCCAGGTCGATCTCGTTGCCCTTCAGCGTCGTGGCGAACATGGCGCGCGCCAGCGTGACATATTCGTTGCTCTCGGTGAGCTCGCCAGCGTCAAACGCCGCCTTCGAATCCTGATAGGGGGCGATGTAGCTGTCTGTGTTGGCGATGTCGAACACCTCTGCCAGCGCTTCATAGACGGAAGCGGTGCTGCGCTCGTTGACATCACCGGAACCCGTGCCGGAAGCGACGGTAAAGATGGAACCCGTGCCATAGAGGGCTATCGGCGCGCCCGCCTCAAGCGGAAGCGCATTGTCGTCGTTTTTGAGAAGCACCATGCCCTCGCCGGCAGCCTCGATGGCCGCGTCAGCGCTGGTCTGCTCACGCTCAGAAATCTCAGGGTCTGTGGTGATGGCCAGAGAACTCGATGTGCAGCCGATCACCATGACGATCGAAAGGACGACCGCCATCAGTTTCTTGATGTTCACGATGGTTCTCCCTTCTTGATGTGTGTGCTCCGTTTTTCTCGCACAATCACACCTTGAACACGTTGATGTTCCATTTCGCCAGGAAAGCGCTCAGAATGATCATTCTTGTTCGCTATTTAATCATGGGCTTGATTCTCTGTCAAGCCATTCGATAAGATATGCGGTTTTGTTATACTTTTCCACATAATAATTTAAAAATCGGCGTCGTTTTAACAGTCTTCTTCAATCATCACACGGAATTGAATCCTGTGATATTCGGAATCTCCGCAATAAAAAATCCCGCTTCTTTGATGAATCCGAAGCGGGATGATAGGGAGCCCAATCTGCCTATAAGATTTGTCTTCCCGAAAATGCTCTTTGCAGTCGTCGCAGCGCCGTGATGTCCAACGGTCAGTCCATCGACGCCGCACCTTTTCCCGTCGCATGCGGCGGTCGATAGGCTTGACTCGTCTTCAGTGCGGTCAGATCGAGGCTGCCCGGGCGTCTGACATTGTTCGCATGCTTCTTTCTGTACTTGAGCGGCGATATGCCGTAGTACTTCTGGAACGTCTCGCAGTAATAGCTGGCTCCGCCGAAACCGTGCTCATAGGCGATATCCGATATGCCCCTGTCCGTGTTGAGCAGCGGCGCTAGACTCTTGCGCAGGCGTAGCTTTGTGATGTGCGTCACCGGCGTCTCATGCAAATATTTTTTGAATATGGCGGAACACTTGCTCTTGCAGCATGCTCCAGCGGCAGCGAGCTCGCCCAACGTGATACGCTCGGCAAAATGCTCCTCGACGTAGTCCATCATAGCCTTGAGCGCCGTCAATTCCGTCGATTCTCTCTTCGGGTCAAATGCTTCCACATTTAGATGCATATAAAAGGTTTTCATGATCGACAGAATGATCTCATACGCCGAAAAGTAAAGCGTCTCGCTCGGCTCCGGTGTCTTGAAGACATCATACAGCTCATCCAGCCGCTTCAATATGTCCGCTTTCCATCCCTCTCGGGTCAAAACCACATACGGATACAGCGGGTTTTCCGTGACCGGCTGTATACGGCTGTGGTAGAACCAATCGTTTCCCGAAAAGAGCTTTGGGGAAAACAGTATGCAGTTGTATTCGCACTCCCGATGATCCGCCGAAAAACCATAATGCATCTGACGGCTGTTGACGAAGATGCCGCTTTCCTCGGGCAGATCGACCAGTTCTCCGTTGACGTTGTAGGTGATCTCCCCTTTTCGCAGCACGAAAAACTCCAAGTCCTCGTGCCAATGGCTGATGTATCTGTAATCGGGATAGATCGACAGTATGGCAGACTCGACATAGACCGGAAAGAGCGGATTGTTATACGCAACCGTTTCGGACAAGTCCTGGTTGTACTTTGCGCCAAATATGCCGTATGGATCCATGCGAAAACCCCCTCGTCCTCTGCGGCATTCGATGGATATGCTTCGCGCCATGCGGATTGATGATTGTTGTAGAATTTTAGCATTTTTTGAAAGGTTGTCAAGCAAGCGCGCGGCATGACCAAAACGCCCATCGCGCACGCGAAATCCATTTATTCTTAAAGACATTGAATTTGTGAGACACCTCTATAAAATGTCAAAGAGGATTGTGATAAAAATTCCCCATATTCCGAAAGAATTTCAGGGGTGAATGTGGTATCGTAATGTCAACGGTGCGATGCTTTTAAGGCCATTTTGCAAATCAGGGATCCGATACGAATCAACCGTGATGCGTACAGCCCTGCTTTATCGTTTTGAAAGGAGACTAGCGATGAAAAAAACAATGGGCCGTATGGCCGCCTTGATGATTTGTGTACTGTTCACGTTTTGCGCTCCTCTGGCCTTCGCGCAGGAGATGATCCTCATTCCCTCGGCGAGCATTCCCCTGGCGGAAAGCAGTGACTGGATGCCCCTGAGCATTGAACAGGTGATCTCCTCCAAGGGCGAGCTTGTCTATTGGATCGACTGCACGCAGCTCCCCGAGGAGCAGTGGGGACAGATCGGCCTTGTGCAGTTCAGCATCTCCAACGAGCTGGGTCAGCCCCTGGCGACGCTCACCGTTGAGCAGTGCGTGCCGGAGGATACGCAAGTGGCCCTCGACGTCCCGCTGACGATCAAAGACCCCATGGATCCTCTAGGCGTGTACACCCTCTTCTTTGGCACCACGCCTGCGCCCAAGACAGCCGCCGAATTGGACGCTCTTCTGGCGCTGCCGGAGGACAGCGAGCAGTGAAGCATGAAACACGCATTGACATCCGGAGTTGACAAAAGGTAGACCATTTCCGATTCAAAAAGCCATTGTACACGCGACGCTTGAAGTGAATAAAGGACTGCCTCAAATCGCCGTTCAAAGCGGTGACGGGCAGTCTTTTCATAATATCCGGATACAGAAAGAGAGGCTTCATTGGAAATGTCTCTTGTGTTGAAATGTGACCCATTGGACGGATTCGGAAAAGGCCGCGAGATCACAGGCCTTTCCAAGCGGTTTTTAGCCTGTTCAGAAACGGGTTTGAAACGGATCGATTTCTTTAGATCGGAGTTCGTTGACTTCATTGGCGGTATTGACGGTTCAAAAAAGATGTGGTATCATCCATTTGGTTGATGGTACATCTTTTTGAGGAGGGCACTATGGATATCACGAACCGGATGCTCACCAAGATCGCCAGAGAAGTGAGCAAGTTTACCGTCCGCACGCTGCGGGAGGACGGCATCGGCGCGGGGGAATTTGACGTGATCCACGCCATTCGCAAAAATCCCGGCATCACGCAGGCGGATGTCTGCAAGATTACGGGACTGGATAAAGGGGCTGTGGCACGGCAGACGTCAAATCTGGAGAAAAAAGGTTATCTCATTCGCGAGGACAACAAAAGGGACGGACGCAGCCGCCTGTTATATCCCACGGAAAAGGCGCAGAGGCTCAAAAATTCAAAGGCTTCCATAGAATCCCGTTTTTATGAATGGCTGCTCATGCCGCTTTCGGAAGCGGAAAAGCTAGAGTTCGTTCGGCTTTTAGAGATTCTTTATCATCGCTGTAAGGAAGAGAGCAAAGCCGGTTTTCCGGAAATGCAGATGTTCGTGAAAGGATGTGTGCAAAATGAAGGCGAAGAGACGCAGAATCTCTGACGCGATGCTCTTCATACTGCTTTTCGGCGTGGTCAGCCTCTTTTCGGATATGACGCACGAGGGGGCCAGCAGCGTCCGGGGCGCTTATCTTTCGTTGCTGGGCGCGTCCTCCGCAGCGATCGGCTTTGCTTCCGGCCTTGGCGAAATGATCGGCTACTCCATGCGCTATGTGTTTGGCAAGCTCACGGATAAGACGCGGCTGTACTGGCCCATGACGATTCTGGGCTATGTGCTGGACGTTCTCGCGGTTCCAGCGCTTGCGCTCGTGGGAGAGCATGGATGGATTGCCGCCTGCGGACTTCTCATCGTACAGCGCATGGGCAAAGCGATCAAAAAGCCGGCCAAGGATACGCTGATGTCCTTCGCCGCCAGTCAGGAAGGCGTGGGAAAGAGCTTTGGCATACAGGAGGTATTAGATCAGATTGGCGCTTTTTTGGGCCCCGTTCTGCTGTATATGGTCATGCGGTTTCAGACGGAGGGGAGCCTGTACCATCGATACGCCGTATGCTTTGCCGTGACCGCTGTCCCCGGCGCGATCACGTTGATCCTCTTGCTTGTGACAAAACATAAATTTCCCAATCCCGAGCGGTTTGAGCCGGAGCCAAAGGAATACGTTCCCTTCAAAATGAAAAAGGAGTTTATCCTCTATATCGCCGGCATAAGCCTTTTCGCTTTCGGTTTTATCGACTACTCGCTCATCATCATGCACATCTCCAATACAGCCGAGGCGCTCAGCTCAGGTCTTGCGCAGACTTCCTCCATCGTCAACACCGGCACACTTCCCCTTTTGTATGCCGGCGCCATGCTGGTGGACGCGGTTTCCGCGCTGATTTTCGGCTTTCTCTATGACAAAAAGGGCGTGAAGGTACTGGCGGTATCCACCGTCATCTCCGCACCCTTCGCGCTGCTCATCTTTGGGGGACACTCCGTTCCCGCCATGCTCGCGGGCATCGTCCTTTGGGGCGTCGGCATGGGCGCACAGGAGTCGATTCTGAAAGCCGCTGTGAGCAGCATGGTGCCCAAGACAAGCCGCGCCACGGGCTATGGCATCTTCGAATGTTCCTTTGGCCTGTTCTGGTTCCTCGGAAGCTGGCTTCTCGGCGTCTTATACGACATCAGCATCCCAGCCATGATCGCGGTATCCACGGCGGCACAGCTTGCGGCGATTCCGCTCTATCTCGCCTCCGCAAAACGGATAGACAGGGGCAAAAGCGAGGAATCGCTTTCACAAAACTAAGGCACCACCGTATAATAAACAGTTCAGAGGGACCACACTGATTCGGTGCATCTCTACACATACTTTGTGTTTACAACCTTCTTTTTTCTGTTTGCACGCACACCAAATCAGGCTGCCAGAGATGGTCTGTCAGTCAGTATCAGGTTTGCTGTCGGTACATCATGTTCAGTTTGTCTGTCTGTTTTCGCAAGCCCCGGTATCGCGTCTTCCGATCCTTGCCACGTTTGTTGC
>CAYUZP010000030.1:0-4043 GCA_964449655.1 uncultured Oscillospiraceae bacterium
GCGATAACCCTCCTTGATAACGCCCTGTTCTTTCCAATAGGCCACAAGCCGTTCATCCATGTCGGACGTGTAGCCGCTGTAATTTGTAAGCAGCCATTGACTGCTCTTCTCTCCATATTCGCTGTTGATGAAGGCGTCGGAATCGAAATTCGACGCGCCCGCGTACTCCAGCATGCCGATGATCGGTGTGCCATCAGGGATATACGATGCCTTTGGCTCTGGAATCGGCTGATTGAAAAAATCCTTGGTGGGATAATCATACGTCGTCGCCGCTAGCGCAAGCGAAGAAACGAGGAACAGCGCGCAGCACAGCGCGGCGCACAGCTTTCCTTTCATTAAACGATCCTCCCTTCTGCCGTCATTAAGAAAAAAGAGGGAAAGGGACGTTCCCTCTCCCTCCCGATAGAAGTCAAACTGCTTACTCCTCGCGCGGCTGCCATGCAGTGGGATCAGTCAACGCCCAGATATCAGTATGCGAGTTATACTTTGCCGCAAATCCACCAGAGGAATCGTAATCCGGAACGACCGGTGTGTTGCCAATGATCTTGCCATAGACGATACTGTCGGTATTGCGAATGTTGTAGGAATAGTAGTATTCGCTGTGATCTGCAGTCGTGTAGACCATCACGGGAATGCCCATATTGTTGGAGGTATACTCAACGAGCTGCCAGAGCACGAATCTCTCAGGAGGATCACCAGCGACAATCGTCTCGTTCTTACCCATGACCTTCTGAATATACAGATCTGCAGATGGGATCCACAACTCAGAACTGGTGCCCGCGGTACCCGCACCAAAGCCATGGCCATTCTGTCCGTAAATATGCAGTTCAGGATTGACATTGCTGAAACGCTCATCGTCGCCTTTGAGCTGTTCGAACAATGCGATGCTGCCCGCATAGGAGTCATCCTCACCCACGCCGATAAAGATATGTGGGATGTTGGGGTTGTCGTCTGTCTGCAATGGGCTGCCGCTGTAAATGAAGATCGCTACGTCTATATCGCTGTTGACAGCGTCGATCTCATCGCATACGTAATCCGTATCAAACTGATCTGGTGTTATATCTCCGTAAAATTTCTCAAGCAGAACACGCAGGTTTCCGCCGCTGCCGGAGAAACCGGAGGAGACAAAGATATCGGTGCCGCCCAGGCCCCACTCCTCCGCGTGATACTTGATAAAGCGGATAGCGCGCTGCATGTCCATCACGATGTCATCGTTATTATAAGGATAAACGCGGCGCTGAAGCAGGAACGCGTTATATCCCTGTTCGACAAAAGCCGGACAGACATAATAGGCTTCCACGGCATTGCTGCGGAAATTGTTGCCGCCACCGGAGGTGACGAGCACGATACCCTTTGCCTGACTCTGATCCTCCACCAGATACGGCGTCAAGAATGGGCGGTAGTCCGCTTCATCATGATCCTCCTGACGGAAGACGAGTTCCTCAGCGGGCGTGGTTACGGGCATATCGTCACCCCAGATGTAGATGACCTCGCCATTTAGACCATCCATAAAGGGACGAATTTGTACCAACGCTTCGCGCGCTGCTTTGACGTTGAGCAGTTCTTCCTTCTGCGCATCGGTCAACGCATCGAAGTCATAACCCTGCAAGTTGCCCGATGCCGCCAGATATGCCTTCCACGTATCGTTGGTATACAGCGTCGGATAGTTGCGAATCTGTTTCCAGTTATACAGCTCAGCGATGGCCAGCTCCTTGTAGTAATTGGGGTCGGTCTCCGGAAGTTCGACGGTCTTGTAAGGCACGTCGTTGTATGCTTCTTCCGCCAGAACAGCCAAAGGCAGGGCCATGACCAGCAGAAGCAGCAATGCGATGATACTCTTCTTCATGTCTTCTTAAAACCTCCTGTCCGCTTATTGAGTTTTGTGTTCGCGGAAGGGGCCGGCTTCCGCGGACGAGCTTGTGTCCTGGCGCGCTCCATCTGACAAGCTGAAACGATAATTTTTTCCCAACGATCGTTGTTGGGTATATGATAGCCTTCCAAGCGTTCAGATACCATGAAAATTCTATAGTTATTATGATTTTTCTATGATCATTTTAAGATTTTCATCGGTTAGGCGGTCTCGCGCCTGATTTTGGACAGCGCGTCATCCAGAAGTGCGTATGCTTCTTCGGGCAGGTATCGCGAGATGAAGTGCCAGATCTGCGAAGGTGACATGTCGCCGCCCTTGCGCAGACGCGCCGCCTGATCCGGCGCCGAAATCTCCAGCGGCCGCGCCCAGCACTGTTCCACCGCCTGCATGGCCTCTGGCGACCGCGCGATATCGCTCATATGAGAATCCATGGTGAAGTAACCCGTTTCATGCGTGATGTCTCCCATAGGTTTTTTAAATCCCGCGAACCACTGTTCCACCTTCATATCCACCGCGGGGACACGCTGCGGCAGCACGTACCGAGGGTCGGGTTTGTCTGTCCGCGTTAGGACCAGCTCGTCCTCGCAGTCCTGCGCGCGGGCGGTCAAAACCGTCGTTTCTCCTGTAAGGGGTACTGCCGGAAACAAAAAGACAGTTCGGCCCGACGCCTCAAAGCGCTCGCGGCCATTGGACAGCGTCACTTCTGGCAGGTTGCTGTACACCTTGATGTCCACGCTTTCTCCCGCTCTGCGCGTAAAGCGCTTGCCCGTGATATACACAAAAGGCTCGTCGCTCCAACAGGCTTTGTAGAACCAAAACGCATCCTTTCTCGTCTTTCGGTCATAAGTCACAAGGCCTTTGTTGTTGCGGCCCTTTGCGCCGCCTTCGCTGCGATGATTGGCGGCAAAGTCGAACATGTTCCACACCCAGCTGCCCATAAGCCATGGTCTGGCAGCAATCGCTTCCCACGCGCTTTCATGTACGAGCGCTTGATACTCCTCCGTGTAGTCCATACGCTGCGGATGATCGCTGTGCCACTTGAGGACCGCCTCCGCGCCATATTCGCTCAAAGCCAGCGGACGACCCGGAAGCGCGGCGTGCAGCCGATCCAGCACGGGGCCGTAATCCTCGCGGTTCCCGTTGTACCAGCCCAGATATTGATTGACAGCCACCGTATCCGTGATAAACCACAGCGGACTATCCGATTCGAGGGTTCCGATGTTGGCCATCGTCGTCAGGCGCGTGGGATCAAGCGATTTTGCCAGCCGCTGCATCGAGCGCAGCTCCTCTATCAGCTCCTCGCTGACGCCGCCGATACTGATTTCATTGGCCAGGGACCAGAAGCAGACGCTCGGATGATTGTACTGCTGGAGGATCATCTCTGTCAGCTGCTGTTCGATCAGCCTGTTTGCCGTTTCGCCCGGCAGATATTCGCTGTTCATAGGCGTTTCAGCCCACACCACAAGACCGCGCTCATCACACTGCTCTAGCACAACATCGTCCTGCTGATAATGGGGCAAACGGACCGTGTTCGCGCCGATTTCCTCAATGATGTCTAGATCTTCACTGTGCTGTTCGGGGCCAATCGCCCAACCCATGTTCTCGCGGTCCTGATGGCGGGACACGCCATGCAGCGGATAGGGATGGCCGTTGAGCAGAAACCCACGCTCCGCGTCCGCCGCGACGGTGCGAAAGCCAAATGGAATCGTCAGCGTGTCAGCGTCATCCAATGTGAGCGTCAGACGATACAGATGCGGCGCCTTCCTGCCTTCCCACAGAAGCGGCTCGCTGATGCGCAGTGTAAACGCTGTCTTTTCGCCTGTCACGGGCACATCCGCCTCCGCCGCAGCGCCGCCATCCGGTCCCATTGTCCGAGCATGCAGCATCCATCCGCCATCGGTAAACGCGTCCACGCGCACCAGACCTCCCGCGAGCGGCGTCACAAACACGCCCATGGATCCATGCTTTGCCATGCTGAAATGCGGACCGTCAAAGGCGATCAACATCACCTGACGGTAGATTCCTCCGAACAGCGTATAATCCGCAAACGCCGGATAGCTGACAGCGTCCTGTTCATTGCTGACCTCGACCTCCAGCACATTCACACCTGGACACAAAGCCTCTGTGATATCAAACTGAAAGGCGGAATAACCGCCCTGATGCGCTCCCACAT
>CAYUZP010000030.1:4057-6615 GCA_964449655.1 uncultured Oscillospiraceae bacterium
CGTTGACCTTCACTTTCGCCCGTATGTTGACCCCTTCAAAGCGGATAAACACCTGTTTTTGCGCTGGCCGCGAAAAGGTGGTTCGGTACAGACAGC
Organism: uncultured Oscillospiraceae bacterium; assembly: GCA_964449655.1. Classification (GTDB taxonomy): domain Bacteria; phylum Bacillota; class Clostridia; order Christensenellales; family Aristaeellaceae; genus Ventricola. The sequence goes on from CAYUZP010000030.1 coordinate 4,154, forward strand.
GCGTACGCCGATAAGCGCCCTCGCCCGCTTGACCATCCAGCGCGTTCCATGTGTGCGGTACGGTCACATCCTTCATTTCGCCATCCTCCGCAAATGCAAACTGCCATTGCGTCAAATGGGTGATTGATCTCATCCCGTATCAACCCTTCCTTTCTGTCGTCTGTTTCCGGACGGATGCCCGATAAAACATCTGTAAAAAAATCAAACCTGGAGCATGCAGGGCAAACTGTCCGCATCTCCAGGTTGAGAGGTGTCCCCCGATTTTATTCCGTCCCAATTCCAAAATGCAGATTCGCGCGGTACAGACATCCCATCGGACATTCGCCGTTTTTCGATGGTTCCAACCCCGGAACCTGCCGTCATTCAGTAGATCAGAAGGAGACCTCCTCGCCGCGTTTTGCTTCGATGGCCGTGATGGCAACCCAGAAGCTCATCATGAAAACACCGAACATGATGTTATCCCATCCGCCGCTGCCAAAGCCAATGGCGTTGAGTCCGTAATTCATCAGCTGCACCGCCAGCGCGCCCATGGCGATGCCAATCACCTCAGTGCTGGCTTTGCCGATGAAGCGGCCGATGTAGACAGAGGCGATGTTCTTGAACAGTATACTGGCCGTTGAAAGATCGCTCTGTGTGCCCACCTTGTTCTGACTGGCATACACGACAGCGCCCAGTCCAAAGAAGACACCGGCGAATATGTACACAAGCATCACGTTTTTCTTCTCATCTATGCCGATATTCACCGCCATCGACTGTCCGCGGCGAAGCAGCTGTCCGCGATGTCCCAGAACCGTTCTGTTGATGACGATGTCATACAGCAGCATGGAGAATACCAGTATGAACAATCCCGCCGGCATCCGCCCAAAGATGCACATATCGCTCCTGCTGATGATGTCCACACCCTTGCCGCCGCATACGATCAGCGTCAGTGCCTCATAGATCAGCGCCATGCTGACCGTACAGATGATGATGGGCAGTCGTGTCACGATATACACACCCGCGGTGACCATGCTGATGCCTACGGCAAACACGACGCACAGCAGAAGCATCATCACAGGGCTGTGATGAAAGCAGCTGCCTGCGATGGACGTGCCCAGGATCGCCGCAAGAATCATGGTGGAACCGCCGGAAAAATCCATTCGGCCATTGCTCAGCTGCATGGCGATGCCGCAGGCCATGGGAATGGTATACACGAGGTTGTTGAGAATGGTCCGCCACATGTCGGGCGAGCCGTAATACGTGACGCCGCAAGCCCTCGTGATGCAGAGCATCACCAGAAACATGCCTGCCGGCAGCGCGATGGTCAGACACGTATTTTTTGCAATCTTCTTGATGTTCATGCGTAAACATCCTTCCTTGCGGCGTTCAGCGTTTCGTTCATGTGATGTCAGGGACAGATCATGCGGCCATGCGATTTATTTGGCCATGATGTCCTCAATGCCCATATGGTTCAGGAAACCGGTAAGATCCGCATATGTCGCATCGGGATTGTAGCAGAGCAGCATATTCTTGCAGTCCTCTACGCTCAGGAAGCTGTTTTCCATCACGGGATTGAGATAGAAGCTCTTGCTCATCACCGCGTCGATCTCCTCAGGCGTCGAAACGAAGACCACGGAATCATCCACACGCTGCGCCTCTTCAGGCTGGTCTGGGTAGCGATTGCCCTGAATGGCATTGACGAGCAGCGCCACGGGATACATCAGTGCCTCGGTGTTGCTGTAGGTCTGCAGTCCGCACACGCCGGAACGCATGTTGTCAAGGAATGCATCCTCAGACTCAAATCCCACACAGTACAAACGAATATCGGTGCGGTTCTCGGCGATCATCGTTGGATATACAAATGTGCCGGCGGCAAAGGAGACGATGGCGTCCATGTCCGGATGGTCTGCAAAGTACGTCGCCTCCAGCTGACGGAAGGCCAGCTCCATCGTTTCGGAAACCTGAATCTTTTCTTCTGCGGTCTCATTGTATTGCGCGATCGCAGCGTTGAACGCATCAATCGCTTCCGCCTTATGCGGATAGTAGAGAATGGGAGAGGTCAAAAGACCGATGTTCTTCTTTCCATCGGCGATCACCAGCTGCGCCATGCGCTCGCCGTAGACGGCATTGTCATACGGTCCATCGCAGACGGTACCCACAAAATTGGGGTATTGCTTGAGCGCCTCCATGCTCGCTTCCATGTCGCACAGGAAACCGCCCACATACACATCCGCTAGGGAGCATTCCTCTAGGATAGGTTCCATAGCGCTGTCCATGCACATGATGATGCCATTGCATCCGGCGGAGATCAGATTCTGCGCGGTCGTCAGATTGGTCTGCTCGTCATAGGAGCTTCCGCAGACGTAGATGAATTCAAGTCCCGTCGCATCGCTCAGCGCGGACATAAAGTTGTTGATGGCCGTCACGGGTTCTCCGGATTCCTGATAGCCGATGATGCCGATCTTGATGCCTTCAAGCTCGTT
>CAYUZP010000030.1:6625-14941 GCA_964449655.1 uncultured Oscillospiraceae bacterium
AAAAACGGCCGACTCAGCAGCATCGCGGCAACCAGCAGGGTACACAAAAGCTTTTTCATACAGGGATTCCTCCTTATTTTATTTTCAAGGAGAAGCATCCGCCCCTCCGTGAATGCGCTCATCGCGGCAGTGTCGCCTCATTTCTGCGGCATGTGAGTACGACGATGATAAAGAATATGATCGCCTTGATCATCGGAACATGATTGACCAGCACGCCGGAGAGCGTGAGACCATTGGACAGCAGCGTATAGGTGAACGGACCGATAATGGCCGCGCTCAACCTGCTCTTCATGCCCCCGGAAAGCGGCATGCCGCCCAGTATCAGCGCGATCATCACGTCCATGTGGTATCCCGCGCCCGTCACGCGGCTTGACGACCCGGAACGTCCCAGCACGAACACACTGGATATGGCAATGCATATGCCGATGATCACATACGCGATCAGCTGATATTTGACCAGCGATACGCCCGACTGCGCGGCACATCGCTTGTTGGCGCCCATGGCGCGCAGGTATTTGCCGATGTTTGTGAAGCGGTACAGATACGCAGCTGTCAGAAAAACGACAACCAGCACAGCGATCTGAAAATACTGATTCTTGAACAGGGAAAAATCATAATTCGCCTTGATGGTGTTGGTCTTCATAGTGATCATCGTCTGTATGCCGTTGCCTATGAACATCAAAAACAGGGACGTGACGATCGTGGGCAGATGAAGCTTGTAAGACGCGTATCCATTGAAAAGGCCAAAGGTGACGGCGAGCGCCGCGGCCAGAATAAAGCCCAGAAGCAGGCTGCCTGTCGCGTTGACAACCACCGCCTCGATCAATGTGCACAGCCCCAGGCTTGCGCCTAAGGACACATCCAAACCGCCGAGCGTATAGGTAAACACCGCGCCTATACACACCAGGCTCAACGCGATCGTCTGCTGCATGAGAATGCGTATATTGTACGCGGAAAAGATCTTCCCGTCCGTCGTGAAGTAGAATACCAGAAGCGTCAGAAGGAGCCCCAGATAAGGAAGCACAGCCGCGACAGCCTTGCTTTGCATCAGCTTTTTAGAATTCATACTGCTCCCCTTCTCATATCATGTAGTGAATGATCGACATCTCATCGAGCTCCTCGCTCCGTTCAAATTCATGGCTGATCGCAAAATCCTTCATGATCACGATCCGGTCGCACATGCCAATGAGCTCCGCCAGTTCCTCGGAGATCATCAGGATTGCCTTCCCATTGCGCTTGAGCGTGTCGATCAGCTGATACATCGCCTGTTTTACCCCCACGTCCACCCCTCGCGTGGGGCAATCCATGATCAACAACCTGGAGTCGGTCGCCATCCACCTGGCAAAGGAGACCTTCTGCCTGTTGCCGCCGGACAGCGTTGAAACGAGCTGTGACGCGTCGGCGCACTTGATAAGCAGCGTCTGTATCTGCTCATCCGCCAGTTCCTTTTCCTTTCTGGGAGAGACCAGTCCTAAAAATCCAGCCAGACGCCGCAGGGACGGCAACACGATGTTGTCCTTGATGGATCCGGACAGGATCAGCGCTTCCTCATCGCGGTTCTTGGAGATGTACGCGACGCCCGCGTCAATCGCACTCGCACAGTCTGTGACATGCTTTCCATCCACTTCAACGGTTCCTCCGCTCGGCGCGGTGATGCCGAAAACCGCACGGCCTATATCGTGCATGCCACAGCCGCTGAGTCCGCCCAGACCGACGATTTCGCCTTCGTGCACTTGAAGCGAAAATTCGTGAATCGCTCCTAAATCCATCTCGTGAACATCCAGCACAACGCGTTCCCGATGGCTGGGCCGCATGTCCTCGCGGTAGTACGCATCGCCAATTTCCCTGCCCACCATCATATAGCGGATCTTCGTCGCGTCAAACTCCGCCTTTTCGAGGCTGCCGATGATTTCGCCGTCACGCAGCACCGTGATCACGCTGCAGACAGACATGATCTCGTCAAGGTCGTGGGAGATGAAGATGACCGCCTTTCCTTCGCCTGCCATCTTCCGCATCAGTCTATACAACATTTCGCGCCCATCCTGGGACAGCGCCGTCGTCGTCTCGTCCACCACCAGAAGCTGCGTGTCGTCTGTCACGGAGCGAACGATCTCGATCAGCTTGCGTTCCTCAAAACCATAACGATTGATCACCGCGCCCGCATCGATGCCGCAAATGCCAAACTTCTTCAAAAGTTCTTCCGCCGCGACCACCATCTTTTTCTTGTTCACAAAGCCAAAGCGGCTGAACGCATCCTCACGCCCGGCAAACAGGTTGTCTGCAACCGTCACGCCGGAGATGGTGTTCATCTCCTGCAAAATCATGCTGACGCCGTGAACCTGGGCGTCGATCATGCTCGATGGCCGCCACGCCTCGTCCATAAACGTCATTTCGCCGCTGTCCGCCTTCTGCATGCCTGCGACGATCGATGTGACGGTCGACTTTCCGGAACCGTTCTCCCCGATTAGCCCGCGTATCTCCCCGCCGCACACCTCAAAGCTGACGCCCTTGAGCGCTGTCACAGGGCCAAAGGATTTGCAGATATCCTTGACTTGAAGAATCGTTTTTCCCCTGTCCATCTTCATCAACCTCGCCTGTTATCGGTCTCATGAAAGCGCTGAAGCGCACGCCAAATTGAAAATAAGTTTACCATGTCAGCAGATGAATAACTAGTTTAAATCTCCAATTTCTATGACAATTCTACACCAATTTGCCTATTTCAAGAAAAAAGTTTTGGACTATTTGTTTGAACTTGCTTTCTCTTTTCCTCTGTGTTATGATGGTTTCTATGCGCTAACAGCGCCATGCTCATGACGGCGTACAACGTGATTTTCACCTTCGATTTCGTTTTTTCGATCCTGTGCGTTCCCTGCAGAGAGAATTGAATTGCTCATGTTTTATATTCTTTTCTCCGATTGTCTGTGCGAAGGGAGTTGAATCCATGCATCCTCTCGATATCGGTTTACTGTTCATTCATCGCCTCCTGCACATCCATACGGAACGCCTTTTATACACCGAGCCACAATTGAGCGCCTTCATTGAGCAGCATCTGTTTACGCCCCTTTATGAAAAGAGCAATTTTCTTTCGAGCATCCTTCACGAGATGAAGGATCGCGATATCTGCCATGTGACCGATCCTTTGGGCGTTCGCCTGTCCCTGATCCTCGTAGAGGACAATCTGTGCATCCTCGGGCCTTATAAGACCGAATCCCTGTCCGCAGGTGAATTGAAGCAGCGCTTTACGGAGATCAAACTGGCTGAAAACCTGTTGCCCCGCTTTCAATCCTATGTGCAGCTCGTGCCGCTTCTGCCCATTGATGATATTCTCTCCGCCTCCCATACGCTCATGCAGACCGTAACAGGCCTTGATTCCAAAGCCGTTGTGTATTATGTCAACATGAACGTATCGAATTACACGCGTCTGCTGTCTGATACGGTGGGCGCGCCGCTCTCATCCACGCCTATCCAGCTCTTCACCTCCGTCGTCTCGGTGAACGACAATCTGGACCTGCTCTACCAGCTGGAAACCACCCTCGCCGAACAGATGACCAATGGACAGACGTCCAATGCGCTCCTAACGCTTGCCAAATTGGAAAGCCTGCACGATCAAGACAAGTCCCTTGATTCAGCCAAACTGAACTCCGCCGTGCTTTGCGCTCAGATGCGGCAGATCGCCGTGCAGGCGGACGTGCTGCCGACATCCGCGGAGATCACATTGCGCTATTTTTTAGCACTGATCCACTCGGCCACATCGGTCGGCGAGCTGTCCCAAATTCACAGGGTCATGCTCGCTCAGTTCTGCGATCTGATTCGCAAGGAACACGTGAATTCCCACGACCCCAAAATTCGTCAGATCCTGCAACTCATCATGGCTGATCTCTCCGGCAACCTGAGCGTGGAAGCGTTGGCCGCGCAGGTCAACCTTTCCCCCAATTACATCTCAAGCCGCTTTAAAAAGGAGATGGGACAATCGCTGTCCTCCTATATCCGGGACAAGCGTCTCGAATCCGCGACAAGATTTCTCGCGTATACCAACATGCCGATTCGGGACATCGCGCTTTGCGTGGGCATCACCGATTTCAGTTATTTCACCAAGATATTCCATGAAAAATACGGCATGACGCCTTCAAAATACCGCAGATGCAGGGGGAATGCGCAGTAACCCGTGTTTGCGCGCGAAGCCATCTGCGCGAAAAAGCGAACGATTGGTAGAACATGACAAATATCATACGAAATTACTTGAAAGAATGGGACAAATCGGATATACTGTGCATACAGAGAGGCGAATTCGGCAGTCACGGCGATTCTGTCTCTCGCAAAAGCGGCGCCTCGCCGGGCGGCAGCGCACGGCATCGCGCCCAAAAAGGCAAAGGGGGTTGACCTATGATTATCCGTTTCGCGACGAAGGATGCGCATGTGCCCGCCAACATACAGGAGACGATGAACAAGCGCGTGCATCAGCGCATGGATTCGTATTTCCGCGATGAGCCCGCGGATGCGACCGTCATCACCATCCGCATCTCGGAGCAAAAGAACACCTATAAGGTCGAAATGACCATGCCCTACATGGGCCACACCCTGCGCACCGAAAATCAGGAGCGTGAGATCTCTCTTCCTGCGCTGGACAAGGGCATCGACGTGCTCGAGCGGCAGATGAAGAAGCTGCGCACGCGCATGGGTCGTGACCTGCGCAAAAAGCCGGTCGTCGCGGAAGAAGAAGTGCCCGTCAGCGAGGAGCCCGTTGAGGACGAGGAGGAGCGCGAGGAGGTCGTGCGCGTCAAGCATTACTCGGCCAAGCCGATGAGCGTCGAGGATGCGATCCTCGAGATGAACCTGCTGGGACACTCGTTCTACATGTTCAACAACGTAGAATCCGGACATGTCGCGACGGTCTATCGCCGCAGGGACGGCGGATGTGGTCTCATCGAATTGGAGTAATGCGCATAGCGCGTTTTGAAAGGAGGGATTGCCCGTGCAGAGAGGAGCAAAGATCGTGCTGCTCGTGGCGGTGATCGCGCTCGTGGTGGTTCTCGCGTTGATCGCATTAAACGCTAGAGGCAATCAGGATGCGCAGACGTCGGATGCCAGCCCTGCACCGGAGATGTACGAAGGCGCGACAGCCGGCTTGACCGAGGAGGAGATCGGCGCGCTGGCCGTCCGCGAAGAGGGCGTCTCCGTCGAGGACCCGAGCAGCAGCGATTGACAGGCGCGAAGGCGTTTTGCCGCCCGCGAACTGACATTCACATAAAAACAGAACCCGCGGCATTGAAGCGCACCGCGGGTTCTGCTTTATTTTTTCCTAGAAAACATCAGTCTGACGACGAGGCTGCCCATTTCGCTGTCACAGCACGATCACATCGTCCAAATCGTCCTTACAGGCGTCGATCTGCCGCTGAGAGCCGATGACGCAGACGCCGCCATGCTGTGCCAGCGCGCGCAGGGGTTCGGCCCATCCCGCGAGCTTCTGAGGCGTGATTTGAAGCATCTCTCTGCGCATGCGGCAAAGGTCGTCGTGCGTGATGCCGGAGAAGAAATACTGATCGGCGACAGCGCCCTTCTGCCGGGGCGTGAGCAGCGGATCAGAATCGGCGACAGCACCGACGATCAAGCCGGTCAGATCGACGCCGCTCGCGCAGAACTGCTCGAGGAAATCCGCCGTCTGTCTGAAGCACTGCAGGCTGCGCTGCGCGCTGGGATCGCGGAAGGAATAGTATCCCACAAGGCCGTTCATCTTCATTTGCATGCCCGTGCCGTATGCGCCGCCCTGCACGCGAATGGCGTTCCAGAGGTAGGTCAGCGAGACGATGTGGCTGAGCACATGGCTTTCGCCGTTGAACGCGCGGCCGCAGGAAAGCAGGCTTCCGCCCATGACCGCAAAGGAGACATCCACAGGCACGACGATGCCCTCGCGCCGACGGCCCCACGGCTTCACGGCGCACGCGCGGTTGACGCGCTCCGATGTGGGAAGCGCGGCGATCAGCTCATGTTCAAACGCGCTGTCCGCTGTGCCGGTCACCCCGAGCGTCAGCCGGCCTGTCGTGAAGATCTCCCGCGTCAGGCTTTCCATCTCCGCCCGCAAGCCGTCCACGCGCGTATCGTATGCCTCTTCGAGCTTTTGCAGCCATTGAAACTCGGTGATGCCCGCCGCGTACTCGCCTACGACGCCTGACGATAAAAAGCCTGCCGTCATACGGGCCATCGCATATACATTGCCATGCTCGGCGATGACCTGACGCGTGTTGGTCAGCTTCTGGCGCAGCAGCTCGCGCATCTTCTCCGGCTTGTCAAAAAGCGTCTTCGTGAGGATCTCCGTCACGAGCGCACAGGCCTGCGGCAGTTTGGCTTCCAGCGCGCTGAAGGACGCGCAGACGAATGTGCGGCAGCTCTCCGGCGCATTGTATCCGCCAAAGGACTGCACGGAGACGTCCAACGCGCCGAGCGTCAGGCGGCAGAGCTTCTGCAGCTCCAGCGTGTCGTGCGCGGAGGTGTCAAGATCGCCAAGGAACGAGCAGAGCAGCGCGATCGCACTCAGACGCTCTGCGGGCATGTCGCTGATGTCAAAGTAGAGGCTGACATATTCGATCCCGTTTGCCGCAATCGCGTGGCGCAGCACGGGCACGGTGTCGGTCACATCCTGAAGGATCGGTATTTTCTCGGGTTCCTCGTCGATGTCGGACAGCTCGAGCTTGGGCAGCGTCGCGAGCGCTTCCTCGGAGTCCGGCGTGGACTGCCACTGTATCAGCGCGGTCTGCTGCTTACGCAGCCGTGCCACATCCGCCGCGCTCCAGGACGATTTCGCAGCCTGCAGCCTTGCGGTCTCCTCTGCCTGCATCTCCTTGCCAAGCGTCGTGCTCGGCAGCAGCGTGATCTGACAGGTGTGATCATTTTCGAGGAACACGCGCCTGAGCAAGGATTCAAACCAGCCCTCTTGAAGCTTTCGGTTCAGCGATTCAAACACAGCGCTGTACCGCAGCCCATCCGCCGGATCGCCGCCATAGAGCCAGCTTTCCATCACCATCATGCCGAACGCGAGACCCTGCGGGCCAATGTCGCGCTCGCGCACCTTGAATTCCAAATTGGCCAGTGTCGCGGCGAGCTGTTCGTGGTCAAGCGCGCCATCCGCTTGCCTGGCAATCTCTTCGCGAATCGCTTTGAGCACCTCGTCCGTGCGGTTTTCATCCATGTTGTTGAGCGTCAATGCGACGTACGGCTGAAGGATGCCGTCCACCATGCTCATGTCGATGTCCTCAGCTAGGCCCTCGGAGAGTATGCGGCGGCTGAGGGGCGATTGATTGCTGCCGCACAGCACGTCGGACAGCGCTTGCATGGCGATGATCTCTTCCCTGCAACGATAGTCGCCCAGCACGAATCCCAGGCCCAGACGGGCGCGCTTTTCCGTGGGCTCGCCTGCCGAAATCTCATAGCGCACACAGACAGGCTCCGCGCGCACGGGCTTTTGAAGGGTGAACTGCGGCTGATCGAAGCGCCGCTCCATCGTGCTTAAATATTCGCCATCTATGATGCGCAGCATCGCGTCCAGATCGATCGAACCATCCAGGTAGATATAGGCATTGGACGGGCTGTAAAAGCGCTTGTGACCCTCGATGAACTGCTCGTAGGTCAGCTCGGGGATATGCGCCGGATCGCCGCCGGAGTTGAAGCGATAGGATGTGTCGGGAAACAGGGCGCGCATCATCTCCGTCTGCATCAGCGAGTCCGGCGAGGCCATGTCACCCTTCATCTCGTTGAACACGACGCCCTTGTAGGAGGGATTCCCCGCGTCGTCCAGCTCAAAGTGCCAGCCCTCCTGCCTGAAGATCTCGGGACGGCTGTAGATCAGCGGATGGAAGACAGCATCCAGGTAGACGCGCACGAGGTTGGTGAAGTCCTTGTTGTTGCGGCTGGAGACGGGATAGAACGTCTTGTCCGGAAAGGTCATCGCGTTGAGGAATGTGCTCAGCGAGCTTTTGAGCAGATCCACGAAGGGTTCGCGCGTAGGATAGCGGTCAGAGCCGCTGAGCACGGAGTGCTCCAGGATGTGGAAGATGCCTGTGTCATCCTCGGGCAGTGTGCGCAGCGCGATGCCGAATGTCTTGTTGTCATCCTTGCGGTCGAACCACACGAGGCCCGCGCCGGTCTTTTCATGTTCAAGCAGCCACAGTTGCCCTTCAAACTCGGGCAACTGCTGCACGGATTTGACCACAAATCCCTGAATGCGGTCGTCGGGTTTCATCAAAAGATTCTCCTCCTGTCTTCTTTTCTTGTCGCGCACTGTACATTTTTTCATTCGTCACCTTCCATTGTACCACAAAAATC
>CAYUZP010000031.1:0-14624 GCA_964449655.1 uncultured Oscillospiraceae bacterium
GCTTCCATTTGGGCGACAGCGTGCAGTCCTTCGCGCTGGCATCCCCCTATGAGGCACACATGAAGAGCGGCAGCGTGATCCCGTTTGACGTGCTGGTCGTGGCCGTCGGCGTGCGCGCGAACACGGCGTTGGCGCAGAGTGCAGGCTGCGTGATCGACCGGGGCGTGGTCGTAGACGAGATGTGCGCGACATCTATGCAGGACATCTACGCGGCGGGCGACTGTACCGTCTGCATCGATCCGGACACGGGCAAGCTGCGCAATCTCGCCATTTGGCCAAACGCCTCCATACAGGGCGAGACAGCCGGGCTCAACATGGCAGGCGGGCATGCCGTGCATGACAAGGCCATCCCGATGAACGCGACGGGCTTCATGGGGCTGCATCTGATCAGCGCGGGCAGCTATGAAGGCGAAGCGCTGCCCAGCCACACGAAGGATCTCTATAAGATGCTCTATGTGAAGGACGACAGACTCATGGGCTTCATCCTTCTGGGCGATGTCGACCGCGCGGGCATCTATACCTCGCTCGTGCGCGAACGCACACCGCTTTCCTCCATCGACTTTGAACTCATCCGTGAAACGCCGCAGCTCATGGCCTTTTCAGCCACAGAGCGCGCGAAAAAGCTGGGAGGTGCCGCACTGTGACCATCGACGCCGCGGGACTCTATTACCGCGATTTGAACGAACAGGTTCGCAATTGCAGCGACAGCGAGATCGTCATACGCAACCTTTGCGGCCACCGCTATGTCGCGTGCGGCAGCAAGCCACGCCACTTCACGCTGCACGGCACGCCGGGCAACGGGCTGGGGCAATACATGGACGGCGCGCAGGTCGAGGTCTATGGCAACTGTCAGGAGGCCGTCGGCGACACGATGAACGACGGCGAGATCATCATACACGGCAACTGCGGCGATTGCTGCGGATACGGCATGCGCGGCGGACGCATACTGATCGAGGGCGACGTAGGCTACCGCGCCGGCATTCACATGAAGGCCTACATGGATCGCCACCCCGTGCTGGTCATCGGCGGGAGAGCGGGTTCATTCCTGGGCGAATATCTCGCGGGCGGTCTGATCGCCGTGCTGGGCATCGGCGCGGGCGGCGCATATCCCTGCCGTTTCTTCTGCGGCACAGGCATGCACGGCGGCAAGATCATACTGCGCTGTGACGAGGCGCCGACAGGCCTGCCGCGTCAGGTGCTCGTCCGCGAGATCGCCGATGAGGATCGCGAGGAACTTTCCACACATGTACACGCCTATTGCGAACACTTTGGCCAGGATGCAAACGCGCTGCTCAGCGAGAAATATTATGTGCTCACGCCAAACCCCGAGGCGGGATACCGGCAGCTGTACACATTTGAATGACGGCGGCACAGCAGTCGTTCCATCAAACGGCGGATTCTGAGGAGGGACCATGTTTCTGTCGCATACCGTCACGCCGGATGAAACCAGCCAGACGCTTTATCAGCTTCTGCGCGGCCCGCTCGCGCTCTCCGGAAGGCAGGCGCGCGAGGCGAAGCAGAGTGGCCGTGTCAGCGTGGACGACGCGCCTTTTTTCTCCAACCAGCATCCCCGCGCGGGGCAGGTCATTCGCGTCGAATTGGGCGAATACGCGCCTGCCGCGCCGCCGCCCGCCGTTCATGCCGTTCGCGTGCTGTTTGAGGATGACGCGCTGATCGCCGTGTACAAGCCCGCGCTGCTCCAATGTCACCCCTCTTCCTCCGCGCCACACGGCAGCGACACGCTGCAATCACGCGTCTGCAGCCAGATCGGCGCGTGCGTGCATCCTGTTCATCGTCTGGATGCAGAGACGAGCGGCATCGTCCTCTTTGCAAAGCTTCCCTATGCGCAATCCCACCTGCAAAGGCAAATGCAGTCGGGCATGTTTCGCAAGCGCTACCACGCGTGGGTTTGGGGGAGGCCCGACCCGCCGGATGGATGGATTGACGCGCCCATCGCGCGCAAGACGCCGGACAGCTTCACGCGCATCGTCCGCGAGGGTGGCCAGCGCGCCGTCAGCGCCTATTCCGTGCTCAAAACCCTCGTCCTCAAGCCGGAAGACGTGCCGGTATCGCTCGTCGAGCTCTCCCCCGTCACCGGGCGCACACATCAATTGCGCGTCCACATGGCATATATCGGCTGTCCGATCTTAGGGGATACGCGTTATCACACGCGGGAATCCACGCTGCTCTCGACGCGTCTTTGTCTGCAAGGACAACAGCTCGCAGCGGTTCAGCTGTGCTTTCTGCATCCGCTGACGGGGGAGCCTGTCACGATCCAATGCCCCGCGGAGTTCGCGTTTTCCCCGCCCGCGGATGATTTGCGCTGACCGCGATCCATTTTCCATGGTGTATAATATAAAAGAGGCTGCCTTACAGGGTGACGATGCGTCATCCAGGGCAGCCCTTATTGATTTTTTAACGCCAAAATGACCATGACGCGTGTGCGCATCACATCCCGTCCTCGCCCTGTCCGTGCTCTACGTTGATCGTGCAGACGGTGTTCGGATACGCAGAGCGCACAGCGCCGGACAACATTCGCGCGATTTCCCCGCTGTCCAGCTTTAGGTCATACGGCGCGACGCAATCAAACGCCACGCGCAGCTGATCGGCACTGGAAGCGATGCGCAGATCATGGATATGCATGCGCGGATCGATCGCTTCCGCCTCCCGCTCGATGCACGCGCGCAGCGGCGGCAGGCGCGGGTCATCCGTGGCGACAGGATCATAGTGAACCACGAGATGCAGATTCCATTCATTCAAAAAGTCGCGCTCTATGCGGTCGATCACCTCGTGACTCGCCAGCGGATCCTCGTGTGCGGACATCTCGACATGCACGCTGGCGAACTGCCGTCCTGGGCCATAGTCGTGCACCATCAGGTCATGCGCGCCGAGCACACCGGGATAGGACAGTATTTTCTCGTGAATCTGCGCGATCTTCTCTTCAGAGGGCACACTGCCCAGGAGAGGATTGACCGTCTCACGGATCAGCCCCCATCCGCTCCAGAGGATGAATACAGCGACGAAGACGCCCATGAGTCCATCCAGCGCCCAGCCTGTCGCGCGCGCGATGAGCATCGAGAGCAGCACCGCTGAGGTGGCGAGCACGTCGTTGCGGCTGTCCTCCGCCGTCGCCGTGAGCGCGCCGGAATCGATGCGCTTTCCCACGCGGCGATTGAAGGACGACAGCCAGATCTTCACGGCGATTGAACCGGCCATGACGCCGATGCTGACGATGGAAAAGCGCACAGGTGTCGGCGAAAAAATGCGCTCCACGCCGCTTTTGAGCGTCTCCAGACCGATGGCAAAGATCATCGCCGCCACGAGCAGCGCAGACAGGTATTCATACCGGCCATGACCGTAGGGATGCTCTGCGTCGGCGGGCTTTCCGGACAGCTTAAAGCCGATCAGGCTGACCACGCTCGTCGATACATCCGACAGGTTGTTGACCGCGTCGGCCACGATGGCGACCGAACCGCTGAGCAGACCCGTCGCCAGTTTTGCCGCGAAGAGCAGCACATTGCAGCCGATGCCCACGAGACTCGCCGCCAGACCGCACGCGTTGCGTGTCTTGGCAGCGCTCCATCCCCTTTGAAGCCCCGCCTGTTCGATTCTATCGATCAGCATGTCTTTTCCCTTCCTCCTCGATTCGTCCTATCCATCGCAACTCATCCCAGCCAGTACGGCGGTACGATTCGCGCGGCACGCAGGACGACCAGCATCGCGATATGCAGCGGATAGGCGGCATAAAACAGGAACTTCAGCACGGGCGAGCGCGGGCCGGGTTTGCCGTTATAGAGCAGGATCAGCGGCAGCGCGCCAAGCGCGTTCAGCGAGATCAGCACCCAGGAGCGCGCCACGCCGGAGCACAAAAGGCTCAGGGTATACAGCAGCAGCGTCGACGCGGCGCACAGCGTCATCACCCCACGCCGATTCCTTGACAGATCAAAGCACAGGCACAGCGCGATGCCAAGCCAGCCGTAGCTCACGCGCGCGAGCATAGAGCCCATGCACAGCAGAAGCTCCGCCGCGCAAAGCATCAGCGGCCGATCACGCAGGCGATCCGCCGTCCAAAGCGCGAGCAGCCCGAGCAGCAACGCAAACAGCGCGTTTTGCTCCACCGCGCTGAACATGTGACCGAAGATCAGCAGATCGAACGGCACCTCTGAAAGCAGCGCGTCCAGAAGAAGACGCCGCGCGTAAGCGGACACATCGCGCGTGTGCCGGTATCCCTGCGCGAGCAGGAAACAGTACAGCGGAAACGCCATTCGTCCGATACAGCGAAGGACGGACGCGGTGGGAAAGAGCGCCAATCCCATGTGATCGATGCCCATAAAGAGCAGCGCGAGCAGGCGCAGCACGAAAGAGGACACTTGCAGCCTCCTTTTGTCCCAATCAAGCGCGGGCCGCAGCGTGCACCCCGCCGTATCACTATACCGCAAGGCACGCCTGCTTGTCAATGTTCGGCATGTGTGCTCTGGTCAGCGCGGCTTAAACGGCCTTTTATGAACAGGCAGCGCCTCGCCCAGGCATATCCATCAACCGGGAAGAATGAATCGTCTTTTGCCTTAAACGTCCCGCGCGAATTTTAATCGGAACCCACGCAAAAGGGGCCGGAGACGAGATCCTCCAACCCCTCTTTCTGTTACGCCATTTCCCCGCGCAGCGCCATCACCACGCTGAGTGCGCAAATCCCCGCCGTCTCCGTCCGCAGTATCCTCGGTCCGAGCGTGACGAGCCTGGCGCCTGCCTCGTGCGTCAGAAAGGACGCCTCCCGCGCGCTGATGCCGCCCTCCGGTCCGATCAGTATGCCGATGCGCGCACGGCAATTCTCCGCGACATTTTGCAGCGCGGCAGCTATGCTTTCTTCCCGCGCTTCCTCCCATGGCACGAGCAGCAGATCGAGCCCGCGCAGTTCTTCAGCCAGCGCATTCAGCCGCGCGCACGGCCGCACATCCGGCGCTTCGATGCGCGCACACTGCTTGACCGCCTCCCGCGCGATCTTCTGCCAGCGCTCGCAGCGTTTGGCCGCGTCCCGCCCTTCGAGCCTGACGACGCACCGCTCCATCTCGACGGGCTGCACGGCACATGCGCCGAGTTCCGTCGCCTTTTGAACGATCATGTCCATCTTGTCCGCCTTGGGCAGGCCCTGATACAGTGTGACGCGCGTGGATGCCTCTGTGGACGGCAGCTCGCGCAGCACGCGCGCGGTCACGCCGCCCTCCTCCGCGGTTTCAAGCCGTGCCAGAAAACGGCATGGCGGCGCGACAATCTCGATCTCCTCGCCAGGCTTGAGCCTGAGCACATGCAAGGCGTGATGCGCGTCCTCATCCGTCAAACGCGCCAGGCCGTCCGGCGAAATCCCATCCATCGCATAAAATCGATGCATACGCCCTCACAAACGCGCCGCAAGGCACACCCACTCGCCCTTTTCAAGACGATGGCAAACGCGATATCCCGCCGCAGCCAGCGCGCGCTGCACATCCTCCTCGCGCTCGCGTATGATGCCGGAACAGATGAACACACCGCCCGATAGCAGATGCGCCTTGACGGGATCACACAGCGCGCAGATCACATCGGCGATGATGTTCGCGACGATCACATCCGCCTTCTCCTCTCTGTGCTCGAGCAGATCACCGTGTTCGACGCGGACAACGCCGTCCAGAGCGTTCTTGTGCACATTCTCCCGCGCGACCTTCACCGCCGACTCGTCCAAATCGATGGCCAGCACATCGCCAGCGCCCAGCTTGGCCGCCGCCAGGGACAATATGCCGCTTCCGCACCCCACGTCGATCACCTTGCAGCAAGGCGTGACAAACCGCTCCAACTGCTGCATACACATGAATGTCGTCTCGTGTGTGCCCGTGCCAAACGCCATGCCGGGATCCAGTTCAAGCACCAAATCGCCTTCCTGCGCGTCATAGGTCTCCCAGCTCGGCTTGATGACAATACGCTCCCCGACGCGAAAGGGCTTGTAATACCGCTTCCAGTTTTCGGCCCAATCCTGCTCGTGTACGCGTCGGCTCTCCAGCTTGAGGCTCCCCGCGTCAAATCCGAGATCCGCCCGGGCCAACCCCGCGAGCCGTTCCCCGACGAGCAGCAGCGTTTCCTTTGCATTTGCGTCGGCGGAAAAATAGGCCTTGACGAGCACATCCTCGCTCATGTGATCGTAGATATGCTCGTCGATCATATCCCACATGCCATCCTTCTTCTGGCTAGAGGCGACATCGTATCGGTCCTCAATCGCTGTGCCGGCCGCGCCAGCGTTCATCAGCACCTCGCTGACCAGATCCGCGCCCATCGTCGTGGTATGCACTACAGCTTCCATCCAGTCCATGCGATTTTCCTCTTCTTTGTCTAGTGAAAAGCCCTGCGGTGACGAAAATGGGAACCGACCGCGCAGGGCCGATTCCCGAGTGTTTACTTGCTCTGCGCCTGCTGCACGGCGACAGCGACGGCGACGGTCGCGCCGACCATCGGGTTGTTGCCCATGCCGATGAGACCCATCATTTCGACGTGCGCCGGAACAGAGGAACTGCCCGCGAACTGCGCGTCGGAATGCATACGGCCCATGGTGTCGGTCATGCCGTAGGAAGCGGGGCCGGCGGCCATGTTGTCCGGATGCAGCGTGCGGCCCGTGCCGCCGCCGGAAGCGACGGAGAAGTAGGTCTTACCCGCCTCCGTGCACTCCTTCTTATATGTGCCGGCGACGGGATGCTGGAAGCGCGTCGGGTTCGTCGAATTGCCCGTGATCGACACATCGACGCCCTCATGCCACATGACCGCGACGCCCTCGCGGACATCATCCGCGCCGTAGCAGCGCACCTTCGAGCGCTCGCCGGTGGAGTATGCCGTCTCCTTGACGATGGAAAGCGCGTGGTCTTCCTTCACGTCTGCGGAGAGATAGTCATACTTCGTCTGCACATAGGTGAAGCCGATGATGCGGCTGATGATCATGGCGGCGTCCTTGCCCAGACCATTCAGTATGACGCGCAGGGGCTTTGTGCGCACCTTGTTCGCATTGCGGGCGATGCCGATCGCGCCCTCGGCGGCGGCGAAGGATTCGTGACCCGCCAGGAACGCGAAGCATTCCGTCTTCTCATCCAGCAGCATTGCGCCCAGATTGCCATGGCCGATGCCGACCTGACGCTGATCCGCGACAGAGCCGGGGATGCAGAACGCCTGCAGGCCCTCACCGATGCACTTTGCTGCCTCGGCGGCCGTCTTGACGCCCTTCTTGAGCGCGATGGCCGCGCCGAGCTCATAGGCCCACTTGGCGTTCTCAAAAGCGATGGGCTGGATGCCCTCGACGATCGCGTAGGCGTCGACGCCTTTCGCGTTGTTAAAAGCCTTCAGCTCGTCAAAATCCTTAAAGCCGTACTTCTCTAGAACAGGCTGAAGCTGGGGCATGCGACGTTCATAACCTTCAAACAGCGCCATTTCACACACCTCCTCATTACTGCTTGCGCGGGTCGATCCACTTGACCGCGCCGTCTTCGGCCTTGAAGCGACCATAGGTTCCGATGTTCTTCTCGTATGCCTCGTTTGGCGTCATGCCCTTCTTGATGGCGTCCATCATCTTGCCCAGCGACAGGAACTGATAGCCGCAGATCTGGTCGTCCTTGTCAAGCGCGATCTTGAGCACATAGCCCTCGGCCATCTCCAGATAGCGCGGGCCCTTCGCCGCCGTGCCATACATGGTGCCCACCTGGCTGCGCAGGCCTTTGCCCAGATCCTCGAGGCCCGCACCAATGACCAGACCGTCATCGGAGAAAGCGCTCTGCGAGCGGCCATAGACGATTTGCAGGAACAATTCCCGCATCGCGGTGTTGATCGCATCGCAGACGAGATCGGTGTTGAGCGCTTCCAGCAGGGTCTTCTGCGGCAGGATCTCCGCGGCCATCGCGGCGGAGTGCGTCATGCCGGAGCAGCCGATGGTCTCCACCAGCGCCTCCTGGATCACGCCGTTTTTCACGTTCAGCGTCAGCTTGCAAGCGCCTTGCTGCGGCGCGCACCAGCCCACGCCGTGCGTCAGACCGGAGATGTCCGCGATGTCGCGGGCCTGAACCCACTTCCCCTCCTCCGGGATCGGGGCCGGGCCATGGTTGCATCCCTTCGCGACGCAAACCATCTCTTCCACTTCTCTGGAATACTGCATACTGTGCGTCCCCCTTATCTTGATCAGTCGATTTCTCAGCCCAGGAACACAGCCATTATACCACACCTTCCCGCGAAAAAGGAACACCTCTGACACTTTTTTTACAATTATAGAGCATCCAATCACGGCTGTAACCGGCCCGGCTCGGCAAAGCGCGGCATCGCCTAAAGACCGCAAGCCCTTTTCGGGAAGCGCGCTGGCATTTTTCCCGCTCTCGCGCAAAAAATCCCTTCTTCTCGCGGCTTTCCTTCAAACCGCGTGAAAAAGGGACTTTCATTTTGATCAGCGCTTTAAAGCGCTCATACCCGCTCGATCTTCGCCCCCAGGCTGTTGAGCTTGTTCTCCAGATGCGCGTAGCCGCGATCGATGAAATGCACATTGCTGATCTCCGTGACACCCTGGGCCATCAAACCGGCAATGACAAGCGCCGCGCCTGCCCGCAGATCCGTCGCCTCGACCGCCGCGCCGTAGAGCTGGGGCACGCCTTCGATCGTAGCCGACTGGTTATCATCTACGCGGACAATCGCGCCCATGCGCTCAAGCTCGCTCAGATAGCCCAG
The DNA here is from genome assembly GCA_964449655.1 of uncultured Oscillospiraceae bacterium. Lineage (GTDB taxonomy): Bacteria > Bacillota > Clostridia > Christensenellales > Aristaeellaceae > Ventricola. Next base: position 8,716 of record CAYUZP010000031.1, read on the forward strand.
TCTAGACTCGAATATGTTTTCGACGATCTTTGAAGTGCCCATCGCCGTGCACAGCAGCGCGCCCATCGGCTGTTGCAAGTCGGTCGGAAAGCCCGGATAGACCTGCGTATTGAAGGAGACCGCGCGGTGCTCGCCGGTTGAGCGGACACGGATCGCGTCGTCCTTTTCGTCCACGCGCGCGCCCATCTCCAACAGCTTTGCCGTCAGCGCTTCCATATGCGTGGGAATGCAGCCCTGTATCGTCACATCGCCGTGCGTCGCGGCGGCAGCGATCATCAGCGTGCCCGTCTCGATCTGATCCGGAATCACGGCATAGGGCATGCCCGCCTGAAGCTTTTGCACGCCGTGTATGCGTATGGTGTCGGTTCCGGCGCCCTTGATGCGGCAGCCAAGCGAGTTGAGGAAGTTGGCGACGTCGACGATGTGCGGCTCCTTTGCGGCATTGTAGATCGTCGTCAAACCGTTCGCGCGCGATGCGGCGAGCATCACGTTGATCGTGCCGCCGACGGTGGCCATGTCAAGGAATACATCCCCTCCGCTGATCTGATCCGCCTCGGCATAGACGATGCCCCTGTCCTTATTGATCTTTGCGCCGATGGCGCTTATGCCCTTGAGGTGCTGGTCGATGGGCCGACTGCCGATCGCGCAGCCGCCGGGCATGGGCACCTGCGCCCTGCCAAACCGCGCGAGAAGCGCGCCGATGTAGTAATAGGAAGCGCGCATTCGCCGACAGAGGTAAAGCGGGATATCGGTGCGGTTGATGGTGCTGGAATCGACGACCATGACGCCCTGATCAGGCTGCCAATCGACCTTGGCGCCCAGATAGCGCAGCGTCTCCACGGAGACTTGCACGTCCTCTATGTCGGGCAGGTTTTCGATCGTACAGGGGGTTTGGCTCAATATCGATGCGGGAATGACAGCTACGGATGCGTTTTTCCCGCCACTGACGGTGACAGCGCCCTCCAAGCGCTGCCCTCCTGTGATGAGCAGTTTCGTTTCCATGCTGTCCTCCTTTCGCGTCATGCTTCAATAGTGTTCTCCGGTCAATCTCTTATTATACACATCGAATGCACATTTGGCAAGCCCTAGAAGCATAGCCAAAGATTCTGGATCAAAAAGCCCTTTTTTACACCCTTTGAGTGCGGGCAATGTGAACGAAATTGTGGCAATAGACAGCAAAAAACGGGAGATGCGTCGCGGCAGCCCCCGTTTTAAATCTATCCCAGATCATGAAACCCGAGCGTCTTCGCCATCGACAGCCGACGCGTTTCGCGGCTCAATCCTCGGTTTCCGCGGACTTGACTTTCGCGGTCATGCCGTATTGAACCTCCTGATCCGCCTCAAACGTCACATAGACTTCAAAACAGATGTCTTCATCCGCATCGCCCTCCTCTTCGCCCTCGGCGCTGCTTTCCAGGCGCACGCCACTGACGCGCTCGACCTGTCCCTTTGCAAGCGCGCCGCTGGTGAACTCGATCGTGACCTCGCTGCCCGTCTTGAAAAAACGCATGTCGTTTTCTTCAACCGTGAGCGAAAGACGCTTGGCGGAATCCGGATAGATCGTCGCGACCACGGTGCCCTGCTCCACGGCATCGCCCGCAGAAACGGCCACCGAGGCCACCGTTCCGTCCACGTCGCTGCACATCGCGGCGCTCAAAGCGTCCGCCGTCACACGCCGATAGAGCGGATCTCCGATCTCAACGTGACTGCCGTCTGTGACGAGTATGTCGCTGATCCTTTCGCCAGGCGTCTGCGTTTCATCATCCGTCTGTCCATCCGCATAGGCGACGGGATCGCGGCGTGTCACGCTGCCGGAGCCGATCCGGCTCAGCGAGCTGTAGTCGCTCTCGCGATAGACATTGAGGGATTCGCCGCCTTCAAGCCATGTGCTCTCCGTGACCTCCACCGTATACGCGCTTGCGCTGACGCTTGTGACGATGCCCATGCCCGTATGCGCGTCACGGCTGTTCACGCTGCGCAGATAGACGCTCTCGCCCGGATGAACGATCCTGTTCTCTATTTTGTCATACGCGTCATCCGTGGTGCATGAGACGGTGTACGGACGATCCGGCTCGATGTAGAGCACCGCGCCGTAGCGATCGACCAGCGCATCGATGGGCTCTCCCACGCTGCCAAACAGCCTGACCGTGCCGGACTGCTGTGCATAGACCGTATGGCCATACAGCGAGGCGATCTGTCCGCCCTCTTGCACCGCGTCGCCCGTGCGAACCTGTACATCCTCTATGATCCCGGCCGCGGGAGACAAAACGGCCTTCGTCTCCACGCAGACCACCTCTCCTGCCACGGTGACCGTCTCCGCGAACGCACCCGCGCACAGCATCGTCGCCACCAGGAAGATACAAAGCATTCTCTTCATTGAATTTCACTCCTTTTCATGGATCACTATTGCTTCATGCCGTCTCATCTCAGCGCGTGACGGTGACCGTGGCATGCATACCGTAACGGACTGAATCCTCCGGCGAAAACAGGATATGAATCGCATACAGCGCATTCTCGCCTGTCTCGCTGGGAACAGCGGATATGAAGGAAACCGTTCCCTTCATGTCGATGCTGCCCGCGTCCCGTTCAAAGGCCACGTCGACCTCGTCCCCGACGGCGAACAGCGGCAGATCCGCCTCCCCGACTTCAAGCGCGATCTGCATGGCGTCGTCCGGCCAGATCACCGCGAGCACCTCGTTTTCGCTGGCGGCATCCCCCTGCGAGACCTGTATTGACGCGACGACGCCGTCGACCCCCGCGAGAAGCTCACAGCTCTGACCGCTGCCCGCCAATGTCTCCATGAGCAGGTTGCCACGCTCTACGGTATCCCCGGGCTGCGCGTGCAGCGATATGATCCGCCCGCTTCCCGTCACCGTGATGGGACTGTTCCGCTCGATGTCCCCGCGTCCTAAACGCGATTCATCGGCATACCCTTCGTCCCGATAGAGGTTGACCGATTCGCCGACGATGAAATCGCCGCTTGTGACGTGAACGGTGTACGCCGTTCCATCGATGAATGTGATCACGCCCTCGCCTGTGCGCGTCTGCTCGGTGCGGCTGCGCAGGAAGACCGTCTCGCCGACGTGCACCGTCTTTGCCTCGACGGAATCATACGCGTATTGTGCAGAGGCGGTCACGACATAGGTCTGCGCATCCTCGATGTACATCACGGCGCCGTAGCGTTCAGCGATCGTATCCGTGAGATCCCCCGCCTGACCAAATACGGCCGTCACGACGCCGTCCACCTGGGCATACACCTTATCCGTGCGCATCTTTGCCACCACATCATCCGCCAATACGTGCTGCCCGACCGTGACGGGAATGCGCTCGACGATGGCATCCGAGGCGGCATAGAGCTCGACTGTGCGCGCTGATGTCACCGTCCCGTCGAAGGACACGGTCTGTGCCCACGCGCAGGCGCACAGCATACTGGCCGCCAAACCAGATGCGAACATGGTTTTGATTTTCATGTTGAAATCTCCTCTCTGATGTTACAGGGAACGCAGCGCGTCGATGGGGTTCAGCCTGCTCGCCTTGACCGCCGGCATGAGGCCAAAGAGTATGCCGACCGCGGCGGAAAAGCCCACGCCCAGTACGATGGCGCCGATAGAGAGCGTGAACGTGGTGCCCATCAGTTGTGTCAGAGCGATCGACAGCAATACGCCCAGCACGACGCCCGCGAACCCGCCGATGACCGAAAGCATGAAGGACTCGATCAAAAACTGCGTCTGAATCTGCCAAGGAATCGCGCCGAGTGCCTTCTTGAGACCGATCTCCGCCGTGCGCTCCGTGACGGTGGTGAGCATCATGTTCATGATGCCTATGCCGCCGACGATCAGCGCGATGGAGGCGATGCCCGCAAGCAGTATGGTCATCATGGACAGCATCTGTTCCATCGTATCCTCGACGCTGCCCATGGTCATGATCGAATAGCAATCCTCTTCAAAGGAGAACATCGCATCCATCACGGCCTCGATCTGTGTCTGCGCGTCAGCCGAATCGACGCCCTCTGACAGATAGACCGTGAACGATGTGACGAGGCTCTCGCTGTTCATCTTCAGGGCAGTCGTGTAGGGGACGAGTATCGACGGACTGCCGGAAAAAATGCTGGCGATGCTCTCCGTATCCTCATCCGAAAACAGTCCGACGACGGTAAATGGTATGCCGTTGATGTAGAGCGATTTGTCGATGGGATCGACGCCGTAGAAAAATTCCTCCATCGTCTCCTGATCGATCAGGCAGACAAAGGACATGTTCTCCTCGTCGATGGCGTTCAGCCTGCGCCCGCGCGTCACCACATCCTCGTTGACATTGAAATAATAAGCGTTCTTTCCGGACACGGAGATGTGTGCCTCGTATTCTCCGCCTCGGGAGACGCGCGCGGAGAGGGCAACCGTAGGCGTCAGCCCCTCGATGACCTCCATATCCGTAAGCCGCGCCAGATCCTCCTGATCAAGCCCCTTTTTGAGATCGCTTCCCGTCACGTTGACACTTAGCGTTCCCGCGCCGAGCGATGTGAAGCTGCTGCTGATCGAACCGGATACGCTGGATACCGTCGTGATCAGCGCGATGACCGCCGTCACGCCGATGAGTATGCCCAGCACGGTCAGGAAGGAGCGCGCCTTGTTGTCCATGATGTTCTCCAGCGACATTTTGACGCACTCGACGAGCATGATGACCGTGCGCTTGATCCGTTTAAACATGATCTTGATCGTCCCCTTCCGTCAGCACGCCGTCGACGATGTGCACCGTGCGGCGCGCATACGCGGCGATCTTCATGTCGTGCGTGATCATGATGACGGTCTTCCCCTCTTCATGCAGCGCGTTGAACAGTTCCATGACCTGCCTGCCCGTCTGTTGGTCGAGCGATCCGGTCGGCTCGTCCGCGAGGAGTATGTTGGGATTGCCGACCAGCGCACGGGCAATCGCGACGCGCTGCTGCTGACCGCCGGAGAGCTGATTGGGCAGGTGATCCATTCTGTCCTCAAGGCCCACGCGGGCGAGCATCTCCTGCGCCCTTTGGCGACGCTCCCTTGGGGATACGCCTGCGTATATGAGCGGCAGTTCCACGTTGCGCTGTGCCGTCAGCCGCGGCATCAGCTGCGAGTTCTGGAAGACAAAGCCGATCTCCTTGCTTCGCAGATGGGCAAGCTCCACCTCGCTCATCTCCTCCACGCGCTCCCCGTCCAATGTGTACTCGCCGGAGGATGGCGTATCGAGACAGCCGATGATGTTCATCAGCGTCGTCTTGCCGCTTCCGGAAGGCCCCAGCACGGACAGATATTCGCCCTTTTCGATATCAAGCGTGATGTCCTTGAGGATGTGCATGGCCTCGTCACCCATCTGGTAGAACTTGTTGATCCCTTCCATATGGAAGAACGTCTGCTGTGTCATGGTCTGCCACCGCCATCCGTCGTGCCGCCGCCAAATCCGCCGCCGGGCATATTGCCGCCAGGGAATCCGCCTGAAAAATCGCCGCCAGGGAATCCGCCCTCGGGAAGATCGTCAAAGTCAAAAGAGCCTTCGTCCCATGATGGGAACTCGCCTTCTGGAAGATCGTCAAAGTCAAAGGAACCCTCGCCGCCGCCAAATCCGCCGCCGGGCATATTGCCAAACGCGAATCCGCCCGCCGATCCGCTCTGCGATGGCGCGTATACGCGATCCCCGTCCGCAAGTCCGCTGCGGATCTCGACATAGCTGCCGTTGCTCACGCCGGTTTCGACCGGAACCCGCGTCATCTCGCCCGACTCGTCCTCCATGTACACAAAGGCGTTGTTGTTTTCGTCAAAACTCAGCGCGTTCATGTTGAGCACCACGACGTTGTTGGCTTCTTCCTGCGGAACGGTCACCGTCACCTGCATACCGGGATAGACGCCGTCCTGCGCGCCCACATCCACGAAAGCTGTCGC
>CAYUZP010000032.1:0-14370 GCA_964449655.1 uncultured Oscillospiraceae bacterium
GACATGGGAGATCACGCCGACGAGCCGGTTCCCCCGCGAGAGCGAGGTGAGCATGTAAAGCGCCTTTGAGATCGCTTGCGCGTCTAGGGAGCCGAATCCCTCGTCCACGAAGAGCGCGTCGAGCTGGACACCGCCCGCGGCGGACTGTATCTCATCGCAAAGGCCTAGCGCCAGCGCGAGCGAGGCCATGAACGATTCACCGCCGGAGAGCGTGCGCACGTCCCGCGAGGATCCGTTCAGGTGATCGATGACATCCAGATCGAGCCCCGTCTGACCGCGCATTCCCGCCTGCTGCATGCGCCGGCGAAGCTCATACTGCCCGTCTGTCATCCGGCGCAGACGAACGTTGGCACGCGCGATCACGCGATCAAAATACGCCATCTGCACATACGTCTCCAGGGTCACCTTCTCGCGCCCGTTCAGCTGCCCGTTCGCCGTCGCGGAAAGCGCGCGCACCTGCCGCCAGCGCTCCATGCCCGCCTGTGAGCGCGCGAGGCCCTCTTCCATACGGGAGAGCGTGTCCTTGTTGCGCTCCAGTCGCGCGTGCAGTGTGCGCAGCTGTGCGTGCAGCGCGTCGAGTGTTTCGGTGAGCCGCGATGCCTGTTCGCGCAGCGCCTGTGGCGCTTCGTCCTGCTGCGCCTGCTCGATCTGCGCCGTGAGCGATTCCCTGCGCGCGCCAAGGCGCAAGAGCATCTCCCGCGCCTGCTGCGCTTCCTTTGCCGCCTGCTCGGCGCGCGTCTGTATCGCCAACCGCTGCGCCTGCAGCGCCGATATATGCTCCTCGGCCTGCTCGGCGCGCTCAAACGGCAATCCCGCGCGAATCTCCTGTTCCTGCCTGCGCTTTTCCTGCGCCTGAGCGCGAAGCGACGCACAGCGCTCTGTGCCCGAAAGCACGCGCTCGGCCAGTGCGCGTTCCTCCGCTTCCTTTTCCGGGATCTGCCTGCGCATGTTCTCAAGCCCCTCAAGCCGCGCACTGAGCTTTTCAGCCGATGTCCGCTGTGCCTCGCCCTCCGCGCGCGCCCTTTCCCGCTCCTGCGCAGCGCGCGATGCGACGCTGTCCGCCTGCCATACGCCGAGCCATTCCATAGCCAGTTCCCGCGTATTGCGCTCCTGCGCCTCAAACGCGCTCTGCGCGCTCGCCAGTTCGCTGCGCGCCGAGGCCGCTCGCTCCTCCGCGCCGTCCCGCGCGCGCCGCAGCGCCTTGAGATCCGCCTCCGAGACCGCGCCTTCGCAGAGCCTTGCCGGGGACGGGTGCGCCGTCGAGCCGCAGACCGGACAGGGCTCACCCGGCTGAAGCCTCTTTGCGAGCAGCGCCGCCTGCGCGCCAAAGAACGAGGCCTCGCCCGCGCTGTATGCCGCCTGTGCCTCTTCCTTTTTTTTGAAGGCGTCGCGCGCGATCTCCCCGCATCGCTCCGCCTGCGCGCGGCATACGGCAAGCGTTTTGGCCTCCTTCGCCAGCTTGTCCATCTGTTGCGCCCGCTCGTCCATGCGCCGCGCGCGTTCCTGCGCCTCGGCCTGCTGCCTTTGCAGTTCACCGCTTTCGCTGAGCAGTGCCCGCGCCTTTTCGATCCTTTCATGCAGCGCATCGCGCTGTGCCGCATCCGCACGGACACGTTCCGATTGCGCGCACTCCTCCCGCTCGTCCTGTTCATACGCCGCGCGCAGCGCGTCCGCTCTGGCGTATTCCGCGCGTTTCCCTTCAAGCGCGTTCGCCTGTGACGTGAGCGCTTCCGCCTGCGGCAACAAGCTCTGCGCTTCCCTTTGCGCTTCCTCCAGCGCCTGCACGCGCGGTGCGGCCTCGCGTTCCTGTGCCTGCACGTCGAGGAGCGATGCCCTCGCCTGTTCAAGCGCCTGCGCACGGCCCATCCTCTCGTTCAGTCTTGCCAAATCCGCCTGCGTGTCGGCAGCGCGCTTTTGAAGCGAGGCCATCTCGGCATCATCCCGCGCGATCCCCTCCCTCGCCATCTCCATCGCCTCCGGCAGGCGCGATAGTGTGCCGCGCAGCGCGAGAAACGCCGCCTCTTGTCCGGGCTGCCCTGGAGGGTCGGGCGGCACACTGAGCTGCTCCGCCGCCTGCAGCAGCGCGCGCTCCGCGTCCTCAACCTCGCGGCGAAGGCGCTTTTCCTCATCCAGCAGCCGCGACTGCAGCGCCTCGTAGCGCTCTGTGTGGAAGATGCGCCTAAAGATCTCGCGCCGCGTCTTCGTATCCGCCGTCAATATCTTTCGAAAATCACCCTGCGCGATCATGCCGATCTGTGAAAACTGCTCGCGCGTCAGCCCGATGAGCGCCTCGATCTCGCGCGTCACGCCGTTATAGCTGTCCGTCACATGCCCGTCGGGATACGTGAGCAGCGCGCTGGGCTTTTCGGAAACGACGCCTTCCCCGCGCTTTTTGGGCCGGTCATAGGGCGGGTTTCTTAGCACCGTGTACTCCTTTGCGCCCAGTGCAAAGCGCAGGATGACATACGTCTCCACGTTCGGCTGCGCATATTTGCTGCGGAACATGTTCGCCTCGCGCGCGTCCTCGCCGGATGCGCTCGCCTCGCCGTAGAGCGCGAACGTGATCGCGTCAAAGATCGTCGTCTTGCCCGCGCCCGTATCGCCCGTGATCAGATACAGCCCGCTGCGGCCCAGCGCGGCCATGTCGATGTGAACCTCCCCCGCGTAAGGGCCAAACGCGGACAGCGTGAGTTCAAGCGGCCTCATCGTTCTTCCTCCCAGATTTCCCGCGCCCATTGAGACAGCAGCGCCATCTGTTCCTCGCTCATCGTCGTGCCGTTTTGCTGCTCATAAAACCGCTGCATCCACGCCACGGGCCCGTCCATCTGCGGGGCGGAAAAGTCCGCTGCCTCCGCGTGCGTGCGCGCGTTGTCATAGAGCAGCTGCAACAGATTGGGATACAGTTCCCGAAGGCGGCCCAGCGCTTCCGGCACGTCGTCCTCGTCCGTCAGCGTGATCTGCACGAAATCCTCCGAGGGCTGAAATCTGCGCGGATCGCTCAGCAGCGCGAAGGGACCGCGAATCCTGCGCATCGGACGCAAAGGCTTGATGGGCACAAAGCGCTCGCATATATCGCCTTTCTCCCTCAGCTCAATCAGCCATCCGCCCTTCTGCTGCCCGCATTCGGAGAACGCATAGCAAAGCGGCGAACCGCTGTAGCGCACGCGTCCGTCACACAGGCGCTGCGGCGTGTGCAGATGTCCCAAGGCGACATAGTCAAACCGGTCAAACGCGTCCGCGCTGACATCCTCAAGCCCGCCTATGCTGACCTCCTCGGATTCAGAGCGCACGGCACCCGTGACAAACTGATGCGCGAGAAGCACGTTTCGGGCACGATCGTCGATGTCCATCGCCGCGATGGCCGCGCGCACAGCGCTGTCGTAATCGGCGATCCCGTCCTGCACGCCGAGTGCCGCGCGCACCTGTGACGGCTTGATGAACGGCAGAAGATGGATGTGAACAGGGCCATATTCGTCGGACAGCTCGACGCGCTGCGTCTTTCCGTCGTATTCCCTGGAGACATGCACGCCGCTTCGTTCAAACAATCGCGCGCCAAATGCGATGCGTTCCGCGCTGTCGTGATTGCCTGAGATGAGCGCGACGCGGCTGCCCTGCGCGCTCATGCGCGTGAGGAACTCGTCAAGAAGCGTGACCGCCTCCGCGGGCGGCACCTGCTTGTCGTATACGTCTCCGGCGATGAGCGTCATGTCCGCCTGCCTTGCCAGACACAACACCTGCTCCAGCATGTCACGCTGCAGCTCAAGCATGGACTGCTCCATGACGCGCTTTCCCAGATGCAGATCGGATAGATGCAGGAATTTCATGCGGTTCATCTCCCATCGGGCGTTCTCGATGTTTGGCTGACAGTATGCATTATAGCGCATTTGCCGCTTTCGCGCAATCAGGTCCTCCAGACCTTTCCATTCGGCAATGATCGTCGAACCATGTATGGTCGATCAGTCCATAGAATAAAACGACATGAATACGGCGCCGCAGCGCAGGTTCATCGCAATTCGCCTCGCAAATCCATGTCTTTTAAAGCACATCGATCCATCTCTCCGATACCGCCTCATGCCGCCGCATCGCCTGACACACAAATACGCGCAGAGCTGAAAATTTTTCGTTTCGAGGGACAAAACGCCCCGCTCGCGCGTTATCATTTGTGAAAAACGCTTTTCAGGACAAAGGCTGCCGGAGGAGGATGGTGAATGATTGAGGAAGAACAGTTCGTATCCGAGATCACGCAAATGAAGGACATGCTCTACAGGCTGAGCGTGAGCTATCTGCACAGCGACGTGGACGCGCAGGATGCCCGTGCAGCAGGCGCTTGAAAACGCGTGGCGGCATCGAGAGCGGGCGAATCCCGCGGCATTCCGCCCATGGCTCACGCGCATCGTCATCAACGAGTGTATCAGCCAGCTGCGCAGACGCAAGAACGCGCAGACCAGCAAATGGGTTGATCAGCTCGCCTGTCAGTCGCCTCCTCCGGACATCGCGCTTGCCGACGCGCTTTCGCGCCTGCCGGACAAGCTGAGAACGCCTCTCCTGCTGCACTATATGGAAGGATTCTCGTTGGAGGAGATCGCCAAGGCGCTGGGCGTGCCGATGACGACGGTGAGAAACCGCCTCTACAGAGGCAGAAATGCCCTGCGCGATGCGCTGACAGAAGGAGAGAGGGATGCGAGTTGCGCGAAAGAGATGATCTGAATCGGGAGGAATTGCTGCGCGCATTCAGCACCACGCCTCCCGAGTTTGAGGCGGCTGTCGATGAGACGCTGCGCAGACTGACACATGAAACGGAGAAAACCCGGTTGAAACGCAATCATAGACCCAAACTTGCCTTTGCGCTGGCTTTGGCGCTGGTGCTCGTCGTGGGCGCGGCTGTCGCCGTCGCGCTCTATCCGAAGACCACGGACAACCTGAGAGCATCCTACGGCGACAGCGTCGCCGATCAGGTGGAGACCTATGGCCAAACCGTCGAGCTTGGGCAGAGCTTCACGCTCGGCGATATTCAATACACATTCACCGACGCGGTCGTCCACGCGGGCATACTGTACGGGACGGTCGTGGCAGAGCCAGTGGAAGGCGCAAACGTGCTGCTCATCGCCGAGGACATGGATGTGAACGACCCCGTGGGTTACAACTTCGGCCGCGGCGAGAGCGCGCCGAAGGGAGCGAAGAGCTACGCTCAGACCGCCAGGGAGACGGGCGCGCGCATACTGATCACCAGAGCGCTGCCAAACGGCCTTCTCGTGGACGGCGCGCTGATCGCGGGAGAGTCCGGACGCTCGTCCTATGTCACGCCGGACAACACCGTCGTCAGCACCTTCGAGCTGGGCGGCGTGCAGGAAGCGGACAGCTACGACGTGCAGCTGAGCGTCTCCAACTGGGAGATCACGCCGGATGGCGAATGGCTGCTCGGAGAAACCGACAGCGCATGGCAAAGCAGCACATGGGACGTAAACATCATCCCGAAGCCGGCGCAGGAAAACACCGCCGAGGTTCAGACGCAGAACGCCGCCGTTCCCGAAGGACAGTTGAACGTGAGCACGCCGAACACGGCCGCGCAGTACGGCAAACTGCCCGTCTACGAACTGACCGTGCGCAACTTCATGGACAGCGTCGATCCCGCTTGGTTCAATCAGAGCGGCGAGGCGTCGCGCCGGACGAATAAGGATTACAGCCTGACCTATTCAGACGGCGCGGAGCTCACCGTCAGTGTTGAAGCGCTGTTCTACGCGGGACATGAGGGGACCGAGGTCTTCCACAACTACGGAGACTACGATTTCGAGCATCCTGGCGACGATCTGGCCGGAAAGCTGTTCGCCCTTGCCTGCGGCGTGGAATTGGACGAGCGCGTAGGCAGGCGCGAAGTTGAAGCGCCGCGCGACGCCATTCCCGCGATGACACTCGACGAGGCGAAGGCAAAACTGAACGAGCTGCTATCAAAGCTTGGCATCGAGAACACCGAGCTCACGTGGAGCTATGGCATGGATTTGGCACACATCAACCTGCTCAACGAGCAGCGCAATGCCGCGATCGCGGAAAACGGAGGCATAGGCTTCACCGATCCTTGCGAGTTCAGCGCGGTCACCGAGGAGGACGGCGGATGGCTGCTCATGTGCAGCGCGAAGATCAATGGTCTTAAAGCGGACGCGAGCCTGCTGGACGTCAGCGCTTTCGTCAACAAAGACGGCGTGGCGCATTTGAACCTGCGCAGCAATTACGCGCTGGGCGAAGTGCTTGAGACGCTCGAATCGCTGCTCACCGCCGAGGAAGCGCTTGCAAAGGCGGTAGACGCTGCGAAACAGAGCTGGCTTCCCGGCATGGCTCATGTCATTCAAACTCCTTCGGATGCGGAATTGATCTACGCCCCCGAGACGGCGAATGGCTTGCGCCTTGTGCCCACATGGCGTTTCACCACGCCGGCTGACACGTCTAGCGACTTTGTCACCGTGGACGTATCCGCCGTGGACGGCATCGTGCTCTGGGCGCCGTGGATGTAACCACATGTTTGAAAACCGATGATGAAGTTGCCATAGCGATCACTTCCCCAATGGACATGATGCTGGCTAAAGGCCACAAAGGAGACAACATGAAAAAAAGATGCTTTTTTCCTGGCCCTGGCGCTGCTTCTCGCATCTGCCGCGCCGCTTGCGCTCGCTTCCGGCAACGCGGCTATCGCCGTGCGCGGACGCGATGGCTTTGACGACACCATTTCGGGCCTGCTCACCTTCAATGGACGCCTGCTGATGACGTCTTACAACGCGCTCTACATCTGGTCGGCGGAGGAAGGCCTATCGCAGGCGGAGGGATACGCTGCGCTGGAGGAGCAGCTTGAAGCGCAGGTGGACGGGGATGGCCAGCGATATCTGCAATTGGGCGCTACGCGCGTCGATCTCGCGGAAGATGAAATCGCATACTTTGACGACTCTCTTTATGTCGCGGACGACAGGCTCTGGCGCAGGCTACAAATCGAGAACAAGGGGAGAGGACCTGTCGACCAGATGCTGGTGGAAATCACGATGGACGGCGAGACGTTTTCCTTTGGCACCATACTTGACCTGGGCGATGCGATGATAAGCTATCATGGCGATTCCACCAGCGCCAGCAGCTTTCACAGCACCTGCTTTATGGACGGCATCCTCTACGGCCAATACTACGGGACAGACGGGTACATGCTTGCCGCTGTGGACATGGCGACGGGCGATGTGGAGAACATATACCTCGACACGGACGTTGAGTTCAGCGGCATCGTCCCTTACAGCGACAGCGAGCTGCTGCTCTTCGGTCGCGTCTATGACGAACACGGGATGTCCACAGCAGTCTTCCTCTACAACGTAGACAGCGATTCACTGACGACGCTGGGCACACTCGACTCGGAAAACGGACAGAACTTCGGGATCTGCTATGACCCGCAGCGACAGCAGCTGTACTACGTGCAGGACGGCAGCCTCTGGCGTGTGTCCGTGAGCGATGCAGGCGTGGGCGAGGCGGAACCCTTTGCCGACGTGCCCATCTCCGTCTACAACGAGGCACAGAGCGTGCTGCTAGGCGATCTGTATGTGATTTCCGGTGCAGACGCGGTCATTGGCCGCGACGTGACGGCGCAGCAGATGACCCGCAGCATCTGGTCATCTCGCAAGCTTCCGTCTCCAGCGCTGTCCGTACAGCCTATTTCGACTTCAACGCGGCATACCCGGAATACGCCGTCTCCATCGTGGATGACAGTCAGGATTCGAACAGCGTGATTCAGGCGATGTTGACCGGAGACACGAGCACGGATATCTACATCATGATGTCGGACAATCCGGCTTATACCTCGCTGCTGCGCCGCGGTTACATGGCGAGTCTGAACGACAGCGAAGAGCTCAGCGCTTTCGCCGAAAGCGTTTATCCGTCCATAGCCAAAGCGTGCCGTGTGAACGAAGATCTGTACGCCGTGCCGCTGAACGGCATCGCGAGCATGTATATGGCATCAACGTGACACTGCTCGAACAATTCGGCTTTACAGAGGAGGACATTCCCACCACATGGACTGAAATGTTCTCGCTGCTTGAAGCGCTTTCTCATGGACTCATGCGGGAGATCCCCGAGGCGTCGCTGCTCCCGCCGGGCTTTACACGCAGCGATCTGATGAGCAACTTCCTGGATAGCATGGTCAGCGACTACCTGCTTTGGCTCGACGCGGACGAGGCGCATCTTGAACGCGGCAACGAGATCCTCGCCGGGCTTCTGCAGGCTTTCGAACGGATCGACTGGTCGGGCCTCGGCGTGCCGGAGGAATTCGAGGATGACATGGCCTTTTACTATGACGATAACGCCATCCTCCTTACAAATTTCGCCGTAACAGGCCCGCTGGAGCTGGCAAACACGTTCGCATACAGCACCGTGGACATCAGGCCGCTTGCGCTGTCCATCGCCGAGGGCGAGGACGCGATGATCGACATGGAGATGCAGATGGCTTTCGTCAACCCGTATTCAGAGCACAAGGATGCGGCGATGGCGTAACTTAACGCGGTCATCCCGCTTGATCGACAAGAATACGCGCATCGCCCTGTGTCCGAACGAGAACGAGCCCGTGGAGAACAGCCACTATCAGCAGCTGGACGAATGGGATGATACGATCGCTGAGGTTGAAGCGGAGCTTGAGAAAGCGGAAGAAAATGAAGACGTCGAAACCATCGACCGCCTGAGCACATACCTTTCGCAGCTGAACGAAAACCGCGCGAGGGCCGCAACCGAGGGCCGTTGGGAAATTTCCACCGAGGCGATCGAAGCGTACCGCGAGATTGGCGGAAACATGGCGATAGCGCTCTCAAGCATCTGGGACAACAGCAACAACGAGAGCGTCTACAGCCAGCTGGATCAATATCTGAATGGCACCATCGACGCGGATCAGCTGATCACAGCGCTTGCAAGGATGGTGCAGATGCGCAGGCTGGAGGAACTGTGAGCGCGGTGCTCACATACGTCCTTTGACAGCGACTCACCGACCATTCGGCAAACAATGACAAAAGAGACGAGCTTCTTTCGGCTTTCGCTGAAGGAAGCTCGTCGTGTGTCACGCGGTGAACGCCGATGTTCGATTTGCGATGAACAACATCGGTTACAGGCTGAAAAACCCCCGCAGTTTGTAACCTGAGCCTGTCGCTGGAGGGAAGAGAAGCAGGGCATTGCCCGCCTTGTCCTGTGAACCGCTGGCGACAGGCTGCGACGGCCCGTCCGCTTCCACTCCCCGCCCAACCAGCAGGTCTGTATCCCCGGCGCTGCCGTCTGGTGAAGGGAATCGGCGGTCAGAACAAACCGCGTTCATTGACGCTTCCCGTTTTCCCCATAGCGCTTCAATTTCCAAGCCCTTCAAGCCACTGCACGACGCTTGATCTCGCCTCTTCCCGCTCGTTTTGCGCTGTGCTTCCGCGTATGGCAAGACCCTCCAGCACCGTCGCGCCAGCGCAGATTTCCTCAATGCTGTCTTTCGTGCCCGCCAGACCGCTGCCCTCGTGTGTGCTAAACGGGATGACCGTTTTGCCAGAAAAATCATAGCTTTCGAGGAATGTGTAGACCGCCATCGGCATATCGCCCCACCAGATGGGATATCCGATGAAAACCGTATCGTAACCGCCGAGATCTTCAGGCGGATCGACGATTTCGGGGCGAGCATGGTCCTCCTGCTCCTGTCTTGCCACAGCCGTACATTCGTCATAGACATCCGGATAGGGATTCACAGTCGTGATTTTAAACAGATCCGCGCCGGTCTCCTGCGCGATGATCTGCGCGATGATCTGCGTATTGCCCTCCTCGATCACGCCGACACTGTAATTTTCACCGGCGCGCGAGAAGTAGGCGATCAAAATAGGGCTTGCGGCAGAATCGCCGTTTGCGGTTTCTTCCGCGAAAGCGGGAAGAGCGAAGACCATGACCAGCAAAAGAAAGAGCCCCACAGCCCACAAAAAACGCCGTGTACATTTCATAGAAACCTCTCCTCACAGACATTCCTTCAAAAGTTCAAAGATCTCGTCGCGGTCAAGCTTTTTACAGCATCCCGCGGTCAAGTTGCAGCTGTCAGCCACGGCGCGAAGGACGCGCTCGTCGGCAATGCCCATTTGGGCAAAGTGCGAAGGCAGGCCGATCTCCTCGATGAACGCCGCCAACGCGTCGATACCCGCCGATGCCAATTCCTCCTGTGTCTTCCCGTCCGGCGATATGTCCCACACCACCCGAGCGAATCGGGCAAAGCGGGGAATCGCTTCTCTGTAGATATGACGGTAGAGCGCGGGATGGATCACCGCAAGCGCGCAGCCGTGATTGCAGTCGGTATACGCGCCGAGCTGATGTTCGATCTGATGGGCCTGAAAGTCGGTGACCTTGCCGATCTTCAAGATGCCGTTTTCGGCCATGGCGGACGCCCATTCCAGTTCGCTTCGAGCCGCCATATCCAGGTTGTCATCCAGCAGCGCGCGGATATTCGCAATCACGCTGCGCATGACGGCTTCATTCATCTGATCGGACAGGTTGCCGGCCCCCGGCATACCAAAGTATGTTTCCATGCAATGGCTGAGTGTGTCAAACGCGCCGGAAATCACCTGCAGCATGGGCAGGGACAGCGTGTATGTCGGATCCAGGATGGCAAAATCATAGTATGAACCCCACATAGGACCCTTGATCTTGACATCTTCCCGTGTGATGACCGCGCCGTTGTTCATCTCCGCGCCCGTGCCGGATGCGGTGACCACCGCGCCCATGGGAATGCCGCCCGCTTCCTTGGAGACGATCTTGCAGCAGTCGATGACTGAACCGCCGCCCACGGCGAGTATGAAATCGATGCCTGAATCGCGGCAGAGTTTCACGCCCTCCAAGACCTTAGCATAGGTGGGATTCGGCATGATCCCCGAAAAATCGACGATGTCCTTCCCCGCATCGGCCAAAATCGCGCAAAGCTCATCATAAACGCCGTTTTTCCTGACCGAGCCGCGGCCGTAGGCGATCAGAACCACCTTTCCGACTTTCTCAAGTTCCGCAGGCAGGTGCTTTTTTGCCGCGCCTTCTCCAAAGTACACCTTTGTGGGATAGGCATATACGAATTCATTCATGACAGGCTCTTCCTATTTTTAAAGTATTCGGCGATTTCTTGCATCCGCGCGCTTTGACCGGCTTTAAACGGACACCTTTCGTCACAATGTCCGCAGCCTGTGCAGGCGTCCGCTTTGACGGACAGCTTCTCATAGTGATTGGCCGCCATGTCGTCGCCGGCAAGCGCTAGGTCGTAATATTTGTTGACAAGGCCCACGTCAATGCCCGCGGGACAGGGCTGACAATGGTTGCAGTAGACGCATTTCCCCATGGCCGTTTCCGGTGTAAACCGCCCGATGATGGAATAGTCCTGCTCGCCAAAGGGCGCGTCAACAGCGCGGAGCAGCGCCTTCAAATCCTCAAGATTTCGCACGCCGGGCACAACCGCCATCACGCCGGGACGATCGAGCGCATAGCGGATACACTGGGCATGTGTCATGCCGACGCCAAAGGGTGATGTGCGCTCAGAGAGCAGCTTCCCGCCATGGAAGGGCTTCATCACGGAGATCCCGATGCCCCGCGCTTCGCATTGATTAAAAAGCGCCGTGCGCTCCGCGTTTGTGCCGATGCCGAGTTCGTTTCCCAGCTCCAGATCACATGCGGGGTTGATCGAGAACATCATCATGTCCACATCGGGAACCGCGTCTAATACGCGTCTGGCCACGGAGGGGGTATGGGAGGAAAAACCGATATGGCGGATTTTCCCCGCGCGCTTTTGCTTGAGCGCAAAGTCGAGAATGCCCGAGGATGTGATCTGATCAAAATCCTCGTCCTCGTCGATGCAGTGCAGGAAGCCAAAATCCGCGTAGTCTGTGCCGAGCGTTTGAAGCTCCCATGTAAAGGTGTCCTCGATTTTGCAAAGATCCCGCGACCAGCCGTATTCGCCCTTCTCGTTATAGACCGCGCCAAAGTGAAGCTGGAACATCACACTGTCGCGCTGCCCCGCAATGGCGCGTCCGAAAGGCGCGTATACGTTCTTCGCTCCTGCACAGAGATCGAAAAAGTTGACGCCGTTTTCAATCGCCGTGCGGATGATCTGCTCGATTTCCGCGTCGGTATTCTTCTGTATCCCGCCCGTGCCGATGCCGAGGACGCCTATGCGTTCCCCGCCGTGGGGCAGCGCTCTATACTCCATTACAGCACCTCTCCTTTTGCCCAGGAAGCCACGACGGATTCCGATGCCGCCGCGTCCGCGCCGTGTATGGCCAGTCCGTCGCCAAAGGTCGCGCCCTTGCACAGCCTCCTCAAGTCCCGTTCACAGCTGCCCAGCCCGCTTCCCTCGTGCGTCATGACCGCCATCACCTTTTTGCCGGTGAAGTCGAGCTTTTCAAGCTGTGTAAACATCGCCATAGGATATGTTCCCCACCAGCAGGGCCCGCAGACGAATACGTTGTCGTAGTCTTCGACGCTGTCAAGGGCCTTTTTCAGCTCCGGCCTCGCGCCCTCGCGCAGCTCCCTTTTGGCCTCTTCGGTACAAGCGTGATAATCATCGGCATATTCCTTGACCGTTTCAATCTCAAACAGGTCACCGCCGACAGCCTTTTGAATGTACTCCGCCACGATGCGTGTGTTTCCTTTGGCGAGGTTCTTGACCGCGCCGTTCACGTAGTTCTCTCCCTTCCGGGAATAGCAGAGGATCAGGTTCTTTGCCACGGAAATTCCTCCTTTTCACATCACGCGAGTGTCTGGTTCCGTCGTCAATCACAGCGGGGAACCGGCGGTGCATGGCGCCCGTTTTGATCACTTCATGAGCGCAACGGCAGCGTGATTTGCGAATGCCGATCATAGGAGATCCGCGCCATTGATCATCCGTCGATCAGCCAAGATCATGGTTTCGCGGCCTCATCGACGCACCGCAGCGCGTTCAGGCATCTCGGATAGCCGATATACGTCAGGCACTGTGAGAGGACATTGATCAGGAATGCCCGATCGTTGCCTATGCGGATGCTTGCCGACGCGTGAGAGGTGAGCTGCACCTCGCAGCCTCCCTGCGCGGCGAGGATCGCCATGAAGCGTTTCCTGTCGTCCAGGTCGTCGTGATGGACCACCTCGTCAAATGCAAAGTTGTCAAACCGCTCGATGAACTCCGGGTCTGTGCGCTGAAACTCGGACTTACACCCGGGAAACATACTCTCGCTTGACGGCAAATCCTCCCGGTACCGTCCTCGAGACGTCCGCGAATACTGCCATTATACAGATCGGCGCAAAAAAGAGCAATCTGCTTTTTAGGGATGATCGATAAGCATTTGCTTATACGGACAAATGCTTTTCCATGTGTCCGGCATTTTATGACCGGCGCGCGGTGATATGCGCTCCCCGTCCATCGCCTGGCCGACAACGATCTTGACGTGCGCTTTGGCTGACGATGGAACCTCATGATATCACGGCGACGGTCTGCGGACAGTGCATCGTATTCGACGAATCAAACAGCCAGTATTTTATCGATGTGGACAAAACCGTGGACTACGACGAGAAGATCTGCCAAAGGTGACGCTGTTTCTGTATGATGGCCTAAACCGGTATTTCTATAGGATCATCGATCTGTGTCTTGATTGGGACGCCAAGCCCTATGTCACCCATTTCGAGCGCGATGAGTGGGACATCCTTTGGGCTTTCCACGACATCTCGAGAGGGAATTGTCGGCCGGGCGAAGGAGGATATGCATGGGCGCAGCGAAAAGTTTGTCGTGATCGTCATGGCTTGCCTGGCGAATCCTTTCCCGCGCTTTTGCCAAAATCCCTCATGCGCAGGCGGCATGAACGTCGGGATGCATAGCGCCTAACAGTCAGCCACTAGGGCGGGGAATGGCGCGATGTTGAGATCGGTCTGGGCCGTGTGGGGAGCAGCATGATCCGCGGCTTTGCGCGCGCTGAACGTTTAGCGAGGCTCGCTTTTAGCGGATCGCGCTTTGCACCAATTAGGAAGCGTTCAGTCTGCCAGGCGGGTTCACCACACCTGCTCTTGGCTTTGGGCAAAAGAAAAGCAGGAAACTTTTGAGCTTCCTGCCCGGTGCGGCGTGGGCTAAAGATGCACATCCAAGGATTTAAGGCATGAGCGCGCCGCAAACGTCATTGGCATCAAAACCATGCGGGCTTTTCGTCCCTGAAGCGCGGGGTATCGCTGTTTTGATAGGGATCATAACGGTTCAGATTGCAGCCGAACTCCTTGAGCCGTCTGATTCTGCCGTCTGTCGACCACGCGACAAGGGACATTCCTTCAAATTCATCGCTGTGTCCGTCATTCATTTCGTCCTTGAAATGCCATTGCACAACAGTCTGATCTCCCCTGTGAAAGAAC
>CAYUZP010000033.1:0-14308 GCA_964449655.1 uncultured Oscillospiraceae bacterium
CTCATTCTACCAAAGGAGTGTCTCTATGGATTTTCAATTTTCAGGTGTTCACGTTGATTTAAAAGTCGTGGGAGCTATTGACCAGATTTTTACGCATGGTTTTGTCAGAAATCGGCGATCGACGAATGATCCGTCCACATCTTGATGGGTGGCATGAATCTTTCCTTCATGTTTATCGCAGATCGATCAAAAAACATCGAAATTCGATAAAAACATATTGACAAGCAATGCATGATCCGTTATACTGTCCGTGGGAGGTGACGTGAATGATTCGCGTTGATCTGAACGTGATGCTCGCCAGGCGCAAGATGAGCCTGACCGAGTTGTCACAGAGCGTCGGCGTGACGATGGCCAACTTGTCAATACTGAAGAACGGGCGTGCCCGCGCTGTGCGCTTTGAGACGCTCGATGCCATATGTCGCGCGCTGCACTGCCAGCCGGGGGACATATTGGTCTATGTGGAAGACGATGAAGGAGAAGATCCATCCAGGGAGGAGGGTTTTTGATGAAGCTTCAAGATCGATTGAACGACGTCTCGTTCCTGTTCACAGCGCTGCGCGCGATGTGTGTGCTGTTTGCCGTGCTGGGCTTATTCGTCCTGGGGGTACTCATCGACAATATCCTGCCCTACTTGAGCGGCCCTTATCTCGCGCTGGCCGTGATATCGCTCATAGCGGGCGTCGCGCTGGCGGTGTGCTGCTGTGCCGTGCTGATCCTGTTCTATCGGATGTGCGGGCGCATACGCGGTGGCGCGTCGTTCACAGAGACAAACGTAAAGGCCCTTTGGGCGATCGCGCTGTTTTTGTTTGTTGGCGGCTGTGTTGCCGCGCTGGAGATCATAGCGTTGTTCGCGTGGTTTGGGGTATGTCTGCCGGTCATCGAATTGTCGCTGGTGGCCGCGGCGTTTTTCGTCTGTGCGCTGCTGTCAAAAGCGCTTGACGTGCTATTGTCTCGCGCCGTCACGCTCAAGCAGGAAAACGATCTGACGATCTGAAAAAGGGGGTACGATATGCCCTATATACTGCTTTCGCTGCTCTTATTGCTCTCGGGCTGCGCGATACAGGATGGCACGCCTACGCAGATCGCTCGCTCAGAAACGCTGCTTGAAATCGGCATTCCCGACTGGACGGATGCTGAAATCCTCGTTTGGGAGGACACGCATGGCGGCTTTCACGGGGATGGCACACTCTACGCGGTGATTCGCTTTCCCGATGACCGCGTTGAAGCGACGCTCGCGCAAGAATGGGCCGCGTTGCCTATGAGCGATACGCTGAACTGGCTGGTCTATGGCGGGACAAACGAGGAGGGCATAGGCCGCACGGCGCTCCGTCGCGAAAGCGGTGAGGATGCCTTCCCGCGGGTTACGCGCGGATACACCCTGCTGATCGACAGGCAGGCGCGCGGCGAACCCGTCGATGAAAAGGCGATGCTCAAGCGCCCTTCGCTCAATTTTTCGCTCGCACTCTACGATGCGGACACGCGGACGCTGTATTTTTATGCGCTGGACACGTGATATGTAGGGCAGGTGACAGCGCACGTGTCAGTCCCTCGCGCTTCGTTTGAGGATCGCGCTTCACGGAAACGGTGGCCAACGGGCAGGAATTCTGCTATAATAGATCGAGAGAATCGCAATGGATGCCAGCATCCCAATCCGCGCTAATTTCAAGGAGGTTTTTACATGCTCATCGACCTGTCGCCGCTGTGTTATCCGCTTCCGCCGGACGTGCAGCGCCTGTTTGAGGCGGGAGATTTTGCCCGCATGGAACGCGTGATCGCGCTTCGCCTGGCGGATCCGAACACGCCCGCTGCGCTCGCTGATCGCCTGCGCTTTCAGTCCGCCATTGTCCGCGAATTGCCCCGCGCCTATCCGTATACGCATCAAGCGCTGCTGGATGAACTCACCGCGCGTGTTCGCGATTTCACGCCGGATGAGCTGGAGCAGCTGCGAGACGACGGCACACTCGATTGGCGCTATATTGACGGCGATTTGCGCTTTAAGGATGACTGCATTGAGAACCTCTTCAAGACTCGTCTGGAATACGCGAATCGCGCGATCGATCCCATCGTCAGAGAATCGGCCAAACAGAGGGAGACGCAGCTTGACGCGGTGATCGCAAGGATGCGCGAGCGCGGCGGCATGCGCCTGCGTTTTGAGCTGCACGAGGAGATGACCATAAGAAGCGACGCGCTCACGCCGGGGGAGACATTGCGCGTACACCTGCCCCTGCCCGTCGTGGACGCACAGGTTCGCTCTGGCGCACTGCTGCGTTCGACGCATGCCGCCGTGCATATCGCGCCCGAGGACGCGCTGCAGCGCACAGCCTGTTTTGAACTGCCCTATGAGCCGGGCGTGTGCGTCGGCGCGGACATTTCCTATGAGATCGACGCGCGCTATATCGAGCCGCGTGCTGAAGCGGTTTCGGCGAAGCAGCCGAACTTTGATACGGAGGAGATCCCGCCCCACATCGTCTTTACACCGTACCTGCGCGCGCTCGCGAAGGAAATCGTGGGCGAAGAGCAAAATCCGCTGCTCAAGGCGCGCAAAATCTACGACTTCATCACGACAAGGGCGACCTACCGCTATATGCCGCCGTATCTGACGATCACGAACATCCCGGAATATTTTCTCAGCGGCGCGCATGGCGACTGTGGCGTGCAGGCCCTGACGTTCATCACGCTCTGCCGTCTTTCGGGCATTCCCGCGCAGTGGCAGGCGGGATTGTACACGACGCCGGACAGCGCGGGCGATCACGATTGGGCGCGTTTTTATGTGGCGCCGTATGGATGGCTGTTTGCGGACTGCTCGTTTGGCGGCTCGGCATGGCGCGCGGGCGCGATGGAGCGCTTTAATTTCTACTTTGGGAATATCGAGCCGTGGCGGCTGCCGCTTTGCCGGGCGTTTCAGCAGGAATTTGATCCGCCAAAGCGCTTCCTGCGGCGCGATCCATACGACAATCAGGACGGCGAGGTCGAGACGCTGACCCGTGCTCTCGAGCGCCGTGAGTATCAAACGTCAGCCCGCGTGCTCTCCTGCGAGCAGTTGGACTGACGCCTTCGTGATCATGGGATCAACGAGATCCTGCGCGCAGGCGAAAGGAAGGCGGATGAAACGAATGTTCCGACAGGAGCCAAAGGTGACGATCTCGCCGTATGTACCCTTTGAAGCGATGTCCTGATGCCGCGTCAGCAGTCGCTGTTTTAGGCACATTGTGCACCAGGGCAGCGAAGGCGTATTCGTGTTGACGCGCTTTTCGACAATTGAGACGCGCACGCGTATCATTGGACAACTTTTCATTGCGACGAAAATGAAAATATGATAAAATCAGAACAAATGGAAGGGGGGAATTGCGATGCGCGTTGTCAAGAAACCGGAGGAGCGCCGCACTGAGATGATCGCCGCAGCGGCACGGCTCTTCGCGCAGCAGGGCTTTGTCCGGACGTCCGTATCGGAGATCGCCTCCGCCGTGAACGTCGCAAAGGGGCTCTTCTATTACTATTTCACGACGAAGGACGATATGGTCAAAGCCGTCATCGAAGGCTATTGCAGCTATCTGGGCACTGTGGCGGAGGAGATCGCGTCGGGAGAGGGAACCACCCTGGAAAAGCTCGACAGGCTGATGGGGAACGAAATGTGGCAGCAGATCTTCGAGACGCCGCTCTATCGTGATCTTTGCCTGAACCAGCATGCCGCGCTCTATGCCGACATGTGTGACAGGGTCTATGAACACATGAAACCGTCGCTGCACATCATGGCGAGCCAGGTGCTCGCGGAGGCGAAGGCAAGCGGTCATACGCCAAAGGCATCGGAGGCGGACGTCGACAGGATGGCGGCGATGACGCTCTATGGCCTGCTCATGATGGCGCGGCGCGGAGAGTGTACGCTCAAGGAAGCGACGGAACTCGTTCAGCAGATGATCCTCGGAATCCAAAGTGATTAGCCTTAACACAGCGCAAAGCGGATGAATGCCGCCTTGCGCTTTTTAGATGGCATTGGGCTTTCATGCTGATAGAAGAAGGGCGATGGACAGCGTCGCAATGTGAGGAGACGTCCCCGTTTGCGCAACCGTTTCACGATAAAAAAGCCGCCAGCAAATGTTCTGGCAGCGTCTTGATGGGATCACTTTTAGGTATTGAGACATCACGGGAACGCCAAAGGCGGCAGCGAGGGAAGTCAGGCGAAATGCATGGGCGGATCAAAGTCGGCATTGGTCGCCGGATTTTCAGCGCGTTGGCTCTGCGCGAAGCGCTCGATCTCCGCGGCCATCTGCCGTACGGCGGGCGCAGCCATCTGCGGATTGACCATCGCGATGCCGAATTCGCGGTATTCCATGGGCTCGATCGGATACGCGTCGACATTGCCCTGCACGCGTTCTAGGATGAGGCTGGGCAGTATACAGATGCCAAAGCCGCTCTCGACCATGGCGATGGTCGACAGGTCGTCCGTGACGCGGCAGGAAGCGCGCACGGAGAAGCGATACTTCGACATGAACGCCTGCACGTCCGCGTCCGTCGCGTCTCCCTGCACGACAAATGTCTCCTCGCGCATCTCCTCAGGCGTGATGAAACCGGCGCGGCGCGTGCGGTAGCCTTTGGGCACAGCGCACATGAGGCGATCCCGGTAGAGCGGATAGATGTTGAGATCCCGCGTCGACGCGGTGGACAGAAAGCCCAGATCGATCACGCCCGTCTTGAGCCAATTGATCACATCGTCATACGTGCCCTGCATGATCTCGATCTGAACGCGCGGATAGCACTGCTTGAAGCGCTTGACGACAGGCGGCAGCCAGGTCATGCACACGCTGTTGAACGCACCGATGCGAACGGTTCCGCATTGCACACCCTTGATCTCGCTGATGGTCTGCGTGAGCGTCTCGTCGTCGCTTAAAATGCGGCAGATGGCTGGATAGAGCGCCTCGCCGCCGCGCGTCAGCGTCACGCCGCCTTTGCCGCGCACGAACAGCGAGAATCCGCAGGCTTCCTCCATCGAGCTGATCGCGTGGCTGATGGCGCTGGGCGTCAGATGCAATACCTGCGCGGCACGCGCGAAACTTCCCTGCTGTGTGACGGTGTGAAAGATGCGATACTCAAGCAATGTCATGCGAATCCCTCGCTGCCTCTGTCAATCGATCTGTGGATCGGATGTGACCATTTGATTGAAGCTGTTATTTTACGACAAATAGAACAATAACACTGTACACGAAAACCATTCGTTCGTCAACCCCTTTGCCCGTTTTTTACCAGCGGCGCGCCATTTGAGATGCATGGAAAGCAGAAGCGGATAAGCACAATGATTGTATGAACTATCTTTGAGTCCTTTCAAAAAGTGGAACACATCATAAAATCGTGTGATTTGAGCTGGCAAGTACGAGATACACAGCACTTTTGAGACATATTGAAGCCTGCCTCCAACAGCGCGCAGGAAGAATGGGCTCGGCATTGATGGAGAAGCTGATCGACGACTCTGGCTGATATATGATGTTTCCGGCTACCCTGCGTTTAAGGTGATCAGTCGAGATGATGCGATGATGAAGCTGCTGGAGCGATCATAAGATGTGGGGCTTAAAGGGTAGTCCTGTATATGAAAACATCATTTAACTGAACAAATATCATATAAAGCAAAATCAAATTTTATTGAAGATATATTATTATTCCCAGGATAATGAAGATTTTTATCCTCGGCATCATCCATAAATGAACATATTATAGTGCAATTTCCATTAAAAATTTTCTTTGTAGAAATACTTTTATTCACGGACATTTTATGCTATAATAATGCGGATTTTCGTGCGCACATAGAGTGTGTATGAATGTGATCGAATATTTCTCATGCCGGTGCGGCCTTCAAGGCGACCGGAGATGATCGCGCGACAGAGCAGATCAGAGAGAACAAATCATTTAGGAAGGGAGGGAACAAAAAGCCCATGGCGAAGCTACGGATTATTCCGCTGGGCGGCATTGGGGAAATCGGCAAAAACATGACGGCGTTCGAGTATGAGGACGACATTGTCGTGGTGGACTGTGGCTCTATCTTTCCACGGCAAGACCTGCTCGGCATCGATCTTGTCATTCCCGACATCACGTATCTCGTGAACAATCGAGAACGCGTGAGGGCATACCTGATCACCCACGGGCATGAGGATCACATCGGCGCGATCCCCTATGTGTTCCCGCGTGTGCCCGCCCCCGTCTATGGAACCAAGCTCACTTGCGCGCTCATGCGCGGCAAGCTGGAGGAGCATCATATCAGCGGAATACAGCTCAACGTCATCAAGCCACTGGATACGGTTCAAATTGGCGCGTTTTCGGTGCAGTTTATCAAGGTCAGTCACTCCATCGCGGGCGCGGTGGCCATGGCGATCACCTGTCCCGCGGGAACCGTGATCATGACCGGCGACTTCAAAGTCGATTACACCCCCATCGACGGGGAGGTCACGGATCTCAACACGTTCGCCGCGTGGGGGACTAAAGGCGTATTGGCGCTGATGGCCGATTCGACCAACGTCGAACGCCCCGGCTATACGATGAGCGAGCGCAAGATCGGTGAGACATTCCACAACCTGTTCAAGGACGCGCACGGGCGCATCATCATCGCGATGTTCGCGTCAAACCTGCATCGCGTACAGCAGGTCGTTGACAACTGCATCGAGTTTAAGCGCAAAATCTGTTTTGTCGGCCGGAGCATGGTCAATGTCACGAAGCTCGCGATGGAGATCGGTGAACTCAATATTCCGCAGGATGTATATATCGATGTGAGCGATCTGGACTGTTACGAGGATCACGAGATCGTCGTGCTGACGACGGGCAGCCAGGGCGAACCGATGAGCGGCCTGACGCGCATGGCCAACAGCGAGCACCGCAAGCTGCAGATCCGCGAAGGGGACACGGTGATCATCTCCGCGACGCCGATTCCCGGCAATGAGCTGATGGTTTCGCATATCATCGACCAACTCTACCGCTGCAACGCGACGGTCGTCTACAACCGCATCGCGGATGTGCACGTCTCAGGACACGCGTGCCAGGAGGAGCTGAAGCTGATCCACACATTGGTCAAGCCGCGCTACTTCATCCCCGTTCACGGCGAGTACCGCATGCTGCACAGGCACGCGCAGCTCGCGCAGGAGCTGGGCATGCCGCAGGATCACATCGTCATCATGGAGCTGGGGCAGGTTCTGGAGCTCTCCGAGGACGAGGCGAACATCACCGGGCCGATTCAGACAGGGCCTGTGATGATCGATGGCCTGGGCGTGGGCGATGTGGGCAATGTCGTATTGCGCGACCGCAAACACCTTTCGCAGGATGGCTTGATCATCATCGTCGTCGGTGTCAGCAGGCAGACGGGTCAGGTCACCTCCGGGCCTGAGCTGATCTCGCGCGGCTTTGTCTATGTGCGCGAGAACGAGGAGCTGATCGCCGGGGCGAAGAGCGTCGCGCAGAGCGTCATCAACCGCTATGAGCGCATCGAGCAGAGCGATTGGACAGCCGTGAAGAACGGCATCAAGGACGAGATTCACACCTATTTGCTCAAGATGATCAAGCGCAACCCGATGATTCTGCCGATCATCATGGAGACCTGAGACGGCAGTCACGAACGAATCGAAAAGCGAGGGCAGTTATGAATATCTATGATACGGCGTATCGCCTCGCGGACGAGATCCGCAACAGCGACGAATGCGTGCGATTGCGCGAGCTCAAGGAGCGCGCTTACGCGGACGAGACCAATCGTGTGCTCCTTGATGAATACAAGCGGCTGCAGGTGCGCTTGCAGATGAGCATCGCGGGCGCGGCGGAGCAAATGCCCAGCGAGGACATGCAGCGCTTTCAGCAGCTCGCGTCGATTTTGTACATCAACAACGATGTGCAGGCGTATCTGCTCGCGGAAATGCAGATGCAAAAGACATTGGCTGATGTCTTCAAGATATTGACGGAAGCCGCTGGGATCGTGTTTGAATTGCCGGAACACGCGTAAGAGATTGACCTGTGCGCGGCGATGTGGTATGCTAGCCATGATGAGGGCTTTTTCCCTCCGGGGAGAAGGCCCTTTTATCGGTATAGCGAAAGATGCAGCAAAACAGCATGGATGCGTGAGGACGCCTGGCCGGGCAGCGTTTGAGCGTGGAGCGCGGCACGTTAAGCCGGCGACAGATGGGAGGGAGACGATTTGGCCAAGAAGAAAAAGAAGCGCACCGAGCTGACAGAACGCGAACTGCACGAAAAGCGCCGTTACGGTTTCTTCTGGTACGATTGGCTTTGGCGGGTGCTCCGACCCATTCTCGTGTTCGCGACGTCGTTTGTCATCGTCTGCGGGCTGGTCTACACGGCTTACACGAAGCTGGACGGCATGTTTTTAGCGCCGGTCGATCCTGCGGACACGAATCCCACGGTGTTTGCCGTCGAATCCGGTTCCTCGCTCTCCACCGTCGCGCTCAAATTGGAGGAAGCGGATCTGATCCGCAATCATACGGTGTTTAAATACATTGCGGACTTCAAGGGCATGGGCCAACGCATACAGAGCGGACGCTATACATTGAACCGCTCGATGTCCTCGATGGAGATATTGGATCAGCTCGTCATGGGGGACGGAAGGCCGCTCACCACGGATATCACGATCATACCCGGCTGGACAGTCGAGGATATTGCCGCATACCTGACGGAGAACGACGTGCTCGCGGATGCGCAGGAATTCTTAGAGCTGTGCAAATCAGCGGAGACGTACAGCGGATATTCCTTCATCGAGGAATTGGTGGGCGACGGCAAAGAGGGGAGAATCTACGCGCTGGAGGGCTTTCTCTCCCCGAACACCTATGAAATCTACACCGACACGACCGCGGACGCGATCATAAGGCGATTGCTCTCGCAGACAGAGGCGGCATATCTCGCCAGCTACGATGAACGCGCGCAGGAGATGGGATTATCGATGGACGAGGTGTTCACGCTCGCTTCCATGATCGAAAAGGAAGCGAAGAAGGACGATTTTGCGAAGGTCAGCGCGGTATTCCACAACCGCTTGCGTTCGGGCATGACCCTTGACTCGGATGTGACCGTCAAATACGTGACCCATTCACAGAAGATGTCGCTGAACGCGGAGGATCTCTCCGTCGATTCGCCGTACAACACGTATCGCATCGTCGGTTTGCCCGTCGGCCCGATCTGCAATCCGTCGATGGACGCGATCGTCGCCGCGCTCTATCCGGACGAACAGACTGTCGCACAGAACTACCTCTATTTCTGCTCAACAGATCCGGACTCGGGTACGCTGCACTTTTCGCGCACGCTTGAGGAGCACAACGCCGCTGTGGCGATGTACAGGCCACTCTGGGAGGAATATGACAGGAGCAGGGGACTGTGATGACGATGGACAAGCCCGCTCTGCTCGCGCCCGCGGGCAGCATGAGATCGCTCCGCGCTGCGATTCGCTTCGGCGCGGATGCCGTCTATTTGGGCATGAAGCGGTATGGTCTGCGCGCACAGGCCGTCAATTTTGACGAGCGCGAACTGGAAGAAGCCGTGCATCTGGCGCACGCCGCGGGCGTTCAGGTGTATCTGACGCTCAACATATTCGCGCGCGATGACGACATTCAAGGCATGGTGTATGCCGCGCGGATGGCGCGGGAGATGGACGTTGACGCGCTGATCCTCTCTGACCTGGGCGTCATGGCTCGCGTGCTGCGCGAGGTTCCCGGCATCGCGGTTCACGTCAGCACACAGGCAAACGCGATGAACAGCGAGACAGCGCGCGTCTATCACGCGATGGGCGCGTCCCGCGTGGTGCTCGCGCGCGAATTGACGATGGAGCAGATCGAGCGCATGGCGCGGGAGCTGAAGGGCGAAATCGAATTGGAGACATTCATCCATGGTGCGGCGTGCATGGCGTATTCCGGGCGCTGCCTGCTCTCAGGCGCGATGACCGGACGCAGCGCGAACAGCGGCGCGTGCACTCAGCCCTGTCGCTGGTCCTACGCGCTTGTCGAGCAAAAGAGGCCGGACGAGCTTTTTCCCATCGAGGAGGATGAACAGGGGACCGCGATCCTTTCCAGCCATGACATCTGCATGATCGACCATGTGCCGCGGCTGATGCGCAGCGGTGTTGACTGTTTTAAGATCGAAGGGAGAATGAAAAACGAGCTGTATGTTGGCACGGTTGTCGGCGCTTATCGCCGTGCCATGGATGCGTACACGCGCGACCCGGACGGCTACGCGCGGGATGAGGCGCTGCACAGCGCGCTGCACACAGCGCTTGAGAAGGTGAGTCACCGCGTCTATGACACGGGGTTTTACTTTGGTTCACCGCAGCAGGGCGGCGCAATGGGCGTGACACAGGCCGCGGAATACGTCGCCGATGTCCTCGACGTTCGAGGAGGGGAGGCGATCGTCGAGATGAAAAACCGTTTCTTTGTAGGCGATATGCTGGAAACCGTCACGCCGCGCGGCAGCGAAGCGTTCGCTGTACGAGAGATCACGGTCGAGGGAAGCGGGGAACACGTTCGCGTGGTCAATGTGCCTGGGACGATCGTTCGAATCCCGTGCGGAGATCAGCTGGAGGCGGGGGATATGCTGCGCGGCCCCGTGCGAAACCGCGCCTGAACAGGCAAAATGACGGCTTTGCGCTAAAAGGAAGAGGACAAAGCCGCCTTTTCATGTCGAGCATTCAAAGGGAGATGCATGGGAAATGGGCAGGCCGCCCCGCTTCTCTTTACAGCTCAGCTTTCCGACAATCCGGTGACGATGCGTTCGTATTCACGCGCGGTCAGCGCATACAGTATGCCATAGATCAGCACGACGACGGCATAGGTGACCAGCGTCGTCATCACCAGCAGCCCTGTGTTCACCAGGTTGAATGCCTTTTGCAGCAGGATCGTCAGCATGGGGAATGCAAAGGCGAGGTGCACACCGGAAAGCAGCAGCGGGGAAAAGAACAGAATCAAAAGCTGGCTGTTGATCGAGCGACGGATCATTTCGCGAGAGAGACCGACGCGGCGCATGATGTCAAAGCGCGACTGATCCTCAACCCCCTCCATGATCTGTTTGTAGTACATCGATAGCGCCGTCACACAGAGGAAGGCAAGGCTGAGCAATATGCCCAGCGCGAGACAGCCCACGTCCAACGTGTGAATGCCGCTCCTGACGGATTCAGCGACCTGCAGAGTGATTTTCGGCAGTCCCGCATCGTACAGGCTCTGCTGGATTTGCGAGCCGAGAAGGGCGTGCTGCGCTGCGGGAAGCGTCGTGTCGAACGCGTAGATCGTCTTCAGCTCCGGCGGCATGCGGCCATATACGCCGCCATATAACCCGGCAACCGTCAGCAGGTCGTGTTCATCCGGCGTGACGAGCAGCAGAATGCGATCCGTAGAAAGGGTGATCATCGAACCAGGAATGGGCATATCGAGATCATGACCGGCGATCGTGTATGACAGGCGGTCAAACAGCGTCAGACGTGATCCTATGCGCTCTGCCGACGGGCCGAAGGCCAGCGCTTCACCCGGCTTGAGCGAATCCTCCGTCCGCATCACCGCGTTGTAGTCCTCAAGCGGCATGATTGCAATGGTGATGTAATCGTCTGCGGCATCCCTTAAAACCGTCCGGCTTTCATCGCTCTGCGCATCAACCATCAGTCCGCAGGAGATGGACAGTGAACGGAAATACACCGATTCCGTCGGCGTCAAGCCTTGAAGCGACAGCGTTCGCTCTGCGATATCCCGCATCTCGCCATACGGCGGAACGCCTTCGCTGCTTGACTTGAGCTGTATCTGATAGGGATAGTACGTTTGCATGTAGTCATCGATGCCAAAGACCATGCATGTCGTCGTGCACAGCATGATCAGAACCATGGTGAGCAGTATGCAGATTGTCGCGAGGCTGTCGCCGCAGCGTTTCATGCGGAATGCCATGCTGGAGATGGAGATGAAGTGATTCGCCTGATGATAAAATCGCTTGTTGCGTCGGAGCAGACTGGGGGATGTACACACTTGCGCTGCGGAAACAGACGAACGTGCTCAGAATCACCAGGAGCACGGCGATGAAAAACGTGCCCAGCACATCGCGCGGGTTCTTCACATGCAGCGCCAGCGCGTAGCCGGACAGCAGCAGCATGACGCCTGTCAGCGCGATCAGCAGATTGCCTCGCGGCGGTTTTTCGCCGAACTGCGCTTGCCGCATCAGTTCGAGCGGATGCACGCGCAGCACGTTAAACATAGAGCACAGAAAGATCAGCCCATACAGCAAGGCAAAGCCGACAGCTGTGATGGAGAGCTGCAGCGCGGGGACAGAGGACGCTGACGATGGCTCTCCGCCCAACATCTTGACGAGTGCCAGCGCCGACAGCTTGGAGAGCAGCACGCCTATCGCCAGGCCCGATACAATCGCGGCCAGCGCACAGAAAAGCGTCTCCCAGAACACGATGCACAATATATTCCCCTTGGTCATGCCGAGCACGTTGTATAAACCCAGTTCCCGGCTTCGCTGTCTGATCAGGAAAGCGTTGGTGTAAAGCAGAAAGATCGCCGCGAAAAGGCCCATCACGAGTGCGCCTGCGTTCATCAGCGTTCTGACCACATCTTTATCGGGCAGGGCG
The DNA here is from genome assembly GCA_964449655.1 of uncultured Oscillospiraceae bacterium. Taxonomy (GTDB): domain Bacteria; phylum Bacillota; class Clostridia; order Christensenellales; family Aristaeellaceae; genus Ventricola. The sequence goes on from CAYUZP010000033.1 coordinate 12,569, forward strand.
AGCACGCCAGGATCATGACCTATAACGCCGAGGATGTAGACGATGGCCACCATCGCACAGCCTGTGAGCATGTAGGGGACGTAAAGGCGACGATTTTTGTGCATATTGTCAATGGCCAGACGACAATAGAGAGACTTCATGCGCGATCGCCCCCCGTCGTGAGCAGTGTCAGCGTATCCTGTATGCGCCTAAACATCGCTTCAGTATTCATCTCGCCCCGATAGAGCTGATGGAAGACCTCTCCATCCTTGATGAAGAGCACGCGGGAGGCACAGCAAGTGCTTGAAAAGGCGGGGGTCGAGATCACGGATCAGATACGCATGATTGTTGACGGAATCATTGAGATTGTATGCATACTCTTGCCGCACGGCGTGGAACCAGAAGGAACAAAAGAGCAGGGAGAGTAAAAACTTTAAGGTAACGCTATTGCCTTTCGGTTTAACGAGGTGTATAATTTAAATCAGTCGGAATGGATTTACCGTCGGTCGGTAAGACGGTCTTAAATTTAAAACCTTAACTGACAATAGAGGCGAGTAATTCTTGACCGGCTGGCACATGTGCGTGGTACTTACGTTCCTAGAACACTCATACGAGTGTTGTGTTTCCCGGCAAAAAACTAGGCATGCCAGTCATTGCGACTGACTAAAAGAGACCGGCCAGCTTTCCGGCGCTTGGAAAAATCACCATCTTGGAACGCAAGTACAGGGAGAGGGGCGGTAAAAACGTTCCTCTCCTATTTTAAAAAGGAGTAGGGGCGGGCATGGAAAAAACATTAGATGTAGCTAAAGCTTTGTATGATATGTATTACGAAAGATACGGTGAGCACATGGCCGAAATGAAGATGCACAAGCTCATGTATTTTTCACAGAGAGAATCCCTGATGCTTAATAATGAACCTTTGTTCGACGGCACTTTTTATGGTTGGAAATATGGGCCTGTCTTAAAGGAAGTCAGGCGCGCGTATGGACTAGGCGCTTTTGACAATGATACATTTGGAAAGGTATCCGACGGTACGATGGAATTGCTAAAAAGCGTTCTTGACAGATACGGTTCATTGTCGCCGTGGAAGCTTAGCGGTCTGTCACACGAGGAGTTTTCTTGGAAGAAATCTAGGAAAGGTTTATCGTCAGGAGAGGACGGCAATGTTGCAATGTCACTTGACGCCATGAAGGTAGACGCCGCAAGAGAGACTGTAAACAGAAGAATGGCGGCGGTAGAAAAGGACTATGAATGAAAAAATTTTTTAAAAACTATTGACTTTTTTGTTTAACATATAGACAAGTCGGGAAGGAGACTTTAAACCCTTGCCGCGTGGTCTGGGCGGAGACCTAAAATCCGCAACCTTTTGCAAAAGGGGGAGAGGGGCGGTTTAAAACGCTCCTCTCTTGTTTTAAAGGCAGAGACAAGATCTTCTGCCGTGTGCAATGAAACGGTTGAATGGATTAAGCGTAACCTCAAGCCGACTAGATACGTTTTCGTATCAAAAGAAAACGCTTAAAAATTAGGGAGAGCTTTCGCTCTCCCGTTTTTTTATTTACCCTTGTCTAGTGATACAAAAAATATTCGATTAAGAAAATTTCGTGCAATTCATATATAGGGTGTTCGGAATTTTCCTAATCGAATATCGTTTGAAATAATTACTGCAAAGACAGTTAGCGAAGGACATACATTTTGTTTTGTAATACTATTTGTGTGGGGTTTGGGGCGTTTGCTGTTCCATCAGTGTGAGCAGTATGCGGT
>CAYUZP010000034.1:0-6585 GCA_964449655.1 uncultured Oscillospiraceae bacterium
GTTTTTCCGCCATCCGCTTCTTGCCAATTTCTCGATTTACACCCAGTAATCCTCCGCCATTTGCAATCCCAGACGACGTAAAACTCATCCGCCTGCCAGATGTCTTTTTGTGCGGCATTGCCCTAAATCAAAATTTTCCAATTAAAGCCATTGCTGTAAAACTCCATAACCATGTCTATACGCAAAAAGGGTATGTCAAAACGGCACATCCTTTGACAAGCATCCAGATTTGAGTCAAAATCTCGTCGTGATTTCATGTAAACGCAATATCTCTCGGTTCGCCTCTCTCCTCCATCTCCCGCTCGACGCGGGGCATGATGTCCTTGCCGCGTGAGACGAGATGATCATACCGCCGCTTTTCGATCCGTCCATCGGGCGCGATATCGAATTCCGTCGAGCGCCCCGCAATCGGATCATGAACGAGGAACACCCAAAGCGCGGCATTCTCCGTGCGCACGGCCTCGCGGAGCACATCGAGGATGGCATGAAGCGTGTGCGGCGTCATCGCGTCCGTCTGCACATAGGAGGATATGACGCGTCGATTCAAAAATCGGTAAACCTTTTTGCCCTGCATCGCCAGCGCCTGCGCGGGGACGCTCATATCGCAAAGGTTCATGCCCTCTCGTTTGAGCCATTCCTTATCCATGCCGAGCCTGTCCGCCTCCGCCTGGGCCCAAGCGACTTCCTCAGGCGTGATCTTGCTGCTTTGAAGCGCTATGGTGTCAAGGTACAGCGCTGTGACAGCCATCGCCGTCTGTTCATCCGTCGTCGGCATGTCCGCCTCCTGCATCAGACGCAAGATCATCACGGCGCATGCGCCTGCCGGCTCGATCAACACATAGGGCATGTCCGGCTGATGGTCTGTCGGGTGATGATCGATGCAGCAAACGACGCATCCCGGATGCAGCGGCTGATGATGGTCGACCAGCGCCACGGCGTCCGACGCGTTCAAATCGTCTAAAAAAGCATCGGGATCAACGCCAAAGCGCGGCAGTACGCGCCGAGATTGCCCGTCTGCTCTCGTGGGCAGCACGATTTGAACATGCACGCCCCATTGCGCGGCCAGTGCGCGAAACAGTACACAGGAGATCACCGAATCGACGTCGGGCTCGTCATGGCCCGTGACCACCAAACGCTTGCCTGATGCGTCCTGCTTGCGCTGCACGGATTGGAGGAGATCACAAAGCCTTTGTGTGCGCTGTGTCATGAAATCTCTCCTTTTTTTCCAAAAAACAGCTCCATTCCCCTTCACGGGAATGAAGCCTTCTTTCGGTCAATACGCCACAGTCCATTGTGTCGGATAGCTGTCAACGGCATCGACATCGTCGTATGTCTTTTCAAGCTTAGCGTTCAGTTCGAGGAGACGATCGACGATCCTCGTCACGCCCTCCTCGTCGGCAGGCGTGGGTTTAAAGTCATTGATCTCCTCCTGCGAGGAAATCGAACAGGGCACGATGCGAAATCCCTCATCAAGCGCTGTACCATCCGGCATGACGCGAAAGCGCTGTTGGAAGATATAGGTGTCCATGTCGTCTGGATGCGTGTTGCCCGCGAATGAAAAGTTGCCCAGCGAGTAGCAGATGTATTTGCCATGATACAGCTCGATGGGATTCATCCTGTGGCTGTGGTGACCGATGACGAGATCCGCGCCCGCGTCGATGGTCGCGTGGCCCAGTGGAACCTGCCGCTCATTGGGCGTGTAATCCTTCTCCTCTCCCCAATGATAGGAGACGATCACGATCTGACAGCCCGCATCGCGCAGGCTCTTGATATCATCAGCGATATTCGCGTAGATGTTGGTGTAATTGCCATTGAAGGTCTGATACGCCAGCATGCCGATGGATACGCCTGTATCCGTCCTAAAAATCGTCGAACCCAGATGCCCGCTGTAACAGATGCCCGCTGAGGCCAGCGTTTCGCACGTATCCTCGTATCCGGCTTCCCCATGATCCATCACATGGTTGTTTTCAAGGGCAACCGCCTCCACGCTGCCCGACGTGAGCACCTGCACATATTCCGGCGGGGCCGCGAAGGAGTATGTGTTGTTCGTCGCGCTACGGGTGTTTGTCAGCGTGCCCTCGAAGTTGACGAGCGTCATATCGTCCCATTCAAAGATGGAGTGCACATTTTCCAGCGGAAAGTCAAGCCCTGAAGGTTCCTTCTCGAGCTGCTTGTCGAACACGTTTTTTCCGCTCTTGCGGGTGTCGCCGCCGATCGTCACATCGCCTGTGGCAGAGATGGTGACGATCACGGAACCGTCGCTCTGCAGACGCCAGTCACTGCCGTCCGCGCGCTGATACCATTTCGAAAACGCATCCTCCCACGTCTGCGCAGCCGGAGGCAAACCGTCTCCAAATTGAGACAGATCGAGCGCGTCTTCTGCCCACGCGGGGCACACGGTGAGCAAAGCAATAGCGAGCATTGACGTAGCGAGCAGTCGCATCATATTGTTTCCATCCTTTTTACGGGTCGCACTCAAGTGCACAGCGCGTCACAGGTCCTCCCCGTTGATCAATGCGTGCAGGATCTCCTTATTCCTCTCCCAATTGACAATCATCGCGGACGATTCCGCGACCTCGCCGTAGGAATAGGTTCCCTGGTCGGGAATGCAGTGTTCGACAAAATCCGCCCCGTTCGAGATCAGACCATAGCCGCTGTAGAGCGCGCTTAGCACGTCAAGCGCGGAAAGGTTCATCATCATGCCGGAAGAAACCTGATTGTAGACGTCAACCAGTTCAAACAGGGAAAGCGATTTGCACTTTTCGATGAGAGCGCTGACGACCTTGCGCTGCCGGCCAGCGCGGCTGAAATCGCCGGAACCCGATGAACGGTCACGCATGTAAGCCAGCGCGATGCGGCCTGTCATATGCACAAGGCCAGGCCCCTCGGGCAAATTGGGATCGTCAAAGAGCAGTATGTTTAAGATCGCGTAGTATTCGTTGACGTCGATCTCGATATCGACGCCTCCCAGCGCGTCGATGACCGGCTTTACATTCTCAAAATTGACCAGCACAGCGCCCTCGATCTTCAGATCGAGTTCCCGTTCCAGGCAGGAGACGACACCGTCCAGCCCATGATATTTGAAGAGCAGGTTCACCTTGGTTTCGTTGCCGCGCGGGTTGTCGATCCGGCTGTCACGCAGTATCGAGGTCATGATGATGCGGTTATACTTTTCGTCAAGAGAGAGCAGCACGATCGTATCCGTCCGCGCATTCTCGCTGATCTCCTCCGCGTAACCATCCTCGCCCAGCAGCAGATAATGCTTGACCTGCGTATTCTCCTCCGCAAAAGCCGCTGTCACCAGCAGGATCAACGTGACCAGCACCAGCAAGCATCTTTTGAACATGTCAGCCTCCTACAGCCCTATCGCTTGGGCGCGCTCCCTTGTGCTTTGATGGATTCATCCTTCCCAAACTGTCAGTCATATGACGAAACATGCCCTAATTTCCCTTCATGAATGTCAAAAATGATCTAAACTGCACAATAAATCTCTCCATTTATGTTCCAATATTTGGATCCAACGGAGTGTCTGTCGTCGCTCCCCGCGTCATGGCGAAAAGTTTGCGCTCATGCTCCTGGCCACATAGGATGGCAAGGACGTCCCTTTCTCAGCTCAAGCGAACAGCGTCCGCAGCAGCATGGGCCCTTCTGAGAGGAAGCAGCCTGTCTGCGCGGCGTGTTCCTCGTCGAATTTGCGCGGCTTGCCAGGATTCGTGCTGTCATATATCGCGAACGGCACGGCATGCCCATCGTGACCGCGTGTGCGAAGCAACGTCGGATGATCGGAGAGCAGGAGCACTCGAAAGGCGGGATCGACTTTCGGCAGACGCTCAAGCAGCGGCCCGACGACTCGACTGTCCAGCCTGCGTATCGCCTCGCACTTGCCCTCCACATCGCCCGCGTGCGCGCATTCATCCGGTGCCTCGATGTGAACGCAGACGAAATCCGCCCCGCCCGCAAGCGCATCCAATGCCGATTGCACCTTGCCCTCATAGTTGGTATCAAGCTCAGCTGTCGCCCCCGGCACTCTCGGCGTATCGACACCGCAAAGCCCCGCGATTCCCCAGACGAGCGGCACCGCGGAAATCGCGCAGCCCTTCTTGTGATAGAGCGACTCAAACGGGGTCAATGACATCGCGCTGCCAGGGCCCCAGGGCCAGATGCAGTTTGCGGGAAGCTTGCCCGCCGCCATGCGCGCGCGGTTAATCGGATGCTCGCGCAGGATCTCAAAAGAGGTTCGCATCAGCGCGGTCAGGCTGTCCGAAAGCGAAGGATCGCCCGGGACATCCTGCGTGGGCAGCGCATCCGCGATGGGCGAACCCAATATGTTGTGCGGCTCGGTGAAGTGCAGCTTGATGCCCTTTGGCTCATGTGCCGCGTCAATGACACCGATATGGCGGAACGTCGGCGTGATGTGAATGGTAAAGCCAATCGCGGCGGCAAGACTGGCAAAGCGCGGGTCGTGCACGAGATCCTCCATCAGTTCGACGGCCTCGTCGCCCTCGATGCTGCCGCCGTTGTGCGAGAGGATGATCGCGCTGTCAAAGGTCTCTCCCTTGAGCGAGCAGAGGTTTACGCGAAGGCTGGTCTCCCCGGGCTGAAGCAGCACGCCCATGCCTGCCGCCTCCAGCGCTGAACGGCCTGTAAAGCATGTGCGCGGGTCATAACCGAATATGGAAAGAATGGCTGTGTCGCTGCCGGGCACGACGCCATCCGGAACGGTCTGACACAGGCCGAACAGACCGCCGGCCAAGCGGTCGAGATGAGGGCATGACAGCGCACCCAGCGGCGTCTTGCCTCCCAGCTGTTCAACGGGTTCATCGGCAATCCCATCGCCGATCACGAGTACATATTTCATCTGACATCCCTCCGTTGATCGCATGGCATTGACTGAATCGTTTGCATACGTCCTCGCAACCAAGGCTCAAAAACCGTCATCTCTCCGTTTTCTGATTATACTGCACTTTTCCCAATGTAGCAATGTCAAGTGTACTGCTTCAGCATTTCAATTCATTGAATTTCAAAGTAAACGGCATAGTCGGCTCTGTCAGGATGCATTCATAAACACATTTTCGGTGAGAACTGCAGTCAGGACAGCTGCTCAAATGGATCGAGGCACTGAATGAATTGTGCGTAAACATATCGTGCATGACTATGCAAGATGAACCTTTCGATGGTCTCTCCGAGTGGATAGATTGAATAGCTGATCTTTTCTTGGGATCATTGTACAATGCGTTCAATTTGAAATTTCCATTTTATAAAAACCCGGCGTAAACCGGATATCTGGCGTTGTGATTACATCTTCGCCAAGGACATAACCTCGCGCACGATCTTGTCTGAGCCTGCTGTATAAACAGGCAGACGCGCGGACAGCATCTCACGTTCCGCTTGAGCGCGGCCCAACATCGCGTCATATGCCGAGATGAGCTCCGTCTCCGAACAGAGCTCCTGCACCGGTATGAGATGCCCCGTCTCCTCGCCGAACAGGTCTCGCGCGATACCCTGCGATTTGACCGAGTAGCCGATCACCAAAGTCGGCACAGCGCTCGAGTAGCCTGCGATCGACGCATGCGTGCGCGCTGTCACAAGCGCTTTCATCCGCGCGATGTAGCCCTTGATCTCCATCGCACCAAGGTTGTCTGCGAGCATCAGCACACGCGGCTCGTCCGCAAATCTTGCTTTGAGCGCCGCAAGCGCTTCGCGGTCGTCGTCATGTGCCCATGTGACATGCGGGACGAGCGCTACGACATCCTCGCTGTGCGTGAGGATATGCAGTATAAGGCCATAAAACGCTTCGAGCACCGCCTGAGCATCCTTTGCTCTGCGCAGGATCAGTGGGCTTAAGTTGATGCCAACCGTTCCGCCCTCTTTCCATCCTTGAGGCAGCGGCAGATCGACACGCCGTAGCAGAAATGCTGGATCGCACCAGCGCCGCACCGGCAGCCCTGCCGCCTCAAGCGCCTGTGCGGTGATCGATTCACGCGCGACGAGCAGGCTGTAGCGTTTCAGATCCACTTCCCGCTCGATGATTTCCGGTTCAATGGAACAGCCCCAGAGCACAAGCGGCTTCCCCGCGCCGCGCAAGCGGGTGTTGACGATAGACAGGTGTTCCTGTGGTCCGTAGCAGTATGTATCTCCGCCGACGGAAAGGCAAACCGCGCTGCGTTTTCCCCGAGCGATGACCGGCGCATATTTTCGTGCAATCTCGTGTTCGCGCGGCATGCCAAGTCTAAAGCCTATGGAATTGATGAATCGGCGGATGCTATACGGCGCAATCGTGCTGGAAAACACGCTGCAGTCAAGTCCGGCAGCCCGATCCGTCTCCGCCTGATCGCTGGCAAGTGTACAATATACGCCAGCCTCACGTGCGAACAACTCGGTTGTCGAGCGCACAATCGCCTCGCAGCCTCGATTTTCGCAGCCGCCGTGGTTATAGAGCATGATCGTTTTCCCGCTCATCGCCGAATCCCCCATCTTTTGCCGGTCAACTTTTCCCTTACGCGCATCGCCTCATAAAACAGTGGTAATCGTCCATGCCTGACAAGCTGATAGAGCGTCTTGTCCTTCTGCGGAATTCGCGTCTCG
>CAYUZP010000034.1:6595-14173 GCA_964449655.1 uncultured Oscillospiraceae bacterium
CAATCCAAACACAGCTTTGCAAAAAATCCCGGAAATACAGTTCCTTGATGCCCTCGCGCAGCAGTATGCCGCTCATGCTGTTGAGCATCGGCTGATGCGCATCGCTGTAGCCGCTGATCCCGGCCATCGCGGAGTCGGCATGCAAGCGGTAGACATAGGTCGTCTCCTGCAGATGCGAGACGTGACGCGCTCGCAGATACAGCTGCATGTTGAGCAGCGCGTCCTCGCCGATATGCACGCTTTCATCGAGCGTCAAGCCTTCAAAGAGATTCCTTTCGTAAAGTTTGTTCCATAGGTTGTTGTAAATACGGTGCATGTGAATGATCTCTTTGACGATCTCGGATGAACGCTGGAGAACAGGTTCGATCTGCACACACACGCGCTGATTGGTTCGCATGTCAAAGAGCATGTGATTGGCAGAAACGATCTGTGCCCCGTTGCGCCGTGCACGCTGATACAGCTTCACCAGTCCATTTTCCTCCAGCGCGTCGTCTGCATCGACAAAGGAGATGTAGTGCCCTTTAGCCATGGAAAGTGCAAGATTACGCGCGGAAGATACGCCATGATTGAGCGTGTGCACGACGCGCGCGCGCGGCTCCTCCTTTGCAAAGGCATCGAGCAAAGCGCCTGTCGCGTCTGTCGACCCGTCGTCGATGAGTATCATTTCAAGCGACGGCTGGTGTTGCGCGCGCAAACTCTCCAAACACACGCACAAGTACTGCTCAGCATTATAGCAGGGCACGATCACGCTGATCTCCACAGGATTCTGCACGTTTTTCTTCCTCTCGATTTAAAGCTGAATAGATAACATAGGATCAAATGTCACTGACATCACGGGAATAAAACGCTCAGAACCGGCGCAAGACGAAGCGCCGCCCAATATGCGCGCTGCTTCATCGTGAGCGCAGACGGCTTTACACCCGCTGTGATGCGCCGAGAAGGGCCTGCCATGCCAAACGCTGCACGCAGACGCCCTCTGTCCTTGCGCAGCAGGCGCAAGTAGGCGTCGATATGTGCACGAAAAAGCACATCCTGCAGTCCGTTGCGCTCGATGAATGCGTCGATGCCAGCGAGCATCGGCAGGCTGCGCGCGTAGATATCCCGCTGCGCCTGTTCCATGGCCGAGTCAGAGCGGACCAAATAGTGATAGTTGACATCCTGACTCACTCGCCATTCCCGCGACAGCCATATCGCCTCAAGGTTGAACAACACATCCTCTCCAACCGACACGTCCGGTTGTACACGAAGCTGCCCGAGCCTGCTACGCCTATAGAGCTTACCGCACATGTGATTGAGCGCGCTGTCCCCGCGCACGAGGCTTTCAAGCATCGTCGTCTTGTCGCCATCCGTGCAGTAAAGGATCGTGCGTTCCTCTCCCCGCACGATTTCACATGCGCCACCCACGATGTCCACCGTCTCTGTCGTCAGATGCAGCATGGTCTCCAAAGCATTGGGAGGAATCGTATCATCCGCGTCTACGAACGTCAGCCATTGGCCTTCAGATCGCTCCATGCCGCGGTTGCGCGCGCTGGCAACGCCGCCGTTCTCCTGATGAAGGACATGCATACGCGGTTCTTGCGAAGCAAGGGCAAGCAGCGTGCTGAGTGTATCGTCATCCGATCCGTCATCCACGGCGATCAATTCCCAATCGGACATCGTCTGCGCTTGAACGCTGCTCACCATGCCGCTCACCGTGTCAGCGCAGCGGTAACAGGGCATCACAAGGCTGACTGCAGGCATGCGCATCGCTCCTTGTATATTGAATAGTAGTTTTGAGTGACCCTCTCCAAGGTCACGGGCTACACTGTAGAGAATGCTGCGAATGGGGTTTTGCTCCTGCCGTATAGACGGTTCCTTTCAACATTTCAATTCGATTCACCGCTTTTAAAGCGCTCGGTAAACACACAGCGAAGATGCGCCCACTTTCTCGCTGCAACTTGCCCCGGATAGAGCATCGGATAGATGATCGGATATGCGCCCATTTGGCATAGCGCACGCAATACGCGACCCCACAGACGAAGGCGATGCACATCAAGCGTTTCCACATCGAGCACTGGCAGCGCGTGTGAATTGAAATCCCGCATCACGCCGAGAACGCCTCCGTCTTTATACAGTCGAAGCGCCACACTGTCTAGTAGTGCTGGAAAATAGCATTCCAACACCCCACGCCGTGCCAACATTGCCCGCATCGCATAAAACCACGGCTCGTGGGTGTCGAATGCACCGCGCGCCTGCCTATGCATTGCGGAAGATCCATGCATCCTGTAGCGATAGACTGGCTGGTCGATGTATGCGATCTCCCGACAGCAGAGCACCGCTTCGAGGTTAAACAACGCGTCTTCCGCGACGGAAAGCCCCGGAAGGAGCCGCAATCCTTCCCGCTCAAGCATCGCACGCCTGTGCAGCTTTCCGCACATGATGTTCAGCACACTATCGCCTTCGATCAAGCGAAGCGCTGCGGCATGCCGACAACGCTCACCCCGTTCGTCCATCCAACGCGTCTCAGGCTGCACGACTTGTCCCTTTTGATCTGCAATATCAAACGTCTCATGCGCACAGACGACCATGTCCACATCCTGTTTGGCCGCTGACAACATGATTGAAAGCGCATTGGGCATGAGCAAATCATCCGCATCGACGAACGTCACCCATTCCCCCTGCGCCGCTTGCAAGCCGCGATTACGGGCAACGCTCACGCCGGCATTTTCCTGCGAAAACACGCGAACCCGCGCATCTTCCCGAGCAAAGCGCCTCGCTAGTGAAAGTGTGCCGTCCTGTGAACCGTCGTCAATCAGCAACACCTCAATGTCCGGTTCGTCCTGTGCGAGCACAGAAGTCAAGCACGCTTCCAAATACCGTTCCGCGTTGAAGCATGGGATGATCACGCTGATCTTCACGCGTGTTCCTCCCGTCCACGGACAAGGCGTGCCGCAGCTTCAAATCGTCCGCCAAGCCAAAGTGCTGCAAACAATCGCGCCGTAATCTGACTGCGAAAGCCCTTACCCGTGCGCAGCATGTACATGAGCAGCGGCATCGGGCTGATCAGCCGCCAGAGCATGTGTCTCAGCGTTTCGTTTTGGCAAAGAGACGCCATCGCCTCGCATACCTCCTGCAAGTCTTCATCCATTCGTATGCCTTTGCAGATCAACTTGTCATAGCAGAGCACCGGAAGCACGTTCTTGAGTTCCTGCCCTTTGCCGCAATCACGCGCGTAATCGCAAAAACGGATAGCCAGCGTCGTCAGTCGCTCAAACATGCGCGGCTTTTGCCTGCCCATGATCGAATTCTCTCGTTGTAAATAATGAACATAGACTGCATTTTTTGCCGCAATCACGCGTGTATGCATCAGATACATGGCGGTAAAGAGCGTATCCTCTGCGAAAATCTCATCATTGGGCTGAAAGCACAACGCGTTTTGCGCAATCACATCCCGGCGCCAGAGCTTACTCCACGCTTCCTGCCCATGGCGGTACGGCAGCCAATAGCGGTAGAAATAGCTCTCAAGTCCGAGCTTTTGCAGGTCGATCACCTCGTCTTGCATCGACAGATAAGCGCCATAAGCGCCGCCTTGCTCATCTGCGAGGGCATAATTGAAGACGACCATCTGCGCGCCTGTCTCGTCGGCGAGAGCGACTGTATCGTGAAGCAGCGACGGCTCGACGTAATCGTCCGAGTCGATGAACGCAATATACTCGCCTCTCGCAATCTTAAGGCCTGCGTTGCGTGCGGAAGAAAGTCCACCGTTTTCCTTGTGGATCAGACGAATACGCCCATCGCGCGCGGCATACTCACGCATGATCGCCGGACAATTGTCGCGCGTGCCGTCGTCTATGAGGATCAGCTCAAAATCGCGCATCGTCTGTGACAATATGCTGTCAAGGCAGCGCGGCAGATACGCTTCCACTTGATAGACCGGCACAATCACGCTCACCTTGCACATAGGCTTTGCCACCTCGCTCCCATGGATGCTGTTTGATTATACCATGATTTGTTTCAGCACACAACCAAATAAAAAGATTTACGCCCTCTTCTGCGAACAGATAAAAGATGAATCTGCGGATGGTTTTCCCTGCAGCCACAGGGTTGACAGATGATCAATCCAATGCTATCATGAACGCACCCGGCTCGTATCCGTCATTTGTGCAGTCAGTTTGCCGGGCTGAAAGGATGATTTTAGCTATGGAGCGTAAATGGCGCGTCGCGATTGTCGGCGCAACGGGCATGGTGGGCCAACGCTTTGTCTCCCTGCTCGCCGATCACCCCTGGTTTGAGATCGCGGTTCTGGCTGCCTCGCAAAGCAGCGCGGGCAAGCCCTACGAGGAAGCGGTCAAAGGCCGTTGGGCATTCACCTGGCCGATCCCGCAGCGAGTGCGCACGCTCGTCGTATGTGACGCGTCAAACATCGAGGCCGTGACGCGGGACGTGGATTTTGTATTCTGCGCGGTCAACATGGACAAGAGCGCCATTCGCGCGCTAGAGGACGCTTATGCCAGGACTGAGACACCCGTCGTCTCCAACAATTCCGCGCACCGCGGCACACCGGATGTGCCCATGATCATTCCGGAGCTGAACCCGGAGCACGTCGATGTCATTGAATATCAGCGCAGACGCCTCAATACGAAAACCGGCTTTGTGACCGTCAAACCCAATTGCTCCATACAATCTTACGTGCCGGCGTTGACAGCGCTGCTCGATCTAAAGCCCACGCGCGTCATCGTGTCCACCTATCAAGCGATTTCCGGCGCAGGCAAGACCTTCGCGCGATGGCCGGAGATGAACGACAACGTCATCCCCTACATCGGCGGCGAGGAGGAAAAGAGCGAGCAGGAACCGCTCAAAATTTGGGGACATGTCGAAAACGGCGTGATCGTTCCGGCGAAAGAACCGATCATCAGCGCGCACTGCATCCGCGTTGCCGTATCGGACGGACACCTGGCGACCTGCTGGGCAAGCTTTGAAAAGGCCACGACCAAAGAGGAGATCATAAGGCGCTGGCGTTCCTATGAGGGATTGCCACAGAGAATGAATCTGCCGAGCGCGCCGCATCCCTTTATCCAATACTTTGACGAGGATGACCGGCCACAAACGCGCCTTGATCGCGATTTTGAGCAGGGTATGGGTATCTCGATGGGACGTCTTCGCGAAGATTCATTGTTTGACTGGCGGTTCGTCGGCCTGTCGCACAACACGCTGCGCGGTGCCGCGGGAGGCGCCGTGCTCATCGCCGAGTTGCTCTGCGCACAGGGCTACATCCCACATAAATAAGATAAAGCTTTGTGCAAGATCCGTGACCCCGCTTGAATGTGCAGCTGTCTTTCCTACATGGGAACACTCTTGAAGACGCATGCTTCCGCTTTGTGATCCTTTGATTTTCTCTTGCTTTTCATTCCTGCGCGTGTTACAATAGTCAAGTAACATTTATGGATCATTTAGAAAATGGTTTCAAAAAACAGGGTGAATATGAGCTTGGAGGCCATTAAAATATGAGAAAGACCGGCATCATCACGGACAGCCACAGCAGCATATCCCCGGAGCTCGCGCGAGAGCTTGGCATCTATCTGCTGCCAATGCCGTTCATCATCGACGGTGAATGCTACTATGAAGGGGTCGATCTTTCTAGGGAGATGTTCTTTGAGAAGCTAGCCGCAGGCGCAAACATGGCAACATCACAACCGGCTCCCGGAGATGTGCTCGCGATGTGGGATCGAGCACTCGAAGAATGTGAGCAGGTGCTTTATATGCCGCTGAGCAGCGGCCTGAGCTCTTCCTGCGCGACGGCCATCTCGCTTGCGGAAGATGAGAAATACGCGGGCCGCGTGTTTGTGGTCGATCACGGGCGCATCGGCACGCCGCTGCATCGCTTCATCCTCGATGCCCTTGACATGATAGAGCGCGGCATTCCGGCAGAACGCATCCGCGAGATATTGATCGCAAACAGGGACAGGATGTGCATCTACATCGCGGTGGAAACGCTGGAATATCTGAAAAAGGGCGGACGGATCACATCGACCACGGCGGCAGTAGGCACGCTGCTGAACATCAAACCCGTGCTCAAACTGTCCACAGGAAAACTTGAGCCCTACAAAAAATGCCGTGGTTTTCACAAGGCAAAGGCTACCATGATTGACGCTATCCGTCAAGATCTGAGCACGCGATTCAAAGACGAGTTCGCACGCGGAGAACTGCAGCTGATGGCCGCGTCCAGCGATACGCCGGAAGGCACGCGCGCGTGGGTAAAGGAGATCGAAGAAGCGTTCCCAGACATGCCTGTGATGTGCGACGATCTATCGCTTGGCGTCTGCTGCCATACAGGGGCGGGCGCGCTCGGTATAGGGCTTTCCTGCAAGCCGATTGAATAGAGCACTGAGAACAGCATTTCATCAAAAATAAACCCGCTCCGGACAGCGATGATGCCCTCCGGTAGCGGGTTTCATGTCTATAAAGCACATATCATACGGCTTTCCATTTCATCACATTGTCCTCAAAAGCGATGTCGATGCGACCTGCATCCTTATGCCACGCGAGATACGAGCGAACGGTGCTGCCTATGAGCGCATGCTGTTGTGCGTTCATGGTCATGCCATATTGGGAAAACACGCGCGAGAGCAACTCGTCAAAACTCACCGGTTCGCTACAACAGGCGAGGATGCGTTCCCCCGCCTCGATGATGCGTGCTCGGTTGAGCTGCACGAGCGGGCGGATGTCCTCGCAGGCAGGCGCGTGCGAGGGCACAAACCACCTGGCTTGCATCGCCTCCACGCTGTCAAGCGTACGCAGCGACGCCTGCACATCGAAGAGATATGCCAAACCGTACTTGGAAAGCGTCTCAGCGCTGCTGACGCAGTCGGCTAGAAACACGATGTCCTCCGGCGTTCGGAAACCGCACATGTCCGCGCTGTGCCCGGGCAGCGGGAGAATCTCAATCCCGTCGGGGAAATCGGGATCGTCAAAGGGTGAAACGTCGCTTTCCTGTGCCATGAGAAACTTATTGCGCAATTCTCTGTACGGATTGCCGCCGAAGAGACCGACCGGTTCAAGGAGGGGATGCGCGGTGACAGCGGCTTCGATTCCCCCGGCAAAGATCTTGCACTGCGTCTGCCTTTGAAGATAGGCGTTTCCGCCGATGTGATCCGCGTGGGAATGCGTGTTGAGGATGCCACGCAAGATCCAAGCTTGCGTGTCGAGCGTCTGACGCACTTTGCGCCCGGCGTCCTTGTCACTGCCGCTGTCGATGAGATAGACCTCGTTGCCGCCGTCCGGGCGATAGATGCCGATCTTTGCAGGACATTCCAAATAGCCGCAAGACTTTGTGAGTTCAATCCATTCGAACATATCGTCGCCTCCCTGTGCGAAGAGCTGTTGCATGCAGATATTCACTGTGTTAGACGGGTCAGCAGCAATCGTTTTGGCCCTTTGACCTTCGTCATTTTAAACATCCAGTGACGGCATCATCGTGAACAACGGTCAAAGCGGGATTTGCACTTTGTCTGTTTCCTCTCGCTGGCTGCCGATCCTTCATGCTTTGATTTGCTTTTTTGAACTCAGCTATAAAGCTTATGCGGCAACTACAGGAGCTTC
>CAYUZP010000035.1:0-9598 GCA_964449655.1 uncultured Oscillospiraceae bacterium
TGCAGGAAGATCCACTGCGTCCACGTGAAATAGGCGGGATCCGTGGTGTCGACCTCGCGTGACCAGTCAAACGAAAAGCCGATGCGCTTGAGCTGCTCGCGGAAATGCTTGATGTTCGCCTGCGTCACGCCGGCGGGATGGACGTGGTTTTTGATGGCGTAGTTTTCCGTAGGCAGTCCGAACGCGTCCCAGCCGATCGGAAAGAGCACGTTATAGCCTTCCATGCGGCGCTTGCGGGCGATGATGTCCATGGCGGTGTTGCTGCGCGGATGGCCGACGTGCAGTCCCGCGCCGGAGGGATATGGGAATTCGATCAGCGCGTAGAACTTTGGCTTTTCGTGGCTTGATTCCGCCTCAAAGCAGTGCGCTTCCTCCCATTTTCGCTGCCATTTCAGCTCGATTTCGTCGGGGTTATAAGCATTGCTCACGGGATTTCTCCTCCTTAAAACAGTTCGCTTTGGGCATCATGCTATCCCACGTCAGGCGCGTCTGACTGCACCTGCAATGACTCCAGCATCCTCTGCACTTCATCGCCCGCATCCTGCGTCAAAAACGTTCCCTGAAAGATCAGCGTGCTCTCGCCGCATTGCACGAGGACGAGCGTGCAGTGCATCATGTCCGTGCCCGCGGGCAGGTTTTGCCAGTCGGGGACGGCGACGGCATAGCCGTTTTGAACCGCCTGCCAGATATGCGCGCCCTGTGCGGAGCAGCCGGAGATGTCCTGAATTTCGAGCGCTTCGGTATGGCAGCGATCGGGCCAGTCCCCTTCGATAAGCTCATCTATCGTCATGTCGAACGCGCCATAGCGCAGCAGCTGAACGGTGGCGCCGCTTTGTGTCTGATAGGTCTGCACAAAATCGCCGTCATCGAATTCGACGTCCTCGACCAATGTGGTGTTCTCGGGCAGTTCGACGAGCAGCACGGGACTATCGGCGAGCGCGAAAGCGGGGATCAGTGCGATGGCCACAAACAGCGCGGCACAAATTTTTTTCATGGTTCACCCTGTCGGCGCGGCAACCGACAGACAGTAAGCTGAACACGGAAGCCGCTGAATTCTCCGTTTTCATGTCATTTGCATGATACCTGGCGTGATGGGCGCGGTCAGTCCTCGATGTGATAGAACCTCTTGCCGTTTTCCCTCGTGATGTCGCAAAGCGCCTGAGGCGCCACGCCGCGCAGCGCGGCAAGGAAGCGGCAGATGTAGCCGACAAATTGCGGTTCATTCCGCCTGCCGCGCACGGGTTCGGGCGCGAGATAGGGGCTGTCCGTCTCGATCATGAGTCGATCCTCCGGGGTATAGCGCGCGACTTCCTGCAGGTGGATGGAGCGCTTATAGGTGACGGGGCCGGCGAAGGAGAGCATACAGCCGAGGTCCAGATAGCGCCTCGCGCTCTCCATGCTCGCGGAGCAACAGTGCACGACGCATTGCGGCAGGCGTTGGCGATGCGCGCTGAGCAGATCGAGCGTATCGCCGTGGGCATCGCGCACATGCAGTATGACGGGCTTGTGCAGCGTGTAAGCGAGATCGAGCTGCCTGGCGAACACGTCCTTTTGCACATCGCGCGGGGAGAGATCGTAGTAGTAATCTAGGCCGATTTCGCCTAGCGCGACGACTTTTTTTTCCTGCGTGAGCCAGCGGGTGAGCGTGGATGCGTCCTCTTGCGTGAACGTCTTGGCATCGTGCGGGTGAACGCCGACGGACGCGTAGATCATGGGTTCGCGATGGGCAAGCTCAATGCTGGTGCGGCTTGACTCCATATCCGCGCCGACGCACATGCACAGCGCCATGCCGCTCTCGCGCATCCGCTTGAGCAGCGCTTCGCGGTCCTCGTCAAAGCGCTTTTCGTTGGGATGCGCGTGCGTATCGAATAGACCCTTGAGCGCAGTCTCCTCTTCCATGGGCGATTCCCTCCCCGTGACGTGAACGTATTTATCGATCTCAGCCGCCTTTAGCGCTTGCCCTCGCTGCATTTGACGGTTTTGTCAAAGCCATCGTCAGCTGATCTCGCAGCCGTCCTCCATATCGCTGTCGACGGTGAGCAGGCTGAGGCGGCTGTCATCCTGATTGGCGGCGCACAGCAGCATGCCGTGCGACTCGATGCCCCGTATCTTTCGCGGCGTCAGGTTGGCGAGCAGCACGACCTTTTTCCCGACCATCTCCTCAGGCGTATAGAACTTGGCGATGCCGGAGACGACGACGCGCTGCGTATCGCCGACCTTGAGCGTGGACATGAGCAGTTTATCCGCCTTGGGCACCTTTTCGCACTTGAGCACCTTGGCGACGACGAGCTGCATCTTTTCAAAGTCACCAAACTCGATCAGATCGCGCTGCGTGAATACGGTCTTGTCTTCATCGGCGGGCGCGGGGATCTCTTCGCGCTGCTGCTCCTGCTCTTGAAGCTGCGAGAGCTCTTTTTCGATATCGATGCGCGGGAAAAGCGCCTCTCCCTTGTGAACCTTGCTGCCGGGCTTTGCGCCGCCAAACCTCTTGATGGAATCCCACGTCTTGAGCGCGTCGTCCGTGACGCCGATCTGCGCGAATATGCGCTCTGGTGTGCGCGGCATGGTGGGGCCGACGAGCACGCCGACGATGCGCGCGCATTCAAGAAGCACGTAGAGCACCGTGCCGAGCCTTGCCCGATTTTCCTCGTCCTTGGCGAGGATCCAAGGCGTCGTCTGATCGATGTAGCGGTTGCACTCGCCGATCAGCTTCCAGATTTCAGTCAGCGCGGCGGAGAACTGCAGCTCGTTCATGTTCTTTTCGACGCTCTCCCACAGCGCTTCCGCCTGCGCGATGAGCCTTTCATCGAGCGCGGTGTATGCATCGGGCGCGGGCACGACGCCGCCAAAGTACTTTTCGATCATGGCGACGCTGCGGCTGACGAGGTTGCCCAGGTCATTGGCGAGATCCGCATTGATCCGGCGGATGAGCGCCTCATTGCTGAACTCGCCGTCCGATCCAAACGGCATCTCGCGCATCAGGAAATAGCGCACGGCATCGGAGGAATACCGCTGACACAGCGCAACGGGATCGACGACGTTGCCCACGGATTTGCTCATCTTGCCGCCGCCCATGACCAGCCAGCCGTGGCCAAACACCTGCTTGGGCAGCGGAAGGCCGAGCGCGTGCAGCATGATGGGCCAGATAATCGTGTGGAAGCGGACGATCTCCTTGCCCACGAGGTGGATGTCCGCGGGCCAGTATTTGCGATAGAGCGAGTCATCGTCCGAGCCATAGCCTAGCGCCGTGATGTAGTTGGTCAGCGCGTCGATCCAGACGTAGACGGTGTGCTTTGGATCAAAGTCCACCGGAATGCCCCACTTGAGCGATGTGCGTGATACGCACAGATCCTGCAGGCCGGGAATGAGGAAGTTGTTGAGCATCTCGGCGGTGCGGGAGGGCGGCTGGATGAAGTCGGGATGGGTCTTGATGTAATCGATGAGCCAATCCTGATATTTCGAAAGGCGGAAGAAATAGCTCTCCTCGCGTGTCTTTTCGACAGGCCTGCCGCAGTCCGGGCAGCAGCCGTCCTTGAG
The DNA here is from genome assembly GCA_964449655.1 of uncultured Oscillospiraceae bacterium. Classification (GTDB taxonomy): domain Bacteria; phylum Bacillota; class Clostridia; order Christensenellales; family Aristaeellaceae; genus Ventricola. The sequence continues at coordinate 3,538 of CAYUZP010000035.1, forward strand.
CTGCAGCTCGGTCCAGAACGACTCGCAGGGCGTACAGTACCAGCCCTCGTATTCGCTCTTATAGATATCGCCCTGATCGTAGAGCTGACGGAATATCTTCTGAACGGCCTTCACGTGGCGCTCATCCGTGGTGCGGATGAAGTCGTCATAGTCGATGTCCATCAGCTTCCAGAGATCCTTGATGCCCGCGACGATGTGATCCACGTATTCCTGCGGCGTGACGCCGGCCTCGTGCGCCTTGCGTTCGATCTTCTGTCCGTGTTCATCGGTGCCGGTCAAAAAGAACACGTCATAACCGGTCAATTTTTTAAAGCGGGCCATCGTGTCCGCCGCCGTGGAACAGTAGCTGTGGCCGATGTGCAGGTTATCGCTGGGATAGTAGATGGGCGTGGTGATATAGAATTTTTGCTTTTCGCTCATGTTTTCCTCCTCGTTTCTTCAAAAAACGCCCCCCGCAAAGCGAGGGACGAAACGACCACCCTGTTTTGCGGGCAGACCCGCCTTTGCCGCCGCGCGGGACATCTGTTCGCGCTTTCCCCCTGACCGGCTGCCTTGATCAATCACGGCTGATGTGCACACAGTTCCTGATTTATTATAGGGATGGGGAACGGTTTTGTCAAGCTCCGACGCAGGGCTTTCGTCCCGCCCATGGCGCGTCTTTTTAAAGGTTCGCCAGAGGATCATAACGCCTGCATACGGTTCGCAGAGCCGCGCGTTCTCTGCTCCGTCGGATATGCCGTCCACATTGCGCGGCGAACACCATCTTCCTAAATAATAAAGCCGCTGCTTTGCCGCTGCCGTCGTCCTGTCACGCGTCCGCTTTGGCCGGCGATTCGCGGGTGATGCGCTGCTTGCCCTCTTCAATCGCGCCCGCGATGCTCTGCGATACGCCCTCGCTAAGTCGCCCGGCGGCCTCTGCGATCGTGTCCGCGGCCTCGCTCTTGGCCGCGCTGCCCAGGAGCACCAGCATCTGTTTGATGGCCGCGCGCGTCTGCGGGTCTAGGTTTCCGGCCGTCTTGAGCGCGGTGAGCACGCTCTTCCCGTCCAAAAGATCCTGCATATCCTTTCCGCCGGGCGAACTGAGCACCTCAAAGATGCCGTCGATGGCCATGCGCCGCGTCTCCACAGGCAGATCGGTCAGCCATGTCTTGAACGTCGCGTCGGCGTAACGGCTGCTGATCGAGTGCTCCGCGGGGACGAACGCGGGGCCCAGAATCTGCCAGGTATACGGGTCATGCTGGAAGATGACCACGCCGTCGCTTCTGACGACGGTGAACGGTTCGCTGTGCCAGAACATCATGCCGACGATGGAGCCCTGCGGCACAAACGTGCGTATGCGCGAGGATTCAGCGCACGCGCGGCTCGCGGAGACGGTTTCATTGAATCCAGGCCCATCAAAGCTGTACGCGGTGAGGATGTGTTCGCGCGTCTCGTCCGACGAAAAGAGTGCCGCGTAAGCCGCGAGGTTGCCGCCCTTTGAGTGCCCACACAGGCGCATGGGGCATAAAAACGCGCGATAGACGTTTTCCGCGTATTCAACGGCGCTCTTCTGCGCGGGCACCTGCGTCTCAAAGCTCATGTTGAAGTCCTCTTTCCAGCCGACGATGGTGGCGTCCGTGCCGCGGTAGACGACGATCACCTCGTCGCCATTGAGGAAGGCCGCCGCCGCGAACTGTTCCTGCCGATCGGCGTCGTAGCGGTCGACAAAGCCCGCTATACGCATATCGCCAAATCGTTCACTGACCGCGAGCGCGTCAAGCAGCGCCTGATCCCTTTCGCCGTCGCTGGGAAAGCCCGTGCCCGCGTCCCGTTCCCTGAGCACATTGGCGGCTTCTTTGACCGTCATGCTGCCTGAAAAGCCCTCGCCCGCGACGTCACCCAGCGGCATATAGACCAGCGTCGAGAGCACGAGCGCGTCCACCTCCGTAAAGGGAACCGCGCGCATCGGCACATCGCCGCGCCACTGCAGGTAATCGATGATGTTCGCCATCCGTCCGCCTCCTAGATCACTCACGGTTCACTCCGTGCTATTTTTATACGCCATATCCTAAGCCCTATGTCTTTTCGTGTTGCGGCTGTTTGGCAGTCCAATTTGAATCGCTCTTTTGCATACCCAAGTCGCCAGAGATATGCTGTCTTACGGCCTTGTTATGGCTCTATCTCGGATACATACCGCTGCCAGACGATGCGCGCAACCTTGCCCTCGTCGTTCAGATAATAGGAAAGCTCGACAAAGATCGTGTTCTTCTCGTTCACGGGATAATAGTAATGGATCGCGAAACAGCCGTCCGCCTCGCGCTGATACGAGCCGAACTGATAGCCCTGCGAGTTCCAATTGTAGAGCAGACGGTTGCCCAGATCATCCAGAACCGGATGGCCGAGATCGCGGAACTTTTCGACCACGGTATCGCCGTCCATGCCGACCTTCGTGCTGCGCGGCGCGGTCATGCCGCTGTGCCTTGTGTCAAGGGCGTAGAGCACCGGGCTGCCGCTCGCCGTCTTCTTGAGAAAGCGCGCCGTGCCCCAGGAGTAAACCGCCTCGGAGCTCTCCATGCCCTCGTCGTACCATTCCTCCTCAGGCAGCACGTCGTAGCTGTCCGGCGTGCCCCATGCGCGCACGAACGTGTTATATCCCGTCTTGTACAGCTCCATGTTCTTAAACGTGTCTGCGCTTGAAAACATCTTCTTCAGATTGCCCTGCACGTCATAGCTGACCTGCATCTCATAGCTGACCCTGCCATTTGCGTCCACAGCGATGGCGCGCAATGTGGATTTGCCCACGGGGATCTGAATCGGGCCGGTGTAGAGCGTGGAATCCGTGCTCGCGGCGCGGCCGTCCAATGTGTAATACATGGCGACGATCTGCGCTTTTTCCTCATCCGTCTCGCCGCCGGGGCGCAGGGAGACCTTGGGCGCGGTCTTGTAAGAACCGGACTGGTAGTTGGCCTTGGGCGCGGCGGGCGTGGGAATGATGACATTGTAGCTCTCCGTGACCTGCTCACTGGGCATGCCGTCCGCTGTGAAGCCTATGGCCTTGATCGTCATTCTGCCCTCGGGAACGTGTATGTTCGTGCCCATCGTGTAGACCAGTCCGGATTCGGAAGGATCCGTGCCGTCTGTCGTATAATAGACGGTCTGGTTCGCTGGGATCGTGATCTTGACGTCGATCTCTTCATTGTATACGCCTGAGGGATAGGAGATCGTCGGCGCGGTCGGCGTGTACTCGCGCAGCATGACGGTGAATTCCTGCGTGCTCGTCGCATTCTCCGCGGCCTGACGCATGAGCACCAGCGCCTCGGCGTTATACCCCTGCTGCTGATAGATGCGGATCAGGTTGCGATAGGCGCTGGGATGCCCGGGCGCGATGTCATTGATGAGCGATTCGTAGATGTCTACGGCTTCCTCAAGCTGTCCCAATTCGGTATACGTCTGCGCCATCAGAACCAGCGCGTCGACGTTTTCGGGCTCGCGCTCGACGGCCACACTCAGCGTCTGCAGAGCGCTCTCGTAGAGTCCCATGTCGTATTTTTCGCGGCCCAATGTGACATAGGCGCTCGTCGGCGCGGCGTCCCAGCCCCACTCGGCGAGCATCGTCTGTCCGCTCTCGGATTCAAAGAGCACATATGCGGCGCCAGTGCTCACAAACACGATCACGCCCATGATGAAAGCCAGGATGGTCATCAGCCGTCTGTGTGACTTGCGATAGAGCGGGGGCTGAGACAGCATCGGCTGCGCGTCCAGCTTGCGCTGCGTATGTTCCGGCGCGCGGCGAACCCTTCGCACCTGTCCAGCGCTTTGTACATACGCGGTGCCTGTGCCCGCTGTATAGACCGGTCCACGGCTGCCTGACGCCTTGGGCGCATCCGGAGGCTTTTCGCTCTCGCGTCGGCTTCCGGCGGCTGTGCTTGCTCGCCCCTCTTCCGCGCGCTGGCGCATGGACGCTTCATCGGGCCTGACGACGCGCTGAAATGACTCATCCTGTTTTGCGCCGCTCACGGCCTGCAGTCGCCTGCGCCGCGCGGCATGTTGAACCGCCTGACAGCCCGGGCAGACCTGCGCATCGTCCGGCAGAACCCTGCCGCAGTTCGGGCATATCACAAAAGTTCGTCCTCCTTTGGCCAATATGGAAAGCGCGCGGGGCCATTCCCGCCGCCATATTTTGATCTGTCACGCAATGAAATTTAACGCTGTCCGCCTTTGCGCCGCCATCACAGCTTGCGCAGGGACTCGTAATCCGGGTCACCGGAGAACTCGCGCATCGCGGGTCGCTCGCCGCCCAGCACCTCGATCGCGTTGGCGATCTCCATGAAGTCGATGTATCGCAGTTCATGCGCCTTTGCCGCGCGCCTGAGTGAGGGCAGCGCACGCGCGTCTCCCGCCTTGGCCAGGCAGGACGCGAACAGCGCGCGCTTTCCCGCCGCGTGCTCAAAACGCTCGATCAGCACAGGGACGATGCGCTCATCGCCCGGAAAGTTGCTCAACAGGTCGGCGAAGATGTCCCTTCCGGTCTCCTTGGCGTCGGGCAGCGCGCGCAATACCGGTTCGACGATCACATCGCCCATGGAAAGCAGCGCCTCCGCGCAGAGATCGCCCTTTTCGTCAGGCGCGTCCAGCGCGGCAATGCAGTCGATGTACGTCTGCATGGGGGTCACGCTCTGCATCTCGCGCAGCAGCGATATCGCCGTCTTTACAGCCTCCGGCAAATCGTCGCGGCAAAGCAGATCGATCAGCGGCGCTTCCTCGCCCAACGCGACGATGCGCTCCAGCAGCAGGTCGGGCACGGGCATGTGACGCGTGATGTACGCCAACAGCAGGTGAACCAGCTCCTCGGCATCGTCATAGCGCTCAAAATACGCGATGGGCGTCAAGCCGTCCAGCCAGTCCGCCGGCGTCTCGATGAACGACAGGTAGAGATCGGGCGCCATGTCCTCCATCTCCTCCGCGTCATATTCCTCTTCGTGCTCGCGCATCCACGCGGCGAGATACCGCGCGAACGCGCCGTCAAAATCGATGCATTCCATCTGTGTCTCCGCCTTTGCAGTTCGATGTTCCCGAATCATTGTTCTGTGTCCATTGGCTGCAGTTTCTGCATCCTGTGCAGGCACAGATGGACAAGCCTGGGCGAGGCGCCATAGTCCCGCGCGATTTTTTTGACGTCAACCGTCTCGCCGGCCAAATCGCGAAAGTCGCATTCGAGCGCCGCGGCGCAGGCGTCCTCCCATCGGCCCTGCGCGGGCCCGTAGCGCTGCACATACGCTGCCCAAAGCCGGGTCAGGTAGGGCGTCATGCCGCTGAAATGATGGGAGAGCGTTTGGCACGCACGGCGCAGGGGGGCGCTTTCATCCGCGTGCAAGGCCATCTGTTCTTCTTGCAGTGTGACGTTGAGCAGCTTTCCGCCCAGATCGATGTCATAGGAATGCGGGCCGTTCACGGACGATATCGCGCACAGCACCTGATGCTTGAATGGATCGCTGATCTGCGGATCGGTCAGGGCGTCCAGCATGACCTCGCGAGAGGCCTCCGAGTTCAGCGCGCTCAAAAGCATCAGCGCGGCGATGGCGGCGTGCGGCCCGGCCTGCGCAGAGCGGAAAGCCCACGCGCACAGGCGGCAGACGGCGCGTTCCTCCTGCGCGTCCTGGACGACGTCGTCTGGGCTTGCATACAGCGCCTGCACAATGCGCAGCGTGCGAGCGATCACCTCGCCTGCGGGCACCTCGTTGCCCAGCGCGACGCGTTCATCGGGTCTGTTGCCCTCGCGCGTCAGATGAAAGTAGTATTCGCAGACCGTATCCTCGGGCAGCAGGCCGCACAGTCGGCCGAACATGCGGCTCGCCTCTTTGATCTGGCCCTCGTTGAGCAGCGCGCAGGCGCGCAGGCGCATGCCGTTCGTGTCAAAGGGCTCGATGCGCAGCAGTTTGCGCGTCATGTTCAGTGTCATATCGTCATCGCCCTGTTTGGCGCAGGCGATGGCGACGCTGGACAGATCGCCTGGCTCTTTTGCGTGCAGGGCGGCAAAGTGCAGTATCCATTTCGCCTGATCGCGCTTTCCGTCGGCCAGCAG
>CAYUZP010000035.1:9608-14170 GCA_964449655.1 uncultured Oscillospiraceae bacterium
AGCGCGTGGCGCAGCGTCCGTTCGGCGGCGTAATGCTGCCCCATGCGCAGCCGCTCCACTGCCCGGCGCTCCAATTTGAGCGCGCGCGCTTTGCGGTCCCGCGTCGGCTCCGGCTCCTCGGGCGTGAAGAGTCGCTCATAGAGTCCGGCGACGGCGTCGATGGACACGGCATCGTGGTTGGCGGCTGTGAAACGGCTGAAATAGGACAGCGCGCGGCTGTTGTCCTCGCGCTTGCTGCTGAGCAGCGTCAGATGGAAGAGCGCCTTTGCCTGCTCCTTGCCGTGCGCGCGCACCACGCGCAGGTATGCGCGCATCGCCTCGTCATCGCACGCGATCTCCTCGTAGACCGACGCGGTCTCCATTTCGATCCGCTCGTCAGGGCCGTATTGGCTTTGCGCTCTGTTGAGCAGTGCCATGGCCTCGTCGTAGCGGCCCGCGCGCCTGTGCTTTTCGGCATGACGCAGCAGGTATTCGCACGACTGATCTAGCAAAGATACGTTGTTCATACAGCGCCCTCCTTTCCGCTTGGCCATTTGGGTCTGTCTGTCAAAATTTTAAAAGATCCCGCGGGTCCTCTTTGCCGCCGCTCCCTCCTCGCCCTTCAAAACAGCCTCACCGTGCGCTTTCAAGCAGGGCGCCAAGCTCCTCTTTTGTGAACTTGTAGCGTTTCCGGCAGAAGTGGCAGCAAACCTCGCAGCCGCCCTGCGTGGCGATCAGATCGCGCAATTCGCGTTCGCCCATGGAGAGCAGCATACCCTCCACATACTCACGGGAGCAGTCACAGCAAAGGCGCAGCGGGATCTCCTCGAGCAATTCCGCCTGAAGCCCTTTAAAGCACCCTTCGACGATCTCCTCCAAGGTCATGTCGCGAATCATCTGTGAAATCGCGCTGAACAGCTCCGCGCGAACCTCCAGCGCGCTAAGCATCGCGTCGGTGCAGCCGGGCATCGCCTGTATGAGCAGTCCGCCGGCGGAGAGGATCTGTTCCCCGACGAGCGCGCCGAGCGCACAGAGCGACGGCGTCTGTTCGGATTCCAGATAGTACATGGCAAAATCCTCCGCCACCTCGCCGGAGACGAGCGCGACGCGGCCCACATACGGTTCGCCGATGCCGTTGGAGCGCATGATGGTGAGCTGTCCGTCCCGCCCCAGCGCGCCGCCGACGTCGAGCTTGCCGTTTTTTTGAAGCGGCAATTCCACCTCCGGGTGATCGATCGTGACCTTGACCCTGCCATCCGAACTCGCGACGGCGCAAAGCGTGCCCGCCGGTCCGCCGCCGTTGATCGTCGCCGTGATCCGGTCATCGTCGCTCTTCAGGTTCGCGCCCATGATGGCCGCCGCCGAGATCATGCGCCCGAGCGCGGCGCTGCACGTGTTGCTCGCATGGTGGATTTCTCGCGCCTTTTGCGCCATATCGGTCGTATCGCAGAGAAACACACGCGCCTGCCCGCCTCCCAGCGTCAGGCGCAGGAGCCTCGATGTCCCCATCGTCTCTTCCTCCCCTCAGCGCGGCTTTTCAGCCTTGAAATGGACGCGGTCCTCGCTGCCGTCCGGCGCGCGCATCGTCATCGCGCCATACGCCCTGGCCTGCGCAAAGCCCGCCTCGTGCAGCCATAGCAGGATCTCCTCGCAGCTGTGCGCGCGCTGCCAATGCTCCTCTCGAAAGCGGCGATAGCGCCCGTCCGCCTCGCGCGCAAATACGGTCACATCCATGCCAACGACGTGCGTCTTTCGGTTGCAATGGTTCTGCCAGAGCAGCGCGAGACCGTCACGTTCCTCGCCAAAGAAGGCGTCCCCTATCGTCTCCTCGAGCTTTCGCCGACTGGAGCAGTCAAAGCACAGCAGCCCGCCGGGCACAAGCGCGTCGTAAGCCGCGTGAAAGAAAGCGCGCACGTCGTCAGGAGCGGTGAGGTAATTTACGCCGTCGCAGGTGCACAGCACAGCGTCCGTTCGGCGCGTGAGCGCGAGGCTTCGCATATCCTGATGCACGAATGCCGCGTCCACGCCCCACGCGCGTGCCTTTGCCTCCGCGCGCCGCAGCATCGCGTTGGAGCGGTCGATGCCGGTCATGCGCAGGCCGTGCTTTGCAAAGCGCACAGTCAGGCTTCCCGTGCCGCAGGCGCATTCCGCGACGCGCTCTATGGGCAGGCCATCCTCTCGGCGCAAAAGCTGCAGATAGTATGCGCACCACGCGTCGTAATCGACGTCGTCCATCAGCGCGTCGTACACATCGGCAAAATCCCCGTACATCATCGGGTTTTCCTCACGCTTCCTTTTATCCTCTCAATACGGATCGTCCTCGTCGTCGCCCTCGTCTTCATCGTCCTCGTGCAATGGACGCAGCCCCATGCGCACGGGCGCGCCCTCGATGTTCGGGTTCAGATACCGATCAAACACCGCGTTGGCCACGGACGCGTACAAAAGCCGCGAGAAGGAAAAGCCAATCACCATGTAGTACAGCGATACGATGAGCAGCGCGACGGGACTGGCGGACGCGATGCCGCGCAAAAGCAGCAGCACGGGCAGCGCCGTCACCAAGCGCGTGGCGACCATCTGCGGCAGCCTGGCCAGCGCCATCAGAAAGGCGTTTTGCAGAAGCTGTGTGAAGCGCAGTTTATAGCCGATCATCATCGGATAGAGCAGCGGCAGCATCAGCGTCCATATGACGACGACGACGAGCACAATCGCCAGCGGCACGATCATCAGCCTGCTCCTTTTGGCGAGCTGGCCGTAATACAGGAAAGCGGCGAACACGCAGACCGGCATCAGGGACGTGATCGACGATATGCCCAGCGCCTGCTTAAAGTTTGACTTGAACGCGTCGACGAAATCTAGAAAGAGGAACGCGTGCTCATCGCGCGCCCAGTTGCGCATCACATATGCCGCGCCCGCCGACGATGGCCCTGTGATCGCAATGCATGGGATCAGCCCCAGCAGCCAGACGAACAATTGTCCCGACAATTCGCCCAGCAGATTGGCCTCCCCGCCCTCTTCGAGCACAGCGGCCGCCGCGCTCTGCAGCGCCGCGATGTTGAGTCCCGTCCAAATCAGAAAAGGCAGCCAGAACAAAAGCAGCATCGCGTTGACCTTGACCAGATCAAACAGGTGATCCCACAACACGCGCACAAACAGCTCCAAGCGGTTTTTCGGCATGTCCTTTTCCGAATACCCCGACTCCTCGTCATGAAAGTCCATCCGCCGCGCCTCCGTCCCTGCGCATGAGCGCGATGAAAAACGCCAATCCCGGCACGAGCGCCGCCTCGTCAAAGTCGAACGTCGGCGCATGCAGCGCGCTTTTGTGCGCATCGTCAAGGCAGCCGCAAAACGCGTAGACGCCCGGCACCTCTAGCTGATAATAGGAAAAGTCCTCGGCGGTCATCTTCGGCCTCGCCGGCTCAAAATAGGGACCCAGCAGCGCGCGCACGCGCTCAAATTCCGCCGGATCGTTCTGCGTGCAGGGATAGTACACGCGCCGGATGTACTCGGTCTGCACGCCAAACGCGGCCTCGATGCCCTTCAAATCGTCGCGTATGCGCGCTTCCAAACCCTCGTATACGGCGTTTGAGAACGTGCGCACGATGCCCTGCATCTCCGCGCGGTCGGCGAGTATGTTCCGCTGCTCGCCCGCATTCACGCGTCCGATGGTCACGACCGCCTGCGCACACGGATCGACGCTGCGCCCCACCGTCGTCTGCAGCAGCGTGAGCAGGTGCCCCATCGCGCTGATCGCGTCGCGGCCCAGATGCGGCGTCGCGCCATGAACGCTCTTGCCATGGATGACGATATCCATTTCACACGCCTGCGCCATGATCGGTCCCGCGCATACGGCGATCTTCCCCTTGGGAACGTCGGGCATCATGTGCAAACCGTAGACGGCCTCGACGTCCGGATCCTTCAGCGCGCCCTCCTCGATCATGCGCTTCGCGCCGCCGACGGTCTCCTCCGCAGGCTGGAACAGCAGCACGGCGCTGCCCGGCAGCGTATCGCGATGCGCGCTGAGCCATTCGGCAAACGTCAATAGGTTCGCCATGTGCCCGTCATGTCCGCAGGCGTGCATGCGCCCCGGATGCGTCGACGCGAACGCGCAGCCGGTCTGTTCCTGGACGGGCAGCCCATCCATGTCCGCGCGAAAGGCGAGCACATGCCCCGGACGTCCCCCGCTGAACACGGCGCGTATGCCCGTCCCCGCGAGGACGCGCAGATCATCCGGCGCGAGCGCTTTGAGGTGATCCATCAGGTAGTCGTGCGTCTCTCGCTCCTCATATCCGAGTTCCGGAATGCGATGCAGCGCGCGTCTGTGTTCGCGCAGCCGGTCCAAAAGCGCCTGTGCCTCGCGCATCGCCCGATCCATCGTCTGCTGTTCCAATAGGATTGCTCCTTTCAAGCCTGCCGCCATCGTCGGAAAACAGACTGTCGTCACGTCTTTGTCTCATCGCTTCACGCCGATCATCGCAGCGGCAAAAAGCGCACGGGTATTGTATCACAGAACCCATCGTTTCACAAGCCGTTCAATGGTTTTGAATGTAAATTACATATGAACACAAAAGAAAATTTTTTGAAAC
>CAYUZP010000036.1:0-14022 GCA_964449655.1 uncultured Oscillospiraceae bacterium
GTAGTACTATATCACAGTTCGCACCAAAAAGCAACAAAAAAGAATCCTCCGAAGGGCTTGACACTTTCGGGGGATGCTTTTATAATGGTAAAGACATAGGCAACTGTCAATGTGGTCTGTCTACGCGGCAATTTGGATCAAAAAGCAAAACCCGCCTCGCAGTTCAGTCTGCAGGGCGGTTCATTTTTTGTCACGATTTTCCATACCAAAAGGGAGCGATTGTTTTGCAGGAGACTGAGATCAAAGAGAACAAGATGGGCACGATGCCCGTAGGACGGCTGCTGCTGAGCATGAGTCTGCCGATGATGCTCTCCATGCTCGTGCAGGCGCTTTACAATGTCGTTGACTCCATGTTCGTATCGCGCATCAGCGAAAACGCATTGACCGCGCTGAGCATGGCCTTCCCGATACAGAGTCTGATGATCGCCGTCGCCACGGGCCTGGGCGTCGGTCTCAACGCTGTGCTCTCCCGTGCGCTGGGCGCGGGCGACAAAAAGAGTGTCAGTCACGCGGCGGCAAGCGGTCTTTTGCTGGAGCTCGCCGGTTCGCTGCTGTTCATACTGGGCGGCATGACCATCGTACGCGCGTTCTTTATGGCGCAGACGGACATCGCGGACATCGTGGACAGCGGCGTCACCTATGCGCGCATCATCATGATCGGCAGCACAGGCGTCTTTTTGCAGGTTCTCTTTGAGCGGCTTTTGCAGAGCACGGGCCGCACGCTCTTCACCATGATCAGCCAGGCCACCGGCGCTGTCATCAACATCGTGCTGGATCCGATCATGATCTTTGGGCTCTTTGGCATGCCGCGCATGGGCGTCGCGGGTGCGGCGCTCGCCACGATCATCGGGCAGTGGATTGGCGCGGCGCTGGGGCTTTTGATGAACCTGCGCTTTAATCCCGAGGTTTCGCTCAAAACGCTCAGGCCCCATATGGCTACGGTCAGGCGGATACTCGCCATAGGCGTGCCCAGCATCATCATGCAGTCCATAGGCTCGGTCATGACATTCACGATGAACAAGATACTCATCTCGTTTTCGTCTACGGCCGTCGCGGTCTTTGGTGTCTACTTCAAGCTGCAGAGCTTCGTGTTCATGCCGGTTTTCGGGCTCAACAACGGCACCGTGCCCATCGTCGCCTACAACTATGGCGCAAAGCGGCCCGACCGGCTAAAACGCGCCGTTCGCTACAGCATCATCACCGCGATGACGATCATGGTCGCGGGCCTTTGCGTGTTTCAGATCTTTCCGGACAAACTCCTGCGCATATTCGACGCGTCGGAGGAAATGCTCTCAATCGGCGTGCCCGCGCTGCGCATCATATCGCTCAGCTTCCCTGTCGCGGGCTTTTGCATCGGCTGCGGCTCCGTGTTTCAGGCGCTGGGGTACAGCGTCTATTCGATGATCATATCGCTCGTGCGTCAGCTCGTCGTGCTCGTCCCCTGCGCGTACATACTGGGCCGCGTCACGGGCAGCGTCAGCAGCGTATGGTGGGCGTTTGTCATCGCGGAGGTGTTTTCGATGGCGCTGAGCATACTCTTCTTCAGGCGCGTCAATCAGCGCGTGATCAGCAAGCTGTGACGCAAGCGGGCAAAAACGGCTTAAACACACGATAAAATTCGACGTTTTGACGCACATCTCTTGAACGCAATCCGAAGTCATGATAAAATAGACATAAATCGTCATCATTTCGTGTGAGGACGGATAAACGAACCCTCTGCGGCCTATTCAAGGAGGAATGAATATGACCCTGTATTACGTGTGCGTCGCGCTCGCGGTGGCGTTGTCGATCGGCATGCTCTGGGCCACACGCTATGGCAAGGAGCAGATAAGGCGCGTTCCGCTCTATGCGATGGCTATCGCGTGCATACCGCTGGCCTTCGTGTGCGCAAGGCTGTGCTATTGCCTGTTCCGGTATGATTATTATTTCCTGGAGCTAGGTCCGCTCTCCCTGCTGAACATCAAAGACGGCGGCTTCATGCTCTACGGCGCTGTGCTGGGCGCGACATTGGGCGCGGTCATCGCCGCGTGGGCGTACAACGCGTCGATCCCGCTGACGCTTGACGAACTGGTCATCCCGGGGCTCTCGTGCATCGCGCTGTGCCGCCTGGCCGAGGGATTTGCCCACAAGGGACTGGGCCCCTGGGTTGAAAACCCGCTCTGGCACAGCTTCCCGTTCGCCACGACCAACGCCTACGGCGAATGGCAGCTCTCTGTATTCCTTTGGGAGGCTATCGCGGCTCTGATCGTGCTGTTTATCGCCAGGAGCGTCATGCACAAACCCTTCCCGCGCTCTTTGCCCGGCGAGGGCTTCCTGACCGCGCTCCTGCTCTACGCGTGCTTCCAGATCGTGTTTGAGAGCCTGCGCACCGATGCCGTCGTGCGCATAGGCTTTGTGCGCGTATCGCAGGTCATCTCCGCCGTGGTCGTGTTGACCGTCACGCTCATACGCGCCATACGCTATGGCGGGGGCAAGTGGCATGTCATAGGCTATGCGGTGCTGATCGTTTTGCTGGTCACGGGCGTGGGCATCATCGAATGGGCGCTTGACAAGACGGTGCTGTCCAACGTGTTCCTCTATGTGCTCATGAGCATATTGTGCCTTGCGATGGCGCTGGCCGGCACGCACGCGCGCAGGCATACGCAGTGGACCATCGGCGCGATCAAGGCCAAAAAGAGGGCATAAACGCGCCAAAGCGCTTTTAAATTGAGGCGCGATCTGTTATAATGAATCATAGAGGGAGGGCGCGCGCGTTCATGCCGCCTTCCGTTTACGACATGCGCCGCGAGGCGGCCAGGGAGGAGCAACGCTATGAAAGACTATCAGGCGAAGGACATACGCAACATCGCTGTATTGGGACACGGCTCTGAAGGAAAGACCACGCTGGTCGAGTCGATGCTCTATGCGGCCGGCGCGATTGACAGACAGGGCCGTGTCGAGGATGGCAATACGGTCAGCGACTACGATCCCGAGGAGATCCGCCGCCACATCTCCATCAGCGCCTGTGTCGCGCCCATCGAGATACACGGCAAAAAGCTGAACCTGATCGATGTGCCCGGCTACTTTGACTTTGCGGGCGAAATGACCGGCTCCCTCTATGCCGTGGAGAGCGCGCTGATCGTCATGAGTGCCGTGACCGGCATATCGACGGGCTTTGAAAAGGCGTGGGCGGAGTCGGGCAAGCACGGACTAGCGCGCTTTATCGCCATATCGCAGGTTGACCGCGAGCATGTCAACTACCATGCCGCCGTCGAGGCCCTGCGCGCCAAGTATGGCCCGTGCATCATACCGATGGTGCTGCCCATAGGCGAGGGCGTAAATTTCAAGGGCGTCGTCGATGTGCTCAGCGGCAAGGCGTTTACCGGCTCTGGCAAGGATCTCAAGGAGATCCCCGTGCCCGAGGACATGAAGGGCGCCGTGCAGGAAGCGCTGGACGCCTGTCACGAGGCCGCCGCGTCCACCAGCGAGGAATTGATGGAGAAGTTCTTTGACGAGGGCACGCTCAGCGAGCAGGACATGATGCGCGGCCTTTCCGCGGGCATCGTGGAGGGCAGCGTCGTGCCCGTCGCGCCGGTCTGCAGCCTCAGCGGCATCGGCGTGCATCCGCTGCTCTACGCGCTCGCGTCCTATATGCCCTCCCCGCTGGAGCGCGCCTATCACGGCGTCGATCCCAAGACGGGCGAGGAGGTCACCCGCACGGCCGATCCCGCGGACGGCTTCAGCGCGCAGGTGTTTAAGACCATCGCCGACCCGTTTGTGGGCAAGCTGTCCCTGATCAAGGTGATCTCCGGCACGCTGACGCCTTCAACCGCGCTCTACAACGCCAATCAGGACAAGACGGAAAAGGCGGCCGGCATGTTCATGATCCGCGGCAAGAAGCAAACGCCGGTTCAGTCGCTGACCGCGGGCGATATTGGCGCGCTGAGCAAACTGCAGTTCACATCCACCGGCGACAGCCTTTGCGATGCCAGCAAACCCGTGCAGTTCGCGCCCATCGAATTCCCCGCGCCACAGATCTCATTGGCCGTATACGCGAAGAAGGCCGGCGAGGAGGACAAGGTGTTCTCCGGTCTGGCGCGGCTTTGCGAGGAGATGCCCGACGTGATCGTCGCTAAGGATCCGATGACCCAGGAGACGCTGATCAGCGGACAGGGCGAATTGGAGCTTGAGATCGTCCGTCAGAAGCTGCAGACGAAGTTTGGCGCGGAGGCCGTGTTCAAGGATCCCAAGATCGCCTATCGCGAGACGATTCGCAAGACCATCTCCGTGCAGGGCCGTCACAAGAAGCAGTCCGGCGGTCACGGTCAGTTCGGCGACGTGTGGATCGAGTTCTCTCCCGCCGGCTCGGACGTCGATTTCGAGTTCGAGGACGCGGTCGTGGGCGGTGTCGTGCCGCGCAACTTCATCCCATCCGTCGAAAAGGGCCTGCGCGAGAATCTCGTCAAGGGCGTGCTCGCGGGCTTCCCGATGACCGGTCTGCATGCCAAGCTGTATGACGGCTCGTATCACCCGGTCGATTCCTCTGAAATGGCGTTCAAGACGGCGGCGCGCATCGCCTACAAGCAGTGCATCAACGCCTCGCCTGTGCTGCTGGAGCCGATCATGCACGTGGAGATCACGGTGCCCAACGAGTACATGGGCGACATCATGGGCGACGTCAGCCAGAGGCGCGGGCGCATACTGGGCATGGAGCAGGTCGGCGAGAACCAGCAGATTGTCGCCGAGGTGCCCCAGGCGGAGATGTTCAAATACGCCACCGATCTGCGCTCCATGACGCAGGCCAAGGGCGTGTTCAAGATGAGCTTTGAGCGCTATGAGGAAGTGCCGCCGGCGATCTCGGCGAAGATTGTCGAGGCGCACAAGGCGGATCTCGCGGACGAGGACGAATAAAAGGCCGCAAGGCTCTGCGCATATAAAAGGGAATCAGTGGTCAGTCCACCGATCCCTTTTTTCGTATTTGCATATCCCGCCAGCGCGTAAGGAGAAACGAACATGCGCGCTTTGCGCGGCCTTTGGCTCTTCCTGCCCCACCGCGCCCGCCCAACATGCCTGGCTAACGCTTTCGCATGAACTGACTGCGCGAATATCCCATGTCCCATCCAAAAAACTGAGGAACCAAACCTTTGCGCATCTATTTGAGCAGCCGCCCGATGCAGGAAACAAGCTGATCTACGTGTATCGGCTTGGCGATGTGCGCGTCCATCCCCGCGTCAAGCGCGCGGTCGCGGTCCTCGTCAAACGCGTTCGCCGTCACAGCGACGATTGGCACGTTTGCGCGCTTCGGGTCCTCAAGCGCGCGTATCGCCCGCGCCGCGGCATACCCGTCCATCACGGGCATCTGTATGTCCATCAGGATCAGGTCATAATAGCCCGCCGGCGCATCGCGCACTTTGCGAACGGCGACCTCGCCATCCTCCGCTTCCTCGATGAGCACGCCCGTCTGCGCGAGCGACTCCGTCGTGATCTCGCGGTTGATCTCGTTGTCCTCAACCAGCAGTATGCGCCTGCCGCAAAGCGACGCGGCAGCGTTTTTAGGCGCGGCATCGGCCCCATCAGGCGCTGGCGCGATCTTCAGCTTCAGACGGATGACGAACTCGCTGCCCACGCCCAGCTCGCTTGTGAACGTCAGTTTGCCGCCCATGCGCGAGACCAGGCGAAAGGCGATTGGCAGCCCCAGTCCCGCGCCCGCGATCGTGTTCGTGCGCGCGCTGCGTTCCCGCTCAAAGGAATCAAACACACGCGCCTTGAACGCGTCGCTCATGCCTATGCCCGTATCCTTCACGTGAAATTCGATCGCCGCAAACCCTTCGGGCGCGGGCGTCTGCAGCACGTGCAGGAGTACCTGGCCGCCCTTTGGCGTGTACTTGAACGCGTTGCTGAGCAAATTTAAGACCGACTGCGTGATGTGCACGCTGTCCCCCAGCACGAACGGCGTGCGCGTATCGTCCTGCACCGTGAACTGTATGCCCTTTTCCGCCATCGCCAGGGCGAACATGTCCTCAAGCGAGCAAACGAGCTTATGCACATCGATGACCGTCTCGTCGATCTGAAGGCTGTCGCTCTCGATCTTCGCCATATCCAGTACGTTGTTGAGGATCTCCAGCATGTACTCACTGGCCGCCCTCGCCTTCTGCAGCGCGTTTGTCACCTTATCCCAGTCGCCGATGCTCTTGAGCGCGATGTCGTTGTAGCCGATCACCGCGTTCATCGGCGTGCGTATGTCATGGGACATGTTGAATAAAAAGTTGCTCTTCGTCTGTGCCGCGCGCTGCGCCTTGTCAAGCGCGCTCTCAAGCGCCTGACGCGCGTCCGCTTCCCGGCTCTCCAGATCCCGCATCGCCTTGAGATCCCTCGCGTAGCTCAGTCCCAGCACGTCGCCGGTTTTGATGTCCTCGTAGAGCAGTATGTTCTGCTCCGCCAACATGCGGTTGCCCAGCGCGTCGTGCGTCCAAAACGTGTGCGATACGTGATCGTTCCCCGCGCGGTGACATGAGATCAGATGGGGTATGGAAAAGAAATCGAAATACGCGTCTCGCTCCTCGGGCGCGAGCCTTTCCCCCCAATACGCGATCGCGGTCGTAAACGGGCAGTTTTCGGCCGGCAGCCCCACTTCCTCGTGTATGTTGTAGCGCACACCGCCTATCACCTGTATCGGCGCGCCGAGAATGACATCGCGCGTGAGATCGACATCAAAATAGACACCGGCGCACTCGGATAACGCCTGCATCAGCAGGGATTCCCGAATCCTGAGCATCTCGGGCCCAAACACGCTCTTTAGCATACGCGGCTTCCTCGCTTTACCTTTTGTCATCGGGCAGGGAAACGCGGCGCGACAATACGGCCGCGGCTTACTAAGTTATCATATCATCTTTGGCGCGTTTCGTCAATTTTTGCCTAAAAATCAGCGCAGACATCGATTTAATTCACGCGCCGGGCGGCTTCACACTTGACAGCGTTGCGTTTAAACGCTACAATAGATGTGACAAAGCAGTGTGCAGATTTCCCTTCAACGGTTGACGATACAATGCAACATGTCTGTTTTATCCCATCATAGATTGATCGAATGAGACCGGCGGGCGATTTTCGTGCCGCCTTGTTTGCGCGATCAGCGCGTTTCAAGCGGATGAACTGCACACTTTTTGCTGTATTTAGCGCAATCGATCATAGATCGGCGAAAATAAAAGGCAAAGGAGTGTGAAACAGGTCGATGATGCATACCTTGATCACCATTTTAATCGCATTGCTTGCGCTGGCCGCGGGCGCAGCCTTCGGCTATCTGTACCGCAAGGATGTTCTGGAAAAGAAAATCGGGCGCAACGAGGAATACGCGCGCAACCTTCTGGACGATGCCCAGCGGCGCGCGGAGGAGCGCAAGAAGGAGAGCATTTTGGAGGCGAAGGAGGAGATCATTCGCCTTAAAAACGAACTGGACCGCGAGGTTCGCGACAGGCGCGCGGAGGTGCAGCGCTCGGAAAACCGCGTGGCGCAGCGCGAGGAGTCCCTGGACAAAAAGGCGGACAACCTGGACGCGCGCGAGACGGCGATTGAGCGCAAACAGGAGGAGCTTGATCGCCTGACACAGGAGGCGCAGGAGCTTGCGGCGCGGCAAAAAGAGATGGTCGAGGCCGCCGAACAAGCCGAGCAGGAGATGGAGGTCAAGCGCCGCGAGGAGCTGGAGCGCATCGCACACATGACGCAGGACGAGGCGCGTGACATGATCGTGCAGCGGATACAGCGCGAGGCATATCACGACGCGGGCGTGCGTGTGCGCGAGATCGAGCAAAACGCGCGCGACGAGGCGGAAAAAAAGGCGCGCAACATCGTCACGATGGCGATACAGCGCTGCGCATCCGATCACGTGGCGGAGACGACGGTCAGCGTGGTCTCGCTGCCCAACGAGGACATGAAGGGGCGCATCATAGGCCGCGAGGGCCGCAACATACGCACTTTGGAGACGGCGACGGGCGTCGATCTGATCATAGACGATACGCCGGAGGCCGTGATCATCTCCGCGTTTGATCCCGTGCGCAGGGAGATCGCCCGCATCGCGCTGGAAAAGCTGATCGCGGACGGACGCATTCATCCGGCGCGCATCGAAGAGATGGTCGAAAAGGCGACGCGCGAGGTCGAAAATCAGATCCGCGAGGCCGGCGAACAGGCGATCTTCGAGACGAACATACACGGCGTACATCACGAGATCGTCAGGCTCTTAGGGCGCATGCGCTACCGCACCAGTTATGGACAGAACGTATTGCAGCACAGCATCGAGGTCTCGCATCTGGCGGGGCTGATGGCCGCGGAACTGGGCGCGGACGTGCAGCTTGCCAAGCGCGCGGGGCTTTTGCACGACATCGGCAAGGCGATCGATCACGACATGGAGGGCACGCACGTCGAATTGGGCGTCGAGATGGCCAAGCGGTATCACGAGAGTCCGGAGGTCATACACTGCATCGCGGCGCACCACAACGACGTCGAGCCGGAGACGGTCGAGGCGGTATTGGTGCAGGCGGCGGACGCGATTTCGGCGGCGAGGCCGGGCGCGCGGCGCGAGACGCTTGAAAACTACATCAGGCGGCTTGAGAAGCTGGAGGAGATCGCCTCGAGCTTTCAGGGCGTTGAAAAGAGCTTCGCGATACAGTCGGGCCGCGAGGTGCGCATCATGGTCAAGCCGGAGGACGTCAGCGACGAGGGCGCCATCGTGCTGGCGCGGGAGATCGCCAAGCGCATCGAGAACGAGCTTGAATATCCGGGGCAGATCAAGGTCAACGTCATTCGCGAGACGCGCTACACGGAGTTTGCCAAATGATCGTCTCACCGCGCATTTTCATCCTCTTGAGGAAGGGGGAAGGAAGCGATGTTGAGCCTTTTTACGAGGGTCGCGCGCGCGTGCGTGATCGTCTGCGCGGTCTATGTCGCGTTGGCACTGGGTATCTTTTTCATCAGCGGCACGCTAAACCTGCTCCTGTTTTCGCTGCTGATCCTCATCGGGCTGATCTTTATACTGGCGAGGTTCAACCGGTACGCGAATCGAAAGCATGAGCGGCTGCTGGGCCGGCTCTACAACGAGCTGGACGTTACGGGGTTTTTGCGCGAATACGAGCCATTTTTGCAAAAGAAGCTGCGCGACGCGGAGCTCTACCTGCTTATCCGGCTGCACCTGTCAAACGCTTATTGCGCGCTGGGGCGCTTTGACGACGCGACGAAACTGCTTGAGTCGGTGGACGTGCGCGCGAAGAAGCCCGAGCAGGCCGCGATTGCGCGCTTTTCAGTGCTGAGCAACCTGTGTTACAGCTATGAGCTGCAGGGGGATATTCCCAAGTCGGAGGAGACGCTGGGGCGACTGCGCGAGGCACAGCGCGAACTGGAGGCGCTGCAGGAGAGCAAGCCGGAAAACCGGCGCATGTTCTATTCGACAGCGACCAACGAGGAATGCCTGCATGTGCTCAAGGGCGAACCGGCGGACATCGACGCGCTGAAGGAGCAGGCGCGGCTCAATCAGGGCCGAGTGCTGAGCAGCCTGACGGCGCTGTTATGGGTGGCCAGGGCGCTGCTTGCGGCGGACCGGCGCAGGGAAGCGGTGGAGCTGTTTGAGCAGATCGCAAGGCTCGCGCCGCATCTATATCCGGGAAAGTCGGCAAAAGCGGCGCTTGACGCGCTTACAGGCGACAAAAACGGAGCGCTTTTTTGAAAAAACCATTGACAGTCCATCGCCCCTGTGCTAGAATGTGCAAGTGCTTGGCACAGGGGTATGGTGTAATGGTAACACGTGGGTCTCCAAAACCTTTGTTGAGGGTTCGAGTCCTTCTGCCCCTGCCATAGAAATGAAAGCTCCTTTTTAAGGGGCTTTTTTTGTTTGGGATGGGATTTACGCACTGGGGAGAGCGCGGAAACTGGGATTGCGAAAGAATCAGCAAAGTGGGTTGGGGGGGACTGGAGCCTGCCGCCGACAGTGTCGGAAACAGGCAGGCGGAACGTCAACCACTGAAAGGAGCACGGGATCAGAGAGAATGGAAAAGTGGCTTGGGCGGGTGGGTGGGGCGCGCGGAGCAAAAGCCGCGGGGAAGGGAACGTTGGTTTCTTCTGTAATGTCTAAAGTCTGGTGGGTATTCATAATCAGGTCTGTAACAGAGCAAACAGCTTAAAGAATTGCTTTGCGGGCAACAGACATGTGCGAAGCGAGTGTGCAGTTCCCACCCACCCAGCCCACGATGCGGGGCTGTATAACTGCTTTGTAGGTTCAAACTAAGCGAACGATCAACGAGGCGCTTTGGTAGAATTTACAGTGTTGCGGGAACAGGGGTTGCGGCAAAAGGGGAAAAGCAACGGGGCGGGCGGGTGGGGCAGAAAAAGCAAAGGCCGCGGGGAAGGGAACGCGGCTTGCTTTTGATGCTCCGGTCCCACCACAATGCGTCACGCGCGCGAACGAAATGGGGCAAACGCATGAAAGAATGAGAAAATTTTGCGGTTTTTTGCCGCGTGCGCGCGCGCTGTGTTATAATGAAATCGTTGGTCATTCCTTCCCATCGACAGACAAAGGAGATTTATCACATGAAGAAAAGGATCATTTTCGTCGTGCTCACGCTTTCGCTGCTCCTGTGCGCCGGTGTGGCCAGCGCGGAAAACGCCAGCGGATTTCAGGGCATCGCATGGCTGACGAACTACACCGATACCGTCGCGGCGATACCGGGGACGTGGTTTATCACATCGGTCGAGCCGTCCTACAGCATCGAGCACCTGATGTACAACCAAAATGACTACGTCTATGACGCGGACATCGCATTCACCGCGTTTTACGATCCCGACGCGATCGACATGAACGTGGACGGCTATGACGTGATGAGCCTGATTTTGCAATTTGTGCTGCTGACCGATGAGCAGGGTCTTTTGCCGGGAGACGAGCAATCGACGGGGCTTTATTATGCCGAATATCGTCTCAAAAGCGACGATCCCGCCGCGGCCTATGACGAACTGGTCAACAAGTACACAGGGCTATACGGCGAGGCGGGCAACTTTGTGACGGAGGCGGAAAATCAGACGACGACGTACAGCGTTTGGTACAGCGCGCTGGATACGATGTTCTCCATACGCAAGGAGGAGTACGCCGACGGGAGCGGCAGCCTATGCCTTCAATACGGCTACGCGAACGCGAACGAATACCTTCAGGAGGCCGTGTGGGGCTGTGAACTGGAGCTGAGGATGGAGGAGCAGGCCGCGCTTGAGGAGCAGGAAGCGGATATGGGCTACTGATCAATAACCGACCTCGCCCGCGAAACGGCGCACGGCTTCGCTGCGATCGTTTCCCAGCACTTCCTTGGCCGGGCCATCCTCGATGATCACGCCGCCGTCCATGTAGATCACGCGGTCCGCGACATCGCGCGCGAAGTTCATCTCATGCGTGACGACGATCATCGTGCGCTTTTCCTCGGC
The DNA here is from genome assembly GCA_964449655.1 of uncultured Oscillospiraceae bacterium. Lineage (GTDB taxonomy): Bacteria > Bacillota > Clostridia > Christensenellales > Aristaeellaceae > Ventricola. The sequence continues at coordinate 11,428 of CAYUZP010000036.1, forward strand.
GAGTTTGCGGATCACATAGAGCACTTCCTGTGTCAGCAGGGGATCGAGTGCGCTCGTTGGCTCGTCAAAGCAGAGTATCTCGGGTTCCATCGCCAATGCGCGCGCGATAGCGACCCTTTGGCACTGCCCGCCGGACAGATTGCACGGGTACTCGTTCGCCTTATCGGCCAGACCGACCTTTTCAAGCAGCGTCATCGCGGTCTGTTCGGCATCCCGCGCGTCCCTGTGCAGCACGAGTCGCTGTGGCACGGTCAGGTTGCGCAGCACGCTGTAGTGCGGAAACAGGTTGTAATCCTGAAACACGAGCCCCATCTTGAGCAGCGGCCCGCGCAGCGCCTTGTCAGAGAGGTACTGTGCGCGGCCGTTGCTGTCATTTTGAACGATGTTCTGCCCGTCGATGGCGATGGTGCCGCTGTCGATGGTCTCCAGGTGATTGAGACAGCGCAGCAGCGTGCTCTTGCCCGAACCGCTCCGACCGATGATGGCGACGACCTCGCCGCGGGAGACGTGCATCGATATGCCGCGCAGAACCGGTGTATTCCCAAAGCGCTTGGTGATGGTTTTGACAGTGAGCAATGCGCTCCCTCCTCAGTCTTTATAATAGGCATAGTGCCGGTTTAGGCGGTTAAACACGAACGTCACGACGCCGTTCATGATCAGGTAGAGCGCGCCCGCGACGAACAGCGGCTCAATCGTGGCCGTTCGGCTCGCCTCGTTCTTGGCCGCGCGAAACAATTCCCCCACGGCGATCACGTTCGCCAGGGACGTATCCTTGACCAGCGTGATCACCTCGTTGCTGACCGGCAGAAGCACGCGCTTTGTCACCTGCGGCAGCACGATGTGAAAGAACGTCTGTCCGCGCGTCAGGCCAAGCACCGCGCTCGCCTCGCGCTGTCCCGTCGGGATGGACTGTATGCCGCCGCGAAAGATCTCGGCAAAGTAGGCCGCGTAATTGAGCGAGAACGCGATGATCGTCGCGACCATGCGGTTCAGGCTGACGCCGGTGAGCATGGGCACGGCAAAGTATATCGCGAAGATCTGCAGCATCAGCGGTGTGCCGCGCATCACGAGGATGTAGAGCGATACGGGCACGGAGACGACGCGGTGACGGCTCATGCGCAGCATCGCGATCAGCATGCCCAGCGGGATCGAAAAGAGCAGTGTGAAAAAGAAGATCGTCAGCGTGCTTCGCAGACCGTCGCTCATCGAGGAGAGCAATCGGAGCAGCGCCTCGGGATTGTTGAAGTAGCGCATAGGGGACCTCCCATGTCAAGACAGACAAAAAAACGCGTTGGGGAGATGACCCCCAACGCCGCTCAAAGCCTCAGTCTCTGTACGCGTCCGCGTATTCGGCGATGGCCGTCACGTCATCGGAAAACCACTTGGATGTGATCTCCGCCAACGTGCCGTCCTCCCAGATGGCGATCAATTGCTGATTCACAGCGTCGGCCAGCGTTTTGTCGGTCAGGCGGAAACCGATGCCGTATTCCTCCGCTTCAAGCACACCCGGCAAAACCGCGAACGCGTCCGGATCGTCCTGCTGCGCGATGTAGTAGTAGCCCACGACCGAGTCGATCAACAGCACGTCGATGCCGCCCAGCTTGAGATCCATCAGCGCCGTCACGAAGTCCTCATAGAGCATCACATCGGCCAGCGCGTCCGTGACGGAGGGATTGGCGTCCAGCACATCCACAGAACTGGAACCCGCCTGCGTGCCCAGCACCTTGCCCGCCGTCTCCTCGATCGACGTGATGCCGGAATCGCTCATCACGATCATGATCTGCTCGTTCTTCAGGTAGGGCATGGAGAAGAGCATCTGCTCGGCGCGCTCGGGCGTGATGGACATGCCCGACCAGATGCAGTCGATGTTGCCGCCGTCAAGCTCCAATTCCTTGGAATCCCATATGACCGGCTGCAGCACGAGTTCGACGCCCAGCCGCGCGCAGACCTCCCGCGCCAAATCGATGTCAAAACCCACGTATTCACCCTCTTCGGAGACAAAGCCCATCGGCGGATACGCCTCGTCAAAGCCCATCACGAGCGTGCCCTTCGCCAGCACGTCCGAAAGCCCTGTGTCCTCCGCCATCGCGGGAACCATGCATAGCGCCATTGCCGACGCCAGAAACAGCGCCAGGCATTTTTTCATTCTTTTCATCGTGAACACCTCGTTGCTTTATGATGTTAGTGCTTTAGCGTGATAAAGTGTAGCACAAAATCGGGCGATTGTCAATCCCATGAGACCAATCCGCGCGGATTCGGCGGTTTGCTGTATTGAGCGCGCGTTTTTAAATGCTTTTGTTCAAAACGGGGGATCGGCGCGCACACGCGGCATGGGACTGCGGTAGAACAGAAAAAGCATGTGGGTGGGACCGGAGTCCGCCGCCGTCTGTGACGGAAGCAGGCGGACGGAGCGTCGGAAACTGAAAGGAGCCGAAAGGCGACTATTCAGTTTCCCGGATCGGGTGGGGCGCGCCGAGCAAAAGTTGCGGGGAAGGGAACGTTGGTTTCTTCTGCAATGCCTAAAGTCTGGTGGGTATTCGTAATCGGGTCTGTAACAGAGTAACAGCTTAAAAAATTGCTTTACAGGCAACAGAC
>CAYUZP010000037.1:0-13989 GCA_964449655.1 uncultured Oscillospiraceae bacterium
TTATACTACATTTCGGCTTCCATCGCACCTGCTTTTCTGTGCGGTGGTGCCCTAACTTTCCAGTTTATATAAAGGTTATTTCTCCTTTATAAAAAATGGTCATTTATCAACTGATTGTTATGACATAGCCATTTTTTTATTGCTTTCCAGTGAAAAGCGTTTACAATAGCCATGGAAGAACTCCTCTCTTTGGTTAGACATTGGATTGTGCACCTTTGTCTTGCCCAAAAGGGGGTTCTTTTTCTATTCACTTTTCAGATGAAATCAAAAAATCAGTACATGTAGCAGCTGTGCGGCCTTCCGCCGTTTTTCCGAATGTTGGTGAATTATTCAGACAAAGAGATCATTTCACGCGGCTTTTGGCTCTGCGATCCCCACCGCGCCCGCCCAAGCGGCTTTTCAGCCCTTTCGCTGTGGCAAGCTGTGTCATCATTTGCCCCTCTTGTTCCTTGTCCCGCATATTGAGAAAACGGTGCTTGCGCGGAGTTGACACCCATGCGCCCATGTGCTTTAATAGATGAGATCCGCTGCGACACGTGATGCGAATGCGCAGAGCGAACCGACTGGCGCACCGCATGATGCACCCTTTCGCTGGGATGCAGAGCGATGAATGCACAAAAAGCAGGATTTGATCTATATTTGAAGAAATTATTTTGCATGATGGATGACGGAGGCGAGAGGATATGCGGCTGGTCGTGCCCAAGGAAAAGGATGGGCTGCTGCTCTCGCAGGTTCTCTTTCAGTGCGCGGAGGACGTGCCGCTTTGGGCGGTTCGTGAAGCGATGAAAAACCGCGACGTGCGTCTTGATGGCGCACGCATACGCGGGGACTGCCGTGTGCGTGCCGGACAGGAGATTCGCGTCTACTGGCCCAAGGCAGCGCTGCAAAAGCATGCGGCAGCGCCGCTGCCCGTCGTCTATCAGGACGAACACGTATTGCTGGCCGTCAAGCCGCAAGGCCTGCCCGCGCAGCGTGAGGATGACCCAAGCGGCGGCGATACGGCACTCACACGGGTTCGGGCGCAGGTCTCGGCGGCGGGCGGGGACGGTGAGCGCGTGCGGCTCTGCCATAGACTGGACGTGCAGACCGGCGGCTTGCTGTTGTTTGCAAAGGACGACGCCGCATATGATTCCGCAGTGCGAGCGTTTGAGGCGCGGACGTTTCGCAAGTTCTACGTCTGTCTCGTGAAGGGAATGCCGACGCGTCCGCAGGCGGTGCTTCACGCCTACCTGCGCAAGGATGCCGAGGCTGCACGCGTATCAGTGACGGATGATCCCGTCCATGGCGCGCGGGAAATCGTCACGGCATACCGTGTGCTGGGGCAGGAGAGGAGAGGATGCGCGCGTTTGGAAGTGGAATTGATCACAGGCCGAACGCATCAAATTCGCGCGCATTTGGCGCACATCGGACATCCGATCCTGGGCGATGACAAATACGGCGACCGCGCGCTCAACCGTGCCCTCGGTGTGCGTCGTCAGCAGCTCTTTGCAACGCGGATGATCTTTCAGGCGGAAGGCGCATTGGCGTATTTGAATGGGCGGTGCTTTGAGACGGCATGTCCATTCTGATGCAGTATATATAAATCAAGTGGAGAGTTATGGAAGTGTATGACGTGAAGCGCGTTTTACTGATCGCGCTGGACATGGATGGGACGCTGCTTGCAAGCGATCATGAGACGATGCCGGCGGACAACATTGCGGCCATTCGCCGGGCGGATGCGGCGGGCGTGCGTGTCGCCATCAGCACGGGACGCATGCTGGAGGACGTGAGCGACTTCATCAATAGGCTGCAATTGCCGTGCATGATCATCGCGGGCAACGGTGCGCGCGTGAGCGACGGTCCGATGCCGGGAGGGCATATCCTCGTACGCAGGGATCTTGCCGCCACGGATGCACAGCGCGCCGCCGAAATCCTCCTGTCCCATGAACTGATCGTCAATGCCTTTGAGGACGGGCTGATATCGACCGTCAATCAGGGCACGCTCTGGCATTATCATCTCGTGACGCGCGGACTCATACGGGAAAGAACCGGTGTGCAGGCGCTGCGCGAGGCGACAAGCCATGACGTGATCAAGCTGCTCGCGATGAGCCAGACGGGCGAAAACCACGACGACATACAGATCGATCAGGCGTTGTCGGAGATACGAAAGGCGCTGCCACATGTGCAGGTGGTGCGTTCTGCGCCGGGAAACATCGAGGTCATTTCGCCTGATGCCGGAAAAGGCGCGGGTTTGGCCGCGCTGGCCTGTAAGCTCCATCTGCCGCGGGAGTGTGTCATGGCCGTCGGCGACGAGGAAAACGATTTGAGCATGCTCCAATTTGCATTTCACAGCGTCGCGATGGGCAACGCGGCGCAGACGGTAAAAGCCATCTGTCGCTATCAGACGGCGACGAATGACGAATGCGGCGTCGCGCGGATCATCGAGCGCGTATGCGAGGCGAAAGGATGTTAGAACATGGGGGATATTAGAGGCATCGTTGCCTGCAAGGCATGCGCTGATTATGACAGGGTGCGCGTGCAGCAATCCGTTGACGAGATCTTTGCGCTGTGCGGCGGCATGACGATCAAGCCCGGGCAGCGCGTGCTCGTCAAGGTCAATCTGCTCAAGAAGACCACGCCGGACACAGCGACGACGACGCATCCCGAGGTGGCGCGCGCGGTCGTGTGCGCTGTGCAGCGGGCAGGAGGCGTGCCGGTACTCGCGGACAGCCCGGGCGGCCCGTTCATGCGCGGCGCACTGTCAGGCGTCTATCAGGCGAGCGGTATGCGCGCTGTCGCGGAGGAAACGGGATGCGCGCTGAACGATGATTTTTCGACGACGACGCGCTATTTTCCGGAGGGACAAAGAGCGAAGCAGCTTGACTTGATCGGTCTCGTCGACAAGGTCGACGCGGTGATCACGGTCGGCAAGCTCAAGACGCACGAGCTGACGACGATGACCGGCTGCGTCAAGAACCTGTTCGGCCTCGTCCCCGGCACGTTGAAAGTCGAATATCACTCCCGTTACCCAAAGGCGGACGCGTTTTCGGATATGCTGGTCGATCTGTGCGCGTGCGTAAAGCCCACGTTTGCCGTGATGGATGCCATAGACTGCATGGAAGGAGACGGCCCCGCCGGCGGCAGACCCAGACGCATCGGCGCGCTGTTGGGCGGCAGGGATCCACATCAGGTCGACGCGCTGGCCGCGCAGCTCATCGGGCTTGAGCCCGGCGATGTGACCACGCTCTTTGCGGCGATGCAGCGCGGCTTGCTTCAGCCGTTTGACGTAGTCGGGGATGACTTTAAGGCGCTCGCCGTTTCGGACTTTGACATTCCGATGTGCGGACGGCTGACAGGCTTAGCCGGCATGGTCGAAAAGCTCCCGCAGGCGTTTCGTCCAAGGCCCGTGTTCACCCATAAGCTGTGCGACGGCTGCGGTACATGCGTGCGCGCGTGTCCGATGCAGGCGATATCGATGGACAGCGCGAACCGCCCTCAGGTCGATTTGGAGAAGTGTATCCGCTGTTACTGCTGTCAGGAGCTCTGTCCCAAGAACGATGTGCGGATTCGAAGGATGCCGCTTGTCGGTTTGATCAAGTGAATGCGATGGGAGCTTTGAATGGCGCGTATGAGAGAAAAAAGGAAGTCGATCCCCTTGGTTGGTCAGGGACAGTGCCGCGCGGCGCGTTGGGAAAGATGGATCGCGGGCGCGGCGGCGATGGCCATGCTCTGCGCTCTGCCGCTCGCCTTTCACGATGCGTTCTTTGACATCAACCGCTTCAAGGTATCCTTCATCCGCGGAACCGCGCTCGCCTGCATTCTGGCGCTCTCGCTCGGTCTCATCGTCGACGAGATGCGCAGTCACGGCGGCTGGTGCGTGAGGCTTGGAAAGATGGGCGCCATGCTGCTCGCGTTTGCGGTCTCATGGATCGTCTCCTGTGCCATGCAGGATTTCAGCGAGGCCACGCTGATCGGCTCTGAAGGCCGTTACTGCGGGCTGTGGTGCCTGCTCAGCTGTGCGCTGATCTTCTTCGTCATACAACGCGGCGGTTTTAGCGGCGAGATGCTCGCGGGGGCCGCGGTGCTCTCGGCAGCTGTCTGCGCGACTCTGGGCATCGCCAACGCGCTTGACGTGGACCCGCTTCATTTCTATGACAGGATGATGGTCGGGCAGAAGAGCCTGTTCCTGTCCACGATCGGCAACGTCGATTTCTTCGGCTGCTATCTGGCAATGCTCCTCCCGCTTTCAGCCGCGCTGTGCGCGTTTGCCCACAGGCGAACCTTAGCGCTGCTCCTCGCGCCCGTGACATGGCTCCTCGCGGCGGGCATCTGCGCGTCCCGTTCGGATATCGCGGTTTGCGGCGCTCAGCTGGGCCTGGCTGCTCTCGTCGCCGCGTCGGGCAGCGACATGCGTGCCCTCGCGCGTGCCCTCGTGCTGTGGGCAGGCAGCTGGGCGGCGCTTCCCATCGTCCGCTGGCTTTTGCTGCGCGGCCCGTCCGGCTATGCCTATGAGGGCCTATTGGCCGCGCTGTGCGATCATCCCATCGCCTGGACGTTCTGCGCTGCGTTGGCGGCGCTTGGCGCATTGTGCTTTCTCCTGCGCATTCGCGGCGTGCGCGCACCGGGCAGAAAGCGCCTGCTCTGCGTGCTCATCGTGCTCTTGATCCTCGCCTTTGCGCTCACGCTCGGCCTGATGGTCTATTTTACATTTGTCGATACATCGCGTGATCTCGGCGAAATGGGTTATGTCCTGCGCTTTGATGACGAATGGGGCTCAAGGCGGGGCTTTGTCTACACGCGCAGCCTTCGCGCACTCGCGGATTACCGCCCTGTGGAGTGGCTGTTTGGCAAGGGCGTCGAGCGGACGCGCGCTATATTGACACCGTACTTTGACAATCCTGACATGCTCGCGTTTGGCGTGTTCAACGATGCGCACTGTCAGCCGCTGCAATTTTTGCTGACGTGCGGGCTGTTTGGCTGTCTGACTTTCATTGCGTTTCACATGATATCCCTGCGCGAGATCTTCAAAGGGATCGACGGCGGCGTGATGGCGGGCGTGTTTGCCTCGCTTTTTGGCTATACGCTGATCGCGATGCTCAGCGTCACACAGCCGATCCTCATCGCCGTCTATCTTTCGGTTGCCGCGTTGGCCGCCTCGCATTTGCAGCGCAAAGGAGAGATGCCGCATGAATCTTGAACAGCTCATCGACAGACTGCAGCACACGCCGGCGTTCATGGAAAATGTGACGCACTGGGAGGTGATCCCCGCGCGCGAGGCGGTCTACGAGCCGTTTCCCTATGGCTTGGACGCGAGGATGCCGCCCGTGCTGGCCGCACGCGGCATTCACAGACTCTACAGTCACCAGCGCCGCGCATTCGATCTCGCACGGGAAGGGAAGGATATCTGCATCGTCACGCCGACGGCCTCCGGAAAGACGCTCTGCTACAACCTGCCTGTGCTCGATGCGATTGTCCGCAATCCGGACACCCGCGCGCTGTATCTGTTTCCGACCAAAGCGCTCTCCGCGGATCAGGTCAGCGAGCTGTACGAGCTGATTGAGGCGATGGGCGTCGATGTGAAGACATACACGTATGACGGCGACACGCCCGCGGCGGCCAGACGTCAGGTTCGGCAGGCGGGCCACATCGTCGTCACCAACCCCGACATGCTGCATTCGGGGATATTGCCGCACCACACGAAATGGGTCAAGCTGTTTGAAAACCTGCGCTTCATCGTCATCGACGAGATACACGCGTATCGCGGCGTGTTCGGCTCGAACATGGCGAACGTGCTGCGCAGGCTTTTGCGGCTGTGCCGGTTCTACGGGTCAAATCCGCAGTTCATCTGCTGTTCGGCGACGATCGCCAACCCGGGCGAGCTGGCCAGGGCGCTCACGGGCAGGGAGGTCACGCTGATTGACGAGAGCGGCGCGGCAAGCGGGGAAAAGCACGTCGTCTTCTACAACCCACCCGTCGTCAACAGACAGCTCGGCGTGCGCAAATCCTCATTGCAGGAGACGCTGCGCATCGCCTCGACGCTTGTGGACAACGACATATCGACCATCGTCTTTGGCAAGTCGCGCCTGACAGTGGAAGTGCTCACGCGCCACCTCAAAGAGCGCGTCAAGGATCCGCTGGGGAACGCGGGGCGTGTGCGCGGCTATCGCGGCGGCTATCTGCCCTCGCTGCGCAGGGAGATCGAACGCGGGCTGCGGCAGGGGGAGATCCGCGCGGTCGTATCGACCAACGCGCTCGAATTGGGCATCGACATCGGACAGCTTGACGCGTGCATATTGTGTGGATATCCGGGCACCATCGCCAGCACATGGCAGGAAGCGGGCCGGGCGGGACGCAGGAAGAACACATCGCTGACTGTGCTCGTCGCGTCCTCCTCGGCGCTTGACCAGTATATCGTCACGCATCCTGGCTACTTCTTTGGGCGTTCTCCGGAAAACGCGCTCGTGCATCCCGACAACCTCTATGTGCTGATGAATCACGTCAAGTGCGCGGCATATGAGCTGCCGTTTGAGGAAGGGGAGAGTTACGCTGACGGCGTTTCGACGCAGGAGCTGCTCGAATACCTCTGCGAGGAACAGATTTTGCACAAGACCGACGGGCGCTATTATTGGATGGCGGAGGAATTTCCGGCGGCGGATCTGTCGCTGCGGTCGGTGACGAGCGAAAACTTCGTGATCATCGACATCACCCACCCCGAACATCGACGCGTCATAGGCGAAATGGACCGCTACACCGTGCCGATGCTGCTGCATGAACACGCGATATACATGCATGAAGGCCAGCAGTTTCAGGTGGAAAAGCTGGACTTTCCGGAAAAGAAGGCGTATGTGCGCAGCGTGGATGTGGACTATTACACGGACGCAGATCTGAACACGAGCGTCAAGGTGATCGATGTCCTCAAGGAACAGCCATTTGGCGGAGGCTCGATGGCGTTTGGCGAGGTGGTCGTCACATGGTTGGTGACGATGTTCAAGAAATTCAAGCTGGATACGCAGGAGACGCTGGGCTTTGGCCCTGTGGATCTGCCGGAACTGGAGATGCCGACAAACGCCTGCTGGTGGGCGCTCAGCGAGCAGATCACGGGCGGGCTGTCGATGGACGACCTGCAGGGCGGCATGCTCGGCGTCGCCAACGCGCTGCGGCAGATCATACCGCTCTATCTGATGTGCTCCTCGCGCGATATCTGCGTGCAGTACCGCGTGCGCGACCCGTTCACGCGCCTGCCGACGATCCTCGTCTTTGACAACTACGCGGGCGGAATCGGCCTCAGTGAACGGGTGTACGGCATGCGAGGGCTGATCTTCGACGACGTTTACGCGCTGATCGCGGGATGCGGCTGTGAGGCGGGCTGCCCCTCTTGCGTCGGGCCGAGGGCGGAGGTCGGTGAGCGCGGCAAGCAGACCGCTCTTCTGCTGACGCAGCGGATCATCGCGGCGAGCGGCGCGCATACGGGGGCGGCATCATGAGGAGCCTGCGGGAGAGGCTGATGGCCATATCGCAGGATGCGCCCGCCCAGCGGGGCGAGCAGACGCCAAAGCGCGAGGACGCGTTTTTCTGCCGCGAGCATGTTTTGCCGATCGAAGGACTGCGCGGCGTCGAGCGAACGACGCTTGAGGATGTGCGCGATTGCGATCCGATGTTTTCAGGTGATCACTGGGACGTGCAGCGCCTGCTCTTTCTTGACACGGAGACGACAGGGCTGAGCGGTGGCGCGGGCACTGTCGCCTTTGAGATCGGCGTGGGCTTCATCGAGCCGCGGGGCATGGTCATACGGCAGTATGTGATGCGCGACTACAGCGAGGAACGCGCGATGCTTTTGGAGATCGCGAAATGCTTTGAGCGCAGCGACGCGGTCGTCACGTTCAACGGGAAGAGCTTCGATCTGCCGCTGCTGGCGTCGAGGATGACGATGCAGCGCATATGCTTTCGCGCCGAGGACATCCCGCATCTGGATCTGTTGCACGCGTGTCGGCGCGTATACAAGCTGCGCCTTAAAAGCTGCAGTCTCGCCGCGCTCGAAACGGCAGTGCTGGGATATACGCGAGAGGACGATCTGCCCGGCGCACAGGTGCCGCAGCGGTATTTTGACTATCTGAAAAGCGGGGAATTCGCGCTGCTGGAGGATGTATTGCGTCACAACCTGCGCGACGTGCAAAGCCTTGCGGAGCTGACGGGGCACCTGTGCGCATCGTATCGCGCGCCGCTCGCGCTCAATCACCCGCAGGACATCTACGGCATCGGGCGCACGCTTTTGCGCGGCGGGCGGACAGAACAGGCGCGCCGGTGCCTGAAGGTGCTGGGGCGCACGACGCTCTCGCCCGAGGCGCACATGCATCTGGCGCTCAGCTACAAGAAGGGGCACGAATGGACGGAAGAGATCAGGACATGCCAGGAGATGATCGCGTCCGGGGAAGGTGGCACGTGGCCATATGTCGAACTGGCAAAATATTACGAGCATGTCGCGCATGACATGAGAGCCGCGCTTCGATATGCGAATGGCGCACTCGCGACCGCGCTCAACGCTTCGTTGCTGCGCGGCGAGGACGAACAGGAGCTCTGCGCGCTGAGACAGCGGATCGGCAGGCTGAAACGAAAAGCCGCAAGGCAACAGGGCTTGAATGAACCTTGACGCCGCGCATGCGAGAGATGGGGTTGTAGGCGCATTTGCCGCACAAACCCTTGCGGGGAACCTGGGAGGCGATCGAATAAGAGCTTGACAGAGAGCAGCGTTTTCCTTAAAAAACCGCACGGCGCAAGGCTGTGCGGCTCAAACGGCAGTGCGCACGTTCAAACGATCACCGTGCAATAGCGATGTGTGTCCACCTTGATTTCAGGGTGATCCATGATGTACGCGACGAGCAGATCGACCACGTCTGTCGGGTCGTCGCGCAGAATCCTTTTTCCGAGCAGCATGTCGTATCCGCCGGTGCCGGAGGCGCGATAGCTGCTCACGCACAGGGAGATTTTTTCCTCATTGCGCAGCTCGCGCCCGCTAAAGCGCATGGAGATCACGCGCTGCCCTTTGGGACGGTGAACGTCGATCACGTAGTCAATGCCCAGGAGGTATTCGTATTGATAGTGCTGCACCTTGGGACGCAGGAATTCATCCGATACGCACAGCTCACCGCGTTCATCCAGCGCAAAATAGCAGGCGGCGCGTTCGACATAGGCGCGCAGCTCTGCACCGGTCAATTCAAGCACGCGCAGCGTGTTTGAGTAGATATAGGCGGAAACGATGTCCCGCACGGTCACATCGCGCGGCAGCCCCTTGATCTCGTTGCCCAAAGCGCAGGAGGAAACCTGTGCGCCGGAAGCGTCCTTAAACACCGTGTTGAAGAAGTTGGCCAGCGCGCTTCCGTTTCTAGCCATCTCAAGCGGGGGCTGAACATCCAAAGGCCGGTCGAGATGTCCCGCCGGCTCATCCAGCCATGCTTGAACGCGCGCTTCAAGCGGCGAGAGCAGCGTAGCCGCTTCCGGCATCGGCGCGGCTTGCGCGGGCAGTATCTCGCTTTCAAAAGCCTTGCTCCCGTCCGCGTGCACCGTCACGGTGATGGCGCAGACATGCGGCGCGCGATAGGCGGGCTGAACCGCAAAGCTGTGACCAAAGCGCACGCCGTCCACGCGCATGTGCTGGTGCCCCGTCAGCACGAGGTCAAAATCGAGTGTCCGGCAGATGCGGCAGGCTTGATTTTCGGTGAGATCGGTCAGCTGCTGGCCAGTCTCAAGGTCGCACTCAAAGCCGCCGTGGTAGATCAAAATCGTCACGTCGCACAGCGGGCGAATGGCATCGAGCGCGCGAGCCGCGGCCTCTACGGGATCCTCAATGACCAGTTGCTCCACCGTCTCTGGCTTTTCCCAGCGGCGAACAAAGTGCGTGCACGCGCCGACGAGCCCGATGCGAAGCCCGTTTTCAAGCTGATGCACAGCATAGGGCGCGATGGGCAGACGGCCGGCTCTGTCCCGTATGTTCGCGCAGAGACAGAGCGCGTCGAGGTTTTCAAGGTAATCCGCGAGCGCGTCAAGGCCGTTGTTGAAATCGTGATTGCCCAGCGTCACAAATTGATAACCGGCAATGTTCATCATGGCCGCGAAGGGGTTTTCACCCCAGCGATTTTGCGGCAGGCACTGGTGACGTTCCTCGGGGCTGAGCCGATGATAGAAGTTGGCCATTGGGGAACCCTGTATGGTGTCCCCGCCGTCTAGGATGAGCGTGTTGCCGTCGTGAGGGTATTCTGCGGCCAGTTTCATGAGGCCCATCGGCTGCTCGGCGCGATACGCGTAGAGCGTGGGGAAGAGGTAGCCATGCGTATCCGATGTGTAGCGGATGGTGAGCGTTCTGTCTGTCATCGATCTTTCCTCCGCGCGTCAGTTTATACCCCTGTAGTATATCGAATGAGCAAGGCGCCGTCAATCGGTCAAATCCGATCTGCCATTTTCATCACCCATGCGGCATCCTATAAAATCATGACCTTGCCAGAGCGTAAAGCGAAAAGTCGCTTTGGCTTTTCATGGGACAGGACAAAGGGAAAAAACATGGATACATCTTTGATGGACAAGCTGCGCGATCAGTATGGCGAGGAGATTTCGTTGCGAATCGCCAATGGACTTGCGACAACGCGACATGTGACCCTTCGCGTGAACACTTTGCGCGCGTGTGTTCCTTCCGTATGTGGGCAGCTTGACGCGGCGGGCATCCTCTGGTGCGGCGTGCCCTGGAGCGGGGAAGCGCTGATCCTTCGCGAAGCGCGCGAGGAAGCGGTGAGGGCGCTGCCGCTCTATGCGCGCGGCGAGGTCTACCTGCAGAACCTTTCGTCGATGTTGCCGCCGATCCTGCTTCGTGCGCTGCCCGGGGAGAACGTGCTGGATATGGCCGCGGCGCCGGGCGGGAAGACGACGCAGATCGCGGCGCTGACGGGCGGCAAGGCGATGATCACTGCATGCGAACGGAGCAGGCCCCGCGCTGAACGGCTGCGCTTTAACATCGAGCGGCAGGGCGCAACGCGCGTGACGGTGCTGAACATGGACGCGCGGCAGCTCGATGAACTGTTTTCCTTTGATCGCATACTGCTGGACGCCCCTTGCACGGGCAGCGGCACGGCGAACCTTGAAAGCCCTATAGACCTTTCGTACCTGCCACGCACGGTGAAGACGCAGCGGGAACTGCTTCAAAAGGCGCTTCGTCTGCTCAAGCCGGGGCACGAGATGATCTATTCGACCTGTTCGCTGCTCGCGGAGGAGAACGAACAGATCGTGATGCGGGCGGTTGAGCGCGGCGAGGCGGAGATCGTGCCGCTCGACGAAACGCAGCTTGAGGGTGTGCCGCTGCTGCCCACGCGTGTAGACGGCACGCTGTGCATTTGTCCGGATGAATGCTATGAGGGCTTTTTTGTGGCGAAACTTCGCAGGATTTCGCGGTGAGCGGGGAGGGAACAGTGATGCGGCGAATGCTGCTGTGCATGGCGGCGGTGATGATTTCCTGCGCCTGCGTCTTTTCCGCGGGGATCTGGCGCGCGAATTCGCTGCTTCGTTCGGCGCTGAATGGACGGCGCGAACGCGTCCAGGCGGAGGGCGGGATGGTCGAGTTCTCCCTGCGCGAGGAGATGAACATGCAGCAGGCTTTGACCCGCGTTCGGGGCTGGCTGAGCGTGGCGTCCCCTGAGACGGCCATGCTCATCACAGAGCGCGGCACGCTGCACGCCGAGCGATACGCAGCGCTCAACGCAAGCGAAGAGACCAAAGGGCGATGGGCGATCGTGGTGCACGGCGGCCTGGGCACGAGCGGCACGCAGGTGCAGGATATCGCTTGCGCGTTCTCTCTGCGGGGATACGACGTGCTCCTGCCCGATCTCTATGCGCACGGGCAGAGCGATGGCGAGACATCGTCTTTGGGCGTGCGGGAAGCGCAGGATATCGTCGATTGGATCGCTTGGATCCTGGCGCAAAAGCCGACGGCACAGATCGCGTTGATCGGACAAGACGAGGGCGCCTTGGCGATACTGCTCGCGGCCGCACAGGGGCTTCCTGACGCCGTGCGCGCCGGAGCACTGGACAGCATGAGCACCGATTTGAGATCGAGGGCTTATGGTCTGCTTGAGGAGACGGGAAGAGGCGACAAGCTGAGTGGCTGGCTCCTTGAGATGGCGTACCGCGCTACATTTGGCGTCGCTCTTCGCGAGGTTCAGCCGGTCAAAGCCGCTGAGATGTCCGCCATACCGCTGCTGTTTATACACGGCACATTGGACGAGGAAGTGCCGGCTTGGCAAAGCGAGGACGCTGCATCAGGCGGCGCGCAGCTCTTGCTGATTGAAGGCGCGTCGCATGGCATGGGCCGATTTGCCGATCCGGAAACCTATTATAACGGACTGTTTTCGTGGCTCGACGCGCAAATGGAATGATTCGCGTTTTTCGTGAATTCATCCGAATGTAAGAAACGATGAACGTGAAATGCGCACGTGAAGACGCGTGAAAATCGGAAAAAGATGCACAAAACAGGCGTGAATTCTCAAGCTGTGGTTGACATGTTTTTGTCGGAAGGCTATAATATAACCGTAGAGAATTCCGTTTGAGGCTTGGCCGAGCGGCGCATTCTCACACACGTGTCCATCCTTGATTCACATAGGGAGGGTTTTACCAATGGCTAAGAAAATGACCGTTGACGGCAACACTGCCGTCAGCCACGTCGCATATGCGTTCAGCGACGTGGCGGCCATCTACCCGATCACCCCGTCTTCTCCGATGGCAGAGGTCGCGGACGATTGGGCTGCGCATGATCGCATGAATCTGTTCGGCCAGACAGTCCGTATTGCGGAGATGCAGTCCGAGGCTGGCGCGGCAGGCGCTGTGCACGGCTCTTTGAAGGGCGGCGCGCTGACCACGACGTTCACGGCGTCTCAGGGTCTGCTGCTGATGATCCCGAACATGTACAAGATTTCCGGCGAGCTGCTGCCCTGCGTCTTCCACGTGAGTGCGCGCGCGTTGGCATATCATGCGCTGTCCATCTTCGGCGACCACTCCGACGTCATGGCCTGCCGTCAAACCGGATTTGCCATGCTTGCCTCAAACTCCGTTCAGGAAGCGGAGGACATGGCGCTCGTCGCGCATCTGGCGACGCTCAAGAGCTCCGTTCCGTTCCTGCATTTCTTCGACGGCTTCCGCACCTCTCACGAGATCCAGAAGATTGACGAGATCGAATACGAGGATATGGCCAAGCTCATGCCGTGGGACAAGGTCGCCGAGTTCCGCGCCCGCGCGCTCAATCCGGAGCATCCGCATCTGGGCGGCAGCGCGCAAAACCCCGACATCTATTTCCAGGGCCGCGAGGCTGCCAACAAGTACTACGCGGCGACCCCGGCGATTGTCGAGGAGGTCATGGACGAGGTTGGCAAGCTGACGGGCCGTCCGCACAAGCCGTTTGACTATGTTGGCGCGCCGGATGCGGAATACGTCATCGTGGCGATGGGCTCCGGCTGCGACGTCGCAACCGAGGCTGTCAATAAGCTGCTGACCATGGGCGAAAAGGTCGGCCTTGTGAGCGTTCACCTGTATCGCCCGTTTGACGCGAAGCGCTTCAGCGCCGCCGTTCCCGCGAGCGTCAAGAAGATCGCCGTGCTGGATCGCACCAAGGAATCCGGTTCGTTGGGCGAGCCGCTGTACCTGGACGTATGCGCAGCGCTGGTGGAGACCGGCCGCAAGATCGACGTCGTGGGCGGCCGCTATGGCCTGGGCTCCAAGGAGTTCACCCCGACGCACGTCAAGGCTGTCTTTGACAACCTCAAGCTCGCGCAGCCGAAGAACCACTTCACCGTCGGCATCGATGACGATGTGACGAACACGAGCCTGCCGGTAGGCGAGATCTTCAACGCCGCTCCGGAAGGCGCGATCAGCTGCAAGTTCTACGGCCTCGGCTCTGACGGCACCGTTGGCGCGAACAAGAACTCCATCAAGATCATCGGCGACCACACCGACATGTACGCGCAGGCGTATTTTGCCTAT
>CAYUZP010000038.1:0-13781 GCA_964449655.1 uncultured Oscillospiraceae bacterium
GCTCGCGCTGGCGCTAGGCCTTTGCGATGAGATACAGTCCGCCGCGGGCGGTGTGCAGCTCGACGCGCTCTTTGTGGACGAGGGATTCGGCTCTCTGGACGCGCAAGCGCTCTCAAAGGCGCTTTCCATGCTCTCCTCGCTCTCGCAGGGGAACCGGCTCGTCGGCGTGATCTCCCATGTCGAAGAGCTCAGGCGCAGGATCGACCGGAAGATCGTCGTCTACAAGGACGCCAGCGGGACGAGCCGTGCGCGCGTGGAGACGGAGTGACAGGGAGTTGGGAATGGGACTTGTCATATAAACTCACCAAACACTGCGGTTCAGCGCAAGCCCTCGGGCGATCTCCCTCCTGAGAATGTTGCCATAAAAAAAGGTCTCTTTGCGAGATTCTTCCAATTTTAATCGTGCTGCGGACTTTCCCGATCTTCCTCGCGGAATTTGGCACACCGCTTGGAGACTGGGAATGCTATTTTCAGCAGTGATGCTCATGCGTGCGCTCATCTTGCGAATGATTTGTGTCAGCCGTGCTTGCGACGATTCAGGGATCGCTTCAAAGGATATCTTATGCAGGTTGGGAGGCTGCCGACTGGCGCGACCTCGGCGCTTGACATTCATGCTATAATGAAAATCAGAAGCGGATAAGGCCGCCAGACAAACAGCGAGGAGGTTTATTGATGGATAAGAAGGTCAGCGCTCTTCTCAACGACCAGATCAACAAGGAATTTTACTCCGCATACCTGTATTTGGACATGGCCAATTTCTACGAAGACAAGGGACTCGATGGCTTCGCGAATTGGTACGAGGTTCAGGCGCGCGAGGAGCAGGATCACGCGCTGCTGATCTACAAATATCTGCACAACAACGATCAGAAGGTGACACTGGACGCCATCGCGAAGCCGGATAAGGTCTTCAAAACGCTGCTCGATCCGCTTCGCGCCGGTTATGAACACGAGCAGTATGTCACCTCGCTCATCAACGCGATCTATGCTGCCGCGCTGGATGCGCACGACTACCGCACGCTGCAGTTCCTCGACTGGTTCGTGAAGGAGCAGGGCGAGGAGGAGAAGAATTCGAAGGATCTCATCACCAGGATGGAGCTCTTCGGGGACGACATGCGCAGTTTGTATCTGCTCAACAGCGAGCTCAAGGCGCGCAGGTATGCCGCGCCGTCGTTGACTCTGGACTGATGAGGGAAGGCGTTTTGCGCCCTATCGATCTTAAGGCAGGCTGGACAGGCGCGAGATGACTTTGGAATTGGAATCAACGATAAAAAAAGCGCCGCCTGAAGATGGACGGTCGCAAGGAACAAGTATATTCGTTTTATCTTCACCTGTTGGTTTCAAAAAGGCTGCCGATTCCCTATGCCGTAGCTTTGACAAGACGGGATCAAACGATCCGGCTGCCTTTGCTCTACGATTCAATCGCATGATTTTCGCCTCTCCCTGATGACGGGGGAGGCGATCTCTTTATGAATCGCATTGCGAGAGGAGCGCTTCCACGGCGTCTTTTCGCTCGAACAGCACACAGCCGCCCGCGTGATCTTCCATCAGCATGTTCCCGTCGCGCAGGGCGGTGAACAGCGGGGAATGCAGCGCTTCCCGCAAAGTGACATCCTTGACGCTGGTATCCGAGTATGGGGAAAACGGACAGGGCTCCGCTCTGCCGTGTGAATTGATGTGAAAGAATCCACGTCCGGCGGCCAGGCATCCTCCGGAGCTCTTTTCATCTCCGGGAAAGGAGATGAACACCATGTCCTTATATTGCTCCCGGATTTCGGATAAGCGATCCTGCAGGTATGTCCGTTCCCTTTCGCCGGGAGCGAGCGCGCTGCTCTCCTGTGTCACCGGCACAAATTCGACATAGATCACGGCCTTGCAGCCGCTGTCACGCAGCCCGCTGAGGAACGCGTCATCCGTCACCTCGCGCAGATTCGCGGTCGTCGTCGTGATGGAAGTGCCGAAGATCAGACGGTTTTTCTGTATGCACTGCATCGCCGCTTCAACTCGCGCATATACGCCGTCCCCGCGCCGCTCGTCCGTCATCTCCCGCTGCCCTTCGACGCTGAGGATTGGCAGCAGATTGCGCCTCTGATCGAAAAGCGCGATGTACTCGTCCTGAAGGAGTGTACCATTGGTGAAGATGGGGAATAGGATCTCCGGGATTTTGCCGGCCGCCTCAATCACGTCCCGACGCAGGAGCGGTTCGCCTCCCGCGAGCAATATGAAACTGACGCCGAGGTCCCTGGCCTCCGCGAATATCTTTTCCCATTCTTTTGCCGTCAGCTGATCCACCGGTTTTTCGTCCGTACACGCGTGATTGTATCGGGAATAACATCCGGCACAGTGCAGGTTGCAGCTGCTCGTGATGCTGGCAATCAAGAAAGGAGGGATATGCTCTCCTTGTTCCTGCGCCTTTGCCCGCTTGCGGGAGGCTTCCCGGCTGGACAGCGCGAAGCGCGCCATGAAAACGCTTTCCTTCGGATCGGTCAGTGTGGCCCTTACCGCGCTTTTGACGATGTCCTCAACGCCGCGGGTCAGATACCGGTCAAGCTCAAATCCATTGTTTTCCATGTGTTGACGCTTTCTGCATGGCTCAGCACGCTCGCGGATGACCATGTGTTGTCCGCATCCGCATAGATCCGCCAAATGTCCCCTTCATTCGCCGCTGGATCGCTTTGAAACGCCCGCTGCATTCGACGAAGGCATGGACAGGTTCATCGCGGAAGATCAAAGCAGTTCCTCCACTTTGGCCTTCACATGATCAAGCGATTCGGTTGGCTCAAAGCGCGCGACGAGTTCGCCGTTGCGGTCAATCAGGAATTTCGTGAAGTTCCATTTGATATTGCCATTGTTTTTGTAATCCTTGTCCATCTTTTTCACGACCGGCTTGAGCACCAGCCCCATCGGACCGTTGAACCCGGAAAACGAGGAGTTCGCCGTCAGATATCGGTAGAGCGGGATCGCGTTTTCTCCATTGACGTCGATTTTTGAAAACTGCGGGAACGTGATGCCAAAACGACCTGTGCAAAATGTGTGAATTTCTTCATCGGTGCCCGGGGCCTGCTCGGCAAACTGATTGCAGGGAAAGTCGAGAATCTCCAGACCATCCTTCTGGTGAAGCGCATACAGGTTCTGCAGATCGCTGTATTGCGGCGTAAAACCGCATCCCGTCGCCGTGTTGACGATCAAAAGGACCTTCCCTTTGTAATTGGAGAGCGGCACATCGCTGCCGTCCTGCGCCTTGACCGTAAAATCGTATATGCTCATAGAATGCTCCCCTTTAATTTTGATGATATTAAAATTTACACTATTGACAAGGGTATTATAAATCAACGCACCTCAGCTGTCAAGTCTTTGTTCTATCCATCAAACAAAATGGCGTAAAGTCAGTCGATCTGTTTTTTCTGCCTTGGCCTCGCGCGTCAAGTGCTTTGCGTTCATCCTGTGCGGAGAAATCGGGATATGGGGCGGAGCGACAGCGTATCTTTACAGCCGATTTATCGATATACGAAAAATATATATTGACAATCGATTAATTTAGTGATAAACTGCGCTTGAGGTGATCCCATGCGCATCATAAAAAGACTGAAGGATTTGCCCTTTGTGATGAACGCGCTTCGCGCGGTGACGCTGATTGCGGGCGTGTTGGGCACGCTCTTCGCGCTGCTTTTGGCGAGCTATGGCGGATATGCCCTGTCCATGAGACCCTTGGGGATGATGAATATCGCAGGCGTCGTGGGCATTGTGACCGTCGTCTGCGTGAGCATCTGCTGCTGGGCTGCGCTGCTTCTTTTTTACCGCCTCTGTGGGCACTTGCGCGAGAACAGCCTGTTCACAGCCGGGAATGTCCAGGCGCTGTATCGCATCTCAAAGCTATGTTTTATTTCAGGCATCCTCGTGCTGGCAGGAGTGACCATCGTCTCGCTGGTGATGCGCGGATTCGTTCTGCCCATTTTTCTTCTCTGTTTTTCCTTCGCATTCTTCGGCGCGTCGCTGCTCTGCCATGCGCTGAGCTTACTCATTTCCAGGGAAATGCAGCCGCGTCAGGAAAGCGAATTGACATTTGATGGATGACGCGTGTACTGTGCGCTTTGGACCGTTGCCTGATTCACCGCGCTCAGCGCTGCGGCGATGAGATGCGCAAAGCGGCCGCGCTCTCTGCCTGATTGTGCGCTGAAAGGCGGCATGTGTTTATTGCCAAGCGCGGCGCGTCGGAATATAATAGGACATGAGACAGCACCGCTTGACGGGCACACAGGACAGCAAAGGAGTGATCCCATGGAGACCGTTCAACTGGGCAATACGGGACTGCGCATCTCGCGCATGGGTTTCGGCGGCATACCGATTCAGAAGGTGGATGCGGGCACGGTGCGCGCGTTGATGCAGACTCTGGCGCAGCGCGGCATCAACTATATCGACACGGCACGCGCATACACGGTCAGCGAGGCATATCTGGGCGAGGCGCTCGAGGGACTGCGCGATCGGTTTGTACTGGCGACCAAGTCGATGGCACGCACAAAAGAAGCGATGGCCAGGGACATCGATGCGAGCCTTCACAATCTGCGCACGGATCACATCGATCTGTATCAGATGCACAATCCATCTCTGGCGGATCTCGAGCGGATGACGGCGCCGGACGGGGCATTGGAAGCGCTGCGGGAAGCGAAGGCTGCGGGAAAGATCGGACACATCGGCGTGACGGCGCATCTGGCGGCGGTATTTGAACGTGCGCTTGAAATGGACTGGGTGGAGACGGTGATGTTCCCGTACAACATCGTCGAGACGCAGGGTGAGGCGCTGATCCATCGCGCGGCGGAACGCGGTGTCGGTTTTATCTGCATGAAGCCCTTGGCGGGCGGCGCTCTTGAAGACGCGCGTTTGGCACTGCGCTTCATCCGGCAGAATCCGGACGTGACGGTCGCGATCCCCGGCATGTGCGACGTGCACGAGATCGAGGAAAACATCGCGTCGATGGAGGACAGTTCGCCGCTGAGCGAGGATGAGCTTTCACGCATCGAGGCAGTGCGCCAGTCGCTGGGGACGCAGTTCTGCCGGCGCTGCAACTACTGTCAGCCCTGTACGGCGGGGATTCAGATCAGCGGCGTATTCCTCGTGGAAGGGTATCTGAAGCGCTATGGGCTGCGCGATTGGGCTGTCGCGCGCTATCGCGGGATGGAGAAGAACGCCTCGGACTGTGTGCAATGCGGCGTGTGCGAGACGCGCTGTCCGTATCAGCTTCCGATTCGCGAGATGCTCAAACGCTGCAGGGTGGAATTTGAAACCGCGATGGCGGAAGGGGAATGATGCCGCGGCTTCATCAAGAGGCTTACATATCCTGCAGCAGACAGACAACAAAAAACAAGCGCCGAAAACGAGCGAACGCCTGCCTGGCGGACTCGTTTCCGGCGCTTTCATGATTCGTTTAAAGACCATGCGCCGTCCTTAAGCGATATAAGCTTTCAGCGTGGGGTCTTGCGGGAACCAAATGCCCGCGTGTGCATCAAAAACCGTATCGCCTTACCGAAATCAATCATCCTTCTCAGCCGCAGCGTTCACTCCGGCGATGCGGCCAAAGGCGACGCACTCGCCGAGGTTGCCGCCACCGTTGTACATGTCGGCAAACAGCGCGCCCATTTCACCCGCGCTGTAGAGGTGCGGGATCGGATTGCCGTTCACGTCGAGAACCTCGGCCTTCTCGTTGCGCTTCGCGCCGCCCTGCGTGTTCAGCATGCAGGGGCCGATTTCAAGCGCATAGAACGGACCTTCGGAGACGGCGACCAGTTTCTCTGGATCGCGGCCGAACTCCACGTCCTCGCCGGATGCGACATAGCTATTGTAGCGATCCACCGTTGCCTTGAGCGTCTCGGCGTCAACGCCGATCTTGCCGGCGAGTTCTTCGATGGTGTCCGCTTTGACGATCCAGCCCTTTTCGATCTCATCGACATTGCCTTCGCTCCAGCTCGCGACGATGGGCTTGTTCAGGCATGTCTCGTTGTCAAAGATGTAGTATGCCGGAAGCGGCGTGGGCATGGAAATCCAGCGGCCGCCGTAGTTGATCTTGCCATGACGGTTGGCTGTTGTCTCGTCCATAAAGCGTTCACCGTTCGGACCGACGATGATGCCATTGGCAACGGATAGGCTGCGCACGGCCGTGGGCTGTCCTTCAGGTTGGAAACCCCACGTGTAGCCCGCACTGTTGCTCATATGCCACAAATCCGCGCCGACTTCCTGCGCCATCTTGATACCGTCGCCGGTATTGTAGACCGCTGCGACGACGTAGACATAGGGCTGCTGGAGGTAATTCTGGATCATTTCCTGATTGGCCTCAAAGCCGCCCGTCGCCAGCACGACGCCGTTCTTGGCGCGCACGTTCACGGTCTGCCCATCCTTCTCAAACTGCACACCGAGGATGACCTTCGTGAACGGGTCCTGAATCAGATGCTTCGCGGGCGCCTCATAGAGCACATCGATATCGCGCTTGGCGACGTTGTCCTGAAGCAGCTTGTAGAGCGTCCCCTGGAAGGACTGTCCGCCAACGATCCAGGTGTAGATGGATTCAGAGCCTTCAAACTCCGGATATTCCGGCCAGGATTTCTGCCAGAAGTCCTCATATACGGCGCCGAGGGAGACCAGGTAATCCGGGTTCTTCACGCACTCAGCCACATAGGTCTCCAGCATGGAATCGCTTGTGCTCTCTGTGAACAGGCCGCGCAGCGCTTTGTAATACGCCAGGCCGTCCTCGTAGTTGAGCGGACCCATGACGTCCTGACCGGCGAACTTGCTGTTGCCGCCTTCAGCGCCTTTAGGCGCTTTTTCGAGGAGCAGCACGGACGCGCCGGCATCGGACGCGTTGATCGCGGCCGTTGCGCCTGCCGCGCCGTAGCCCGCGACGACTACATCATACGTCAGGTTCCACGCGATGGTGTCGGCATAGCTGCCTTCAAAGCTGTTTGTGGCGGGTACAGCTTCCGGGATGGCGATTTCCGCTTTCTCAGGGATGACCTCCTCGGCATTTTCCTCTTCCGCGGCCAACTCTTCGCCGCGCGCTTGCGCCAAAGCCAGTTTGACAGCCTCCATGATCGCGTTGCTGGTGATGGTCGAGCCGCTGAAAGCGTCGACATCGGTACTCTGTGTATCGACAATTGCCGCGGGGATATCCTCGATTACGCGGGCAATGTCGCTCGTGGTTTCCGTCTGCGCCGTCACATTGACGCTGACGATCTTCGACTCATCGACCGTGGTCTCCACGGTGACGTCGCCGCTTGCGCCTTTGACGGTCGCCGTGTAAGTGCCGGGCGTGTAGATCGCTTCCGCCAGAGCGGAGACGCTGCACAGCATCATCACGACGCACAGCGTGAGCGCTAGCAGGCGGGGCATCGTCTTCTTCATCTTGTTTCTCTCCTTTCTGTTCTGAGGCACGTATCCTCACCCTATATTATAGCACATCATCTTCCAAATGTCTTATTCAATTGAGACATCCTTATAAAATTTCGTGATAAGCGGAAACGAGAGATTGGCATTGCGGTTCGAAGATAACTATTGTCAGACAACCTTCGAGTTTCGTACCCTGACGCAGTCAGCGCTTCAGCAGTACGTTTGACTGAGGACGATATACTGTCCGATGCTTACGATAAAAACCGCAAGGCTGCATCTTGATGCCATAAACGCTTGCGGTCTTTATGGTTTAAGGTCATGTCCATTGACTGTGCATAAAGCGTGAAAATGAATTCCTTATAGGGCTGCGGCTTCGGCAGCTGCGTTTCTGCCTGCGATGCGGCCAAACGTGGCGCTGATGCAGAGCATTGAACCGGAGCACGGATACTCCTTATCAAAGAACTGACCGCTGGCACATTCGCCTGCAGCATACAGACCGGGTATAGGCTCACCTTCAGTGTTCAGCACTTGAGAGTTGGTGTTGATTTCAAATCCGCCGAATCCGGCGACTGTGGCCTTGACGACTTTGATGGCATAGTATGGTCCCTTGTCAGACAGGGGCGTGATGTCCTCGCGGCCAAAGTCATCGTCTACACCCTTTTCGCCAAGTTCGTTGTAACGTTCGACCGTTGCCATGAATGTGTCAACCGGGATGTCCGCCGCTTCTGCGAGACCTTCAAGCGTGTCAGCCTTGAAGCCGTAATGCGGCAGCGCCGCTTCACACAGCTCAGCATAGCCGGATGCCGTATCAAAGATCCAGTAGAACGTATCACGGCCTGTTTCGACCATCTTTGTAAAGAAGATCGGATAGTCATTGGATTCGTTCTCAAAACGCACGCCTTCATCCGTCACGCCCAACGTGGGCAGAAAGGACAACAGATTGATGCCGTCGGTCAGCGTATAGGACGGATTCGTGGAATGCATGCCCATGACGCCGCCTTTGAAGATCATACTCGCGCCCAGCTTTTCACCCCAGGGGATGTAGTCTCCAGTGTTGCCTATGCTGGACATACAAGCGACGCCATACGCGTCAGGCGCATAGAGCTTTTTCATTTCTTCATTTGCATCGAAGCCACCGCACGCGATGATGACCGTATCCGCATTGACGGTGATGGTAGCGCCGTTGTGTTCAGCCAAGACGCCGGTCACGCGTTCTCCATCAGACAGGATATCTGTGACAGCCGTATCGCGTCTCAGCTCAATGCCCAATTCATTAAATTTGTTAAAGATCGGCAGAACGACGCCCGCGCCGCCGTTTGCTGTCGTATGAGCGCGCATTGCGGGGCTGGTGCCGGATGTACCGAGCGTTGCAAACTCGACACCCATGTCTTCTATCATCCAATCGACGGTTTCACCGGAGTGTTCTGCCCAGAAACGTACGATATCCTCATCGATATTGTTGTTGCCGCGCATGAGGTAATACTGAACCATATCTTCCGGATCGTTGTCTATGTCCCGATTCATCACAGTATTTGTGCCATAGACAATTCCGCCGGCTGTGATGGATGAACCGCCAATGCGATCCAGCTTTTCAAGCACGATCACATTGGCTCCGGACTGTTTGGCTTCAATGGCCGCACTAAGACCTGCTATGCCTGCGCCAACGATGACGACATCGGCGTCAATCTCTTCATCTTCACCCTGTGCTTCATGTACTTCTGT
Source organism: uncultured Oscillospiraceae bacterium (assembly GCA_964449655.1). Taxonomy (GTDB): domain Bacteria; phylum Bacillota; class Clostridia; order Christensenellales; family Aristaeellaceae; genus Ventricola. Next base: position 9,094 of record CAYUZP010000038.1, read on the forward strand.
GTCAAATCCTTCGGCGCCCGCGGTTTGCAGGGCATCGCGCACGGCGTACTTGACTGCATTGGAACTGTAGGTTGCGCCTGAAAGCGTATCCACATTCCAGCTTTGTGCTGCAACAATGCGTTTTGGCGTTTCGGAAATCGAATAGTCACTGACGCCCTCGGTTTCATGGTGTTCAGTGACTTGGACATCCGTGATCGTACCGTCTTCGAGCGTCACCTGCACTTTGACAGGCGCATGAAAACCTTGGCTGGAGCCTTCAAATGTGCCGCTCATCCCTTCAGCCAGAGCAGGAGACGTCAGCAGCGCCGCAGCCAGCAACACGGAAAAGATTGATTTCATTATCCATGACCCCCTTCTATATGCTGAGAGCATATTCTGAAACTATTATACATGTATGCCCAGATCATTTCAAGAAATTTCAACTTTTGACGATGCCCATTTTACGAATGTCAATGATTTGGAAAACTTTTGCTCCAGCAGATCCTTTTCGTATTGAAAACGGGACTGGAAGATCTTGAGAGAACCTCGCTAGTGCCAGTCATCGATAGATATTCAGCCGTTTCCGCTGGTGAATGCCGACTGCGGTGCATAACCGACGCTGCCGTCGCGCAGCATCAGAATAAACCAATCATCGCCTGCGACCCCGATGATATATTCGCCAATGTCACTGGTGAAAGGTTCGCCAGGTACGACGGGTGAACCGCTCTGGGGCCGGGTGCGCAGGGGCAGGCCGTTTTCCTTAAATTCTTGATAAAGGGAGAGCTGCGGAAACGCGCATTCTACGACACGTCCATCCATGTCGAAGGCGAGATATTCGCGCAACATGTACCCTTCTAAAGATGCTTCACCGAGACCTACGCGCACTTTCACCCACGTACCGTCGTCTGCGAGCACCTGTACGGGTGTGCCGTTATAAAACTTGCCCAGAGACGCGCTGTCACGGCTGGCCCGTGTGCGTAGGTGCAGTCGATCGGTGGGGTCGGGGTTGTTCACAAACGCATAGCCGGCAGTATCCATCTGGGCGACAGCTTCCTCCATCGTCCAGGGCAGCGTGGTAAAATCCGTGCTGAACAGGTCATCCCATGGCAACCTGAACCTGCCGTAAACGCTGCCGTCGTTGCGGTACATGGAAGACGCATCGCAGACGCTGTTAGCTGTAAAATACATCTGGTTGTCAATCAAAGTGAGCATCCATGTTCCGCCATAGAGCTCATAGTATGCGTCCATCTCCCGTCCGTCGAGCGTGATATTCAGAAGCACCTCGCCATCCGTGGCGTGATAGGCATCGAGATCGCTATTCATCGGAAGATCGGCGCTCTCTTTCTCTTGCCCGACATAGCCGTTTTCCCCATTCCATTCGGCGATGCGCAGCCGCCGCATGCCCGAAGGCGTTTCCACCAGAAGCACGAGCCGCTCGGACTGCAGATCCAGCGTGATCAGCGTTTCATCCCCATCGATCAAACCTTCTGCCAGCCCTTTTGTGCCGCTGATTCCGTACTCAGGGTAAGGGGCGAGCATGTCGATATCAAAGCTGTTGAGATTCATGGCCTGAGCAAAATCATCGCTCACAGGGATAGGCGGATAAATCAAGGTTTCAACGGTGTTGTCGTTCTCGTCTGAAAGATACCGTTCGTAGTGGAGCATTCCATCCTGTCCGATGTCTGCCAAATAGGAGACCTGCGTTCGCGTGTATTTACCAAAGGTTTCGTAGCTGAAGAGGCTGACAGATCCCCATCTTTCCGCATCTTTGACGAAGTGATAGGTGCGGTTGTCGTAATCGATGAACAGCGAATCGACTTGCTCCATATAAAGTTCCGGAATGTCATTGCCGTCATGCACAGCGTGGGGATTTTCCACCGTCCACGCATACGCGCTGTCCTCTGCCTTTCGTTCGGCGATGGCCAGGGTGTTATGCTCTCCATCGGAGAGCACCAATGCGAACTGGCCGCGCGCTTCATCACCGAATCCTGCGTGTCGGACGACGCTGCAGCCCGGGAAGGATTGCTCACACAGCGTCATGACGCCTTGCGGAAGCGCCGCGGTTTCCTCCTCTGCAGCGGCAAACGTCACCGCAAACAGGAGCGAAAGGGACATCATCATGAGAATTCTCTTCATCGATGTCATCTCCTCAGTCAAATCTTGAACGTAACGTGTGGAGGGATTCCTTCGGTCACTTGATCATCATCTTCAAAATGGATATTGGAAGGATAGGGTTCAATGAACAGTGGCCGAGGATTGAAGCAGGTTACACTCACTGCCCGTTGATCGCGTATCCTTCGTGCTGCTGATGATGAAATGTTCATGATGGGAGGATCGAAAGGTGATCTATCGGAGAGAAAAACTATCGCTATACGGCATGGGTTTTCGCAAGCTGCGTCCTTTTGTGTGGAAGCAGACAACAAGCAATATGGCGTAACCCACTCAAAGCGGGCTACGCCATCTTTCGTATTGTCTGATGCATGCCTGGCCGAAACGATTCTATTCGATTGCGGCCTCATGCTTTGAACGACTGGTTAGACTTTTTTACTGAATCGCCTTGCTCAGCGCGTCGTTGACAGCCTCTTTGAAGCCGCGCAGCGTGTTGGACGCGGTCGCGACGACGTCGATGTCGAGCGACTGGGTATCGACGACCTGCTGGCAGTAATCCGGCAGCGCGACACCGCCGATGTTCGGCGTCTCGGCATTTGACAGCACTTCGACATTGGTGATCTTGCCGCCGTCGATGGTCACGGACACGTTGATCGGGCCGCTGAAGCCTGTGCCTGTGCCCTCGTATACGCCATCCTTGTATGTGCCGGTGACGATGCCGACCTCTCCTTCGTCCTCTGCCGCGCCCTGCCAGATGGTGACCGGCTCGGTTGTGCCGACGAATTCGCCCTTCGCGCGTGCCGCGGCGTTCTGTCCGGCCAGGCGTCCAAAGACCATCGTCTCGCCGAGGTTGCCGGAGCCATTGTACATGTCACAGAAGATGGAGCCGAGCTCACCCGCGGAGAACAGACCGGGAATCGGCATGCCGTCCACGTTGATGACCTGCGCATACTTGTTGCGGCGCGGTCCGCCCATCGTGTTGAAGTAGGTCGGGCCGATCTTCACAGCGTAGAACGGGCCTTTTTTCACCGGCACCATCGTCGCGAACGGACGGCCATAATCAGCGTCCTCGCCCGCGTCATAGCGCTTGTTGTACGCCTCGATGGAAGCGACGAATTTCTCCGTGCTGAAGTTGGGCGCGTCCTTGCCGCCATTGGACTGGCGAATCGCCTCGGCCAGATCCTCCAGCGTCTCACCGGTCAGAACTTCACCGCTGGCGATCTCGTCGACATAGCCGTCTGAGAACGTGCTCATGAACTTCTTGGAGAGCTGATCCGCGTCATGCACGATATAAGACGGGAGTGGCATCGGCGTGGAGATCCAGCGGCCGCCGATGTCGATGCGTCCATGGCGGTTTTCGGCGGCCTCATTCATGAAGCGGCTGCCGCCCAATCCGACGATGACGCCGAGCGTTGCGCTGGGACCAGCCAGACCGACCGTGGACAGGTGCGGGTTCTTGTAGCACCAGCTGAAGCCGGCGCTGTTGCTCATGTGCCAGAGATCCGCGCCCACGCCTATCGCCATCTTGATGCCGTCGCCGTCGTTGTACAATCCGCCGCGCTGATGAACGTATGGCTGCTGCAGATAGCTGGCGATCATTTCCTTGTTGTGTTCAAAGCCGCCGGTTGCGAGGATGACGCCGCCGTTGGCCTTGACGTTGAGCGCTGTGCCGTCCTTTTCGATGACCACGCCGATGACTGCGCCTTCTCCGTCGGTGATCAGCTTTTTGCCGGGCGCGCTGCTCCAGACATCGATATCCGGGCGGGCCTGCACGGCAGCCTGACAGAGGTTGTAGTAGCTGCGGTCAAAGCGTGTGCCGGAAGCCGTCAGGCACAAGCAGTGCTTGCCGGATTCATACTCCGGGAACTCCTGCCAGCAGTAGACAAAGCCCTTGCGGCCGATGCCCCAGGGATTCTCCCATTCGGTCCAGCATTCCGCGGTGCCTGGAGTGGTCTCCATGAAAGCCGTCGGATGCTCCCTCGGGCAGATGACCTCTGGATCGCCGCCCATGACGGTGGTCATCCAGTTGAAGTTCTCGGCGCAGCCGTCGCAGTACGCGCGGACAGCCTCGTGATCCCAGTTGTTGAACTTGCCCATCAGCGTGGTCAGATAGGTATAGAGCTGATCGGGATCGTCGGTCGCCATGACGAACTGACCGGATGCCTGCGTGTTGCCGCCTTCAAGGCCCGCAGGAGCCTTGTCGGTGAGCAGGACCTTTGCGCCATTTTCATAAGCTGCGACAGCCGCGTTCGCACCTGCTCCGCCGTAGCCGAGAACCACGACGTCGTATTCGGCATCCCACTGAATGTCGCTTGAAGCGGACTCCGCCATCGCGGTTCCCTTGAACAGCGAGCCGGATGCCACGGTCACAGCAGCGGTAGCAGCTGCGCCTTTCAGGAAATTCCTCCTGGTGATCGAAGTTTTCATGGGAAATCGACCTTCTTTCCTTCCTGATGATTTGAAGCGTTGTCTGAGCGACAACCTCTTTGTTAAATTTTAGCACATCTGACATAACTGTGTCAATCGAATCGTATAAATATGTCGTTTTTTTCTTCGAATTTTGTATACGTATGCGTTTCTAAAAGATGCGGTAGCGGCGA
>CAYUZP010000039.1:0-2051 GCA_964449655.1 uncultured Oscillospiraceae bacterium
CCGCGCAGGCGCCGATAAACGCGATGGTCATCAAAATCGTCTTGGAAAGCGGCGGCCAGAGGTTGAAATCCCTCGTGGAATATCCCGTGGTGGTAATGACCGAGCCCACCTGAAAAAGCGCGTGGTGCAGCGCTTCAAGCGCGTTCGGGAACATCGACAGCGTATCTAGGGTGATGATCAGAGCAGAAACTGCCACTATCACCAAATAAACGTGCAGCTCCTCCGACCGGACGGCCTGCTTCGGCTTTTCGCGCACCAAAAGGAAATAGAAATTAAAGTTTACACCAAACAGGATCATAAAGATCGTGATGATCGTCTGCTGATAGACGGTATAGTCCGCAAGGCCGCTGTTTTTGATCGCGAACCCGCCCGTGCCGGCCGTGCCCAAGGTAAGCGTCACAGCGTCAAACAAAGGCATATCCCCGATAAGGAGCAGCACCAGCTGAATCAGCGTCATGCCCACATAAATGCTGTATAGCAAGATGGCTGTGTCGCGCAGGCGCGGCACCAGCTTGCTGACCGACGGCCCCGGGCTTTCCGCCTTCATCAGGTTCATAAACGTGCCGCCCTTCGTGGGAACAATGGCGAGGATGAACACCAAAACGCCCATGCCGCCCACCCAGTGCGTAAAGCTTCTCCAAAACAGCCCCGCGTGCGACATGGCCTCTACATCCGTAAGGATGCTCGATCCGGTGGTCGTAAAGCCGGAGACGGTCTCAAAGAGCGCGTCGATGAAGTGCGGGATTTCGCCGGTCATCACGAAGGGCAGGCAGCCGAACACGCTCATCACGATCCACCCCAGCGCCGTCGCCACGAAGCTCCCGCTGGCATAGAACTGCAGCCCCTTTGGCCGTCTGCGCGTGATGATCCGCCCAAAGAGGAGACAAAGAACCGCCGTGACCGCGTACGCGATGCCCTGCGTTTCCCCGTAGTACATCGCCGTGATCACAGGCACAAGCATAAATACCGCCTCAAAGTTCAATATCCAGCCCAGTATATACGCGATGCTCGTGATATTCATTTATTGCCTCCGCGCCTCAGGCCAATATGTCGTTGATATTGCCCATGCCCGTGTGCGTCGTCACGATGAGCACGGAATCCCCGGGCTTTATGACGTCCTGACCGCGCGGGAAGATGACCTTGCCGCCCCGGTCGATGCACGCGATCAGCAGGCTGTCCTTGCTCTTGAGCTCCGAGAGCTTGACGCCCGTGACCGGCCCGGGTTCCTTGATCTTGAACTCGACGGCCTCCACGCGGTTGTCAAACAGGTGATATATCGTCTCGACATCGCTGCCCATCGTGTTGCGCTTGGCGCGCACATACTTGATGATCTCCTCCGCCGCGACATATTTGGGATAGATGACGCTGCCCATCTGCAATTCGTCGATCACGTCGTTGAACGTGATGCGGTTGATCTTCGTGATCGTCTTGAGACCCGTATAGCGCTTGGCATAGAGCGTGAGCAGTATGTTTTCCTCGTCTATGCGCGTCAGCGGCACGAACGATTCGACCGACGCGATGCCCTCTTCCCGCAAAACGGCCTCGTTGCCCACGTCCGCGCAGACGATATCCGCCTCGGGCAGAAGCTCGCAAAGCTCGTCGCAGCGCGCCCTGTCCGGCTCAAGGAGCTTGACCTTGACGTTTTGATCGATCAGTTCCTTGGCCAGGTAATACCCCGATCGGCCGCCGCCCACGATCATGCAGCTCTTCACCGCGCCGCCGCGCATGTCTATGCTGGAGAATATGCGCTGCACATCCCTTGTGGACGCGACAATCGTGATATCGTCGCCCGCCTCAAGCACATACCCGCCGTTGGGTATGCAGACATCCCCGTCCCGCTCGACGGCGCAGACGAGGAAGTTGAACCTGAAGATCTCGCCCAGATTCCTCAGGCTCACGCCGCACAGCTTGTTTTCCTCGGGCACCTTGAAGCGCACCATCTCCGCGTCGCCCTGGGCAAAGGAGCGCACGGTCAGCGCCTGCGGATGGGCAAGCATGCGCGTGATCTGCCGCGCGGCCTCCTGTTCGGGGTTGATGATCCTGTAAAGGCC
>CAYUZP010000039.1:2061-13587 GCA_964449655.1 uncultured Oscillospiraceae bacterium
CCCAACTGCTCGCGCAAAAAAAAGAGTTCGTCGCTGTAGTCGGGATTGCGCACGCGCGCGATGGTCGACACGTCGCCGCCCTTCTTGGCCAGCGTGCAGCACAGCAGATTCAGTTCGTCTGAACCCGTGACCGCGATGAACACGTCCGCGTTGTGTATGCCCGCTTCCTCAAGCACACGCAAACTCGCGCCGTTGCCCATGATGCCCAGCACATCAAATGTGTTCGTCACATCTTCTACGACAGACGGGCTTTGGTCGATCACCGTGATGTTGTGCCCTTCCGGGGACAGCCGCTCGGTGATGGTTCGTCCCACCTTGCCGCAGCCGACGATGATGATGTTCATGACCTTGTTGTCTTCCGCCCGCCTTGAGGATGGCTTTGCCGCGCCCGTCCCCTCCGCGGATTCCCTTTGCTGTGTTCTGCTCATCTTTTTAGCCTTCCTGTCAGTCGCGTTGCCGCAAGCGCAAAACCTTCCCTATTATATAGGCCAGGAAATCCCCTGTCAATCGCGTGAAAGCGCCACGGCGATGTCCGCCGCCGCGCGCGCGTTGTTAAAGGCGAGCTGCATGTTGGTGTTCAGGCTCTCCCCGCCCGTCAATTCGACGATGCGCGCGAGCAGGAACGGCGTGATCGCCTTGCCGCGCACACCCGCTTCCTCGGCCATCGCCATCGCGCGGTCGATCACGCGGGACATCTCGTCAAAGTCCATCGCGTACTCCTCGGGCACGGGGTTGCCTATGAGCAGACCGCCGCGCAGCCCCATATCCCATTTCGCCTTCGCGATGCGCGCCACGTCCTCGGGCGTATGCGCGTTGTAATCGACGCCAAAACCGCTCTTTCTGCAGTAGAACGCGGGAAAATCGTCCGTATCAAGCCCCAGCACGCTCACGCCCAGCGTCTCCAGAACCTCCAGCGTCCTGCCGATGTCCAGTATCATCTTCGCGCCCGCGCAGACGACGGCGACAGGGGTTTGCGCTAGCTCCTGCAGATCCGCGCTGATGTCCATAGAATCCTCGCCGCCGCGGTGCACGCCGCCTATGCCGCCGGTCGCGAACACGCGCACACCGGCCATTTCGCACAGTATCATGGTCGTCGCGACGGTCGTCGCCCCCGTCAGCCCCTGCGCCACGACGATGGGCAGATCGCGCCTGCTCACCTTGAGCACGCCCTGCGCTTGGCACATCCGCAAGAGCTCCTCGTCCGTCAGCCCCGCCTTGAGACGGCCGTCGATGATCGCCATCGTCGCGGGCACCGCGCCCCTCGCCCTGATGATCTCCTCGACCTCGAGCGCAAAGCGCCTGTTTTCAGGATAGGGCATACCATGGCTGAGAATCGTGCTCTCCAGCGCGACGACGGGCCTCCCCGCGCGCACAGCCTCCTCGATTTCCGGCGAAATGTCCATAAAGGCCGTCAGATCCGTCCGTTTCACTTCCAACTTCCTCCTCGCGTCAGTGTCCCTTTTCCTCTTCCCTTTGGCGCTTCGTTCGGCAGTCCTGGCTGCGCTTTTCGCCGAGCATACGCCTTAAAAACTCAAAGAGCCTGTCATCGGATACGCTCGCCTGTCCGCTGGGCAGCAAGAATGCCTTCGTCGGATGCGCATATAGATAGATGCACCCTTTCACCCTGTACGCGCCGTACACCTGTCTCCACTTGAGCTTGACGTGCTCCTCGCCTTTGGATATGGAAACCCCGTCCTCCTCCTCTGTGAGCGTCAGCGTGTAGGCGTTTTGCGGCCCATTGCGCTTCATGGTCTTGGTCTGCGTGCGCAGCGATGCCGCGAACATCCCAAAGTAGACGAGCGGCAGAATAAGCCCTATGGCCAAGAGGACACCGCCCAGCATCCTCGCCTGCGGCTTGTCGGCCAGCAGAAAGCACGCGACGGCAAAAATCGTCATCAGCGCGGTGAACAGCAGCGGCGTCCTGTAGTGCTTCTTTAAGCGAAACGCATCAAAGTAAGCAAATTTTTTGAACGTATCCGCGTCGATCTTCGCGTCGACATAGATAAACTCCTTCATGATACAAAACCGCCTTTATAAAGAATTGCTCAACTGCTACCCGCATATTATCCCATAAAATGTTGAAGGTTTCAATTCGTATTGACGATTTTCGTTGAAAACAGGCAATAATCCCGCTTATTTCTTAACGTGAAAACCAATTGACAAGCACACGGCCTTATGTTATAAATATTGTACAAGCACATGAGGTGAATCGTGTGCAAAATATGAAGGAGGTTCGGTTTTATGAAGAAGCTCTTTTGCGTGCTTCTGGTACTCTCGCTCTCGCTGTGCGGCGCCATGGCGATGGCCGAAAACAATGTGACATTGGTCTATGCCGAGGTCAACCCGCTGGACACCATCGTGGGCCAGCTGGCCAGTGACTTCAAGGCGAAAGTCGAGGAGCTCTCCGGCGGCAGCATCACCATCGATCTGCAGCCCAACGGCGTCCTGGGAAGCGAGGCAAATATCCTTGACAAGCTTCTGAGCGGCGATACCTCCATCGACATCTCCCGTATTTCCGCTTTCGCGCTGAGCAGCTATGGCTGCAACAAGGCGACGCTGCTGACGCTGCCCTACACGTTCGTCTCCCGCGAGCACTTCTGGAATTTCGCCAACAGCGATTTGGCCGATGAATTCCTCAACGAGCCGCAGGTCGTGGGCCTGCCGCTGCGCGGCCTTTGCTACGGCGAGGAAGGCTTCCGTCACTTCTTCACGAAGACACCCGTCAACACCATCGAGGATCTGAAGGGCATGAAGATCCGCGTCAGCGAGGACAAGGTCATGACGAGCATGGTCGCGGCGCTTGGCGCGAACGCGACGGTCGTCAGCTTCAACGAGCTCTACTCCGCGCTGCAGACCGGCGTCTGTGACGGCGCTGAGCAGCCGATTGCCAACTACAAGTCGAACTCCTTCCAGGAAGTCGCCCCGAACCTGCTTCTGGACGGCCACACGATCGGCGCTGTGCAGCTGGTCATCACCGACAACGCTTGGAACAAGCTCTCCGAGCAGCAGCAGGCGTGGGTGATGGAAGCCGCGGATTACGCCTCCAGCCTGAACGCGCAGAACTCCCAGGCCTCCGAGGACGAGGTGCTGCAGGAGCTCAAGGACGAGGGCATCAACGTGGTCGAGGTCGAGGACAAGACGCCTTGGATCGAGGCATGCTCCGCCGGCAACGCGCAGTTCACAAAGGGCCTTGAGGATATCTATCAGCAGATTCTGGACATGAAATGATGTCTTGAATCGAAAAGAACGCTGGATCTGATTACACCCGTTTTATGGGGACACAGTTTTCCTCGTGTCCCCTCTTCTTTTACATCCCATGAAAGGAGCGGGCAGGTATATGCCGAAAATCTTTGGTACGCTTGACAAGATCCGCCCTGTCTATGACGTCACGTATAAGATCATATTGATCGTCTGCAAGCTGCTTTTGATCGCGGACATCTGCGTCACCACGTTTTCTGTGCTGGGGCGTTATATTTCTTTCATTCCGGACCCCGCGTGGAGCGAGCAGGTCGTGCTCACCCTCATGGTCTACATGGCGGTGCTCTCCGCGACGCTCGCGATACGCAGCGGCTCCCACATCCGTATGACCGCGCTGGATCGCTATCTGCCGCCGACGCTCGTCAAGGTGCTTGACGTGGTCGCGGACATCGCCGTCATGGCGCTGGGCTTCATCATGCTCATCTATGGCTGGAAGGTCTGCCGCTCGCCGCTGGCGAAGTTTGGAAGATACGAATCCATGCCGTGGCTTAGCCGCTTCTGGATGTATTTCCCAATCCCCGTCGCCGGTGTGGGCATGATCATCTTTGAGATTGAGGCGGTCTACAATCACATCAAATCCTTCTTCATCCCTATCCCTGAAAAAGGAGGCGTCGACTGATGGATCCCCAAACGCTAGGAACAGTAGTCCTCTTGGGCAGCTTCTTCATCATGATTCTCCTGCGCTTCCCCATCGCCTACGCGGTCGGACTGTCCACCGCGTTCTGCCTGATCTCGCAGGGACAGCAGCTCACGACGCTGACGCAGCAGATGGTCAATGGCATCTGGTCCTATAGCCTGATGGCCGTGCCCTTCTTCATCACGATGGGCATATTGATGGGTTCAGGAGGCATTTCAGAAAAACTGATCGCGCTGGCCAACTCCCTGGTGGGCTGGATGCGCGGCGGACTTGCGATGGTCAACATCGTCGCTTCCTATTTCTTTGGCGGCATCTCCGGTTCAGCCTCCGCGGACACGGCGTCCCTGGGCTCCATCCTCATCCCGATGATGGTCAACGAGGGCTATGACGCGGACTTCTCCACCGCCGTCACGATCACTTCCTCCTGCGAGGGCTTGTTGGTTCCGCCCAGTCACAACATGGTCATCTACGCGACGACAGCGGGCGGCATCTCCGTGGGCAGCCTGTTCTTGGCCGGCTACATCCCGGGCGCGCTGCTCGCGCTGAGCCTGATGATCGGCAGCTACATCATCTCCGTCAGGCGCAATTACCCCAAGGGCGCGCCTTTCAGCCTCAAGAATTTCGTAAAACAGCTGATGAGTTCCTTCTGGGCGCTGGCCGCGGTGTTGATCGTCGTGTTTGGCGTTGTGGGCGGTCTGTTCACAGCGACCGAGTCCGCCGCAATCGCCGTCGTCTACTCCCTGATCGTCAGCGTGTTCATCTACAAGGGCCTCAACTGGAAGGGCGTATGGCATGCGCTGGATCAGTGTGTGGAGACATTGGCCATCGTGCTGATCCTCATCGCGACATCCTCCGCGTTTGGTTACTGCCTGACACTGCTGCACGTGCCGGATAAGGCCGCGGCGCTGATCACGGGCATCTCCAACAACCCGATCATCATCGCGATCATGCTCAACGTGATATTGCTGGTCCTGGGCTGCATCATGGATATGGCCCCGATCATCTTGATCGCCACGCCGATCCTTCTGCCCATTGCGACATCGATTGGCATTCATCCGGTACAGTTCGGCATCATGGTCATCCTCAACTGCGGCATTGGCCTGCTCACACCGCCTGTCGGCTCCGTGCTGTTCATAGGCTCCGCCGTGGGCAAGGTTCCGATGGAAAAGGTCGTCAAGGCGACGCTCCCGTTCTATCTGTGCATGATCATCGTGCTGTTGCTGATCACGTTCATCCCGGATATCTCGCTGATCCTGCCCAAATTGGCCGGCTACATCTGATGGGACGATACCGCTCAAACACTAAACAGGGGGTGGCCTGTGCTCACGGCGTCCATGGGACGGCGCAAGGGCAGGGGCTGCCCCATTTTTCATGATGAACCAGGAGGGAATGCGGCCATGATGACCATGACGCAGAAGATACTCTCTCGCGCCGCGGGCGTAAAGAGCTGCCGCGCGGGCGAACTGCTGATGTGCAAGCTCGATCTCGTGCTGGGCAACGACATCACCGCGCCGGTCGCGATACACGAGTTTCAAAAGATGGGCGCCAAAAAGGTGTTCGATCCCGCAAAGATCGCGCTGATCCCCGATCATTTCGTCCCCAACAAGGACATCAAGAGCGCGTCCATGGCCAAGGAGATGCGCGAGTTCGCGCGCGCGCAGCGTATCGTGCACTATTACGAGGTCGGCCGGGCTGGCATCGAGCACGCGCTGCTGCCCGAGCAGGGGCTTGTCGCACCGGGCGAGGTCATCATCGGCGCGGACAGCCACACCTGCACCTATGGCGCGGTCGGCGCGTTTTCAACCGGCGTCGGTTCGACGGACATGGCCGTGGGCATGGCGACAGGCGAATGCTGGTTCAAGGTTCCGCAGGCGATGAAGGTCGTATTGACCGGAAAGCCAAAGCCCTATGTCGGCGGCAAGGATGTCATACTGCACCTGATCGGCGAGATCGGCGTGGACGGCGCGCTCTATCAGTCCCTCGAATTCACGGGTGAAGGCGTCCAATCGCTTGACATGGACAGCCGCCTCACCATCGCGAACATGGCCATCGAGGCGGGCGCGAAAAACGGCATATTCCCCGTGGACGACATCACGCGCGCCTACCTATCCGAGCGCGTTTCCCGCCCGTACACAGCGTTTGAACCGGACGAGGACGCGCTCTACAGCAAGACTGTGAACATCGATCTCACCTCGCTTGAACCGACCGTCGCGCTGCCCCACCTTCCGGAAAACACGAGACCCGCGCGCGAATGCCGCGATTACACCATCGATCAGGTCGTCATCGGCAGCTGCACCAACGGCAGAATCAGCGACATGCGCGTTGCCGCGCAGATCCTCAAGGGCCACAAAGTCGCGCCTGACGTTCGGTGCATCGTGATCCCGGGCACGCAGCAGGTCGTCAAGGACTGCCTTGCGGAAGGGCTCGTCGACATATTCATCGATGCCGGCGCCATATTCACGATGCCGACATGCGGTCCCTGCCTGGGCGGGCACTGCGGCGTGTTGGCGGACGGCGAGCGCGCTGTATCGACGACAAACCGCAACTTCGTGGGCCGCATGGGACACACCGGCAGCGAGGTCATATTGTCCGGCCCCGCCGTCGCTGCGGCTTCCGCCGTGCTGGGCCGCGTCGCCACGCCTGAGGAGGTGCTCTGAGATGCTTGTGCATGCCAAGGTCATACGCTATGGGGATCACGTCGATACGGACGTCATCATCCCCGCGCGCTATCTCAATACCACCGATCCCCTGGAACTCGCTTCCCACTGCATGGAGGATCTGGATCCCGATTTCAAGACAAAAGCGCTGACGCACAAGGTCATCGTCGCCGGACGCAACTTTGGCTGCGGCTCCTCGCGCGAGCACGCGCCCATCGCCATCAAGGCGAGCGGGATTGAGCTGGTCATCGCCGACAGCTTTGCGCGCATATTCTACCGCAACGCCATCGACATCGGTCTGCCGATCATCGAATGCCCGCAGGCGGCAAAAGCCATACAGGGCGAGGACGAAATCGAGGCTGACTTAAACCGCGGCGAGATCGTGGACTTGACGCGTGGCCTGCGCTTTACCGCCGAGCCCTTCCCGCCGTTCATACAGGAGATCATCGCGTGCGGGGGCATCGCGTCCTTCGTGCGCGGGAAATTGGAGGGCTGACTATGGAAGCGAACATCGTCACGCTGCCGGGCGACTATATCGGCCCGGAGATCGTCTCTCAGGCGGTCAAGGTGCTTCAAAAGGTCGCAAAAAAATATGGCCACACCTTTCACTTTGAGGAATGCGCGCTGGGCGGCGCTTCCATCGACGCGTTCGGCGTGCCGCTGACAGAGGAGACGCTTGAGCGCTGCAACGCGGCGGATGCCGTGCTCCTGGGCAGCGTCGGCGGGCCAAAGTGGGATCACGTGGACGCGTCCATCCGCCCGGAAAAGGGTCTGCTCGCGCTGCGCAAGGGCATGAACGTATTTGCGAACCTGCGTCCATGCACGATCAACCGTCAGCTCCTCAGCGCCTGTCCGCTGCGCGCTGACCTCCTTTCCTCGCCGGTCGATCTCGTGATCGTGCGCGAACTGACAGGCGATATCTACTTTGGCAAGCGCACGCGCGCTAAGGACAACCTGAGCGCGACGGACGAGATGGCCTATACCGCATCGGAGATCGAGCGCCTCGCGCGCAAGGGCTTTGAACTCGCGAGCGCGCGTCGGGGCAAGCTCTGCTCTGTGGACAAGGCGAACGTGCTGGAGTGCTCCCGCCTCTGGCGAGAGACGGTCACGCGCCTTGCGCCTTCATACCCTGACGTCACGCTCACGCACATGTACGTGGACAATGCCGCGATGCAGCTGGTTCTCAATCCCGGCCAATTCGACGTGCTGATCACGGGCAACCTGTTTGGCGACATACTCTCTGACGAGTGCGCAGCGATCGCGGGCAGCCCCGGCATGATGCCCTCCGCTTGCCTAGGCGAGGGCACGCGCGGGCTGTATGAGCCGATACACGGTTCCGCGCCGGATATCGCCGGACAGAACATCGCCAATCCGCTGGGCACCATACTCTCCGGCGCGCTGCTGCTGCGCCACAGCCTGGGGCTCACGGAAGAAGCCCTCGCGATCGAGCGGGCGGTTCAATCGGTGCTTGACGCGGGCTGGCGAACCGCGGATATCAACTCCGCCGGCTGCATGTGCATCGGCTGCGCCCAAATGGGGGATCTGGTCGCCGAGCGGATCTGATCGCCCTTTGACCATAGGAAAAGCCGCCGCGCTGTTTCGCGCCGCGGCTCTTTTGATGCGCTCTGGTCAGTCGAATAGATCGTCATCATCGCCGTCATAGGGCTCTTCGCTCTCGATGAAGTCGTCCTCGTCGTCCCTGCCAAAGAGACCCTTCTTTTTCTTCTTCATGGGCTTCGCGTTCTTGATCGTGTTCCGTGGCGCTTCAGGCTTTAGCATTTCTTCGATATTGACGCGCTTGATGCGTATGGTCTCCTCGCGTGCATTGTCCTCCGCATTTTCCCGCGTCTCGCCCTCGCTCTCTTGCCCGTTCGCCTCAAGCGCGCTTTCCTCCTCCGCGCCCATCGTGTAGATGCGCGTCTGCGAGTCGTCCACCTTGCGCTGGGGCACCTCCGGCCGCTGATCCGCGGGCACAACCCGCAGCGTCTCCTCCGTGCTGACCGACATGGCCGGGCGGCGATGATGTTCCGGCTGCTCGCTGCTCGGCTCCTCCGCTGTCCATTCCGGCGTGGGCACAATCACCTGCTCCTCTTCCTTTGGCGCGGGGGCGGGGCTCTGCGCGGGCTCGCGGCGGCGTCTGTGATGTTCTCCCGTGTAATCGCGCATATTCGAGGAACGCTCGATGACGTCGATGGCATTGGCCATACGGCGCTTTTCAGCGGAGCGCTTGATGCCCAAATACAGCAGCGTGAGCACGATCACCGCGCAAAGAACGCCCGCGATCGCGTAGAGCACGGTCGGATTGATGCCCTCTACCGCGCTGGTGAACCTGTCGATCATCGAGGGAACCGGCGTGGGCTCTGGCTCCGGGGACGGTGTCAGCGGCGCGTCTGTCGGCAGCGGCGTGGCCGTCGGCCCGGGCGTGGGCTCGATGTAGGTCACCTGCATCACGTTGGACGCGTAGGAGCGCTCGTTGCCCTCCGCGTCCCTTCCGCTGACGACAAATTGGAACTGCCCCCCGACGCTCGCCTGCAGATCGAGCACGACGGTCCGGCTCTCCCCGGATGGCAGCGAGGGGATGGTCGCCACCGTCGTCCCCGCCTCCTTGATGGTCAGCGTCGTCGAATCTGTGCTGCCGATGTTTTCAACCTGTATCGCAAAGCGCACCACGGCGGGCTGGCTGTATATGATCGTCTCCCGCGCCTGCGCCTGTACGCTGAGGATCAGCGCCTGGGACGGATCCTGCGTGGAGAGTTCCAGCTCGTTGGAGATCACGACCACGCTCTCGCCCGTGGAGTTCATCCCCTGCACCTGTACGCTGATCACGCCGCTCTGCGTCGCGGTATAGTAAAACGCCTGATCAAAGGAAGTGCCCGGCGCGAGCTCCAGACCCGATGCGATGACCGTGCCGTCCACAAGCGAGGCATTCAGGCCCGTGTACGCGGTATTCCCGTCGTTTTGCAGATGCAGCGTCATGGCGACCTGCTCGCCGGGATAGATGTCCTGCGTGTTCGCGGCCGAGATCGTCGCCTCCAGGCCGTCCTCCGCGACGGTGATGGTCCTGCGGGCCATGTCGGAGATCGTCAGTTCGCGCGTGGAACCCTCCGCCTGATAGGTGACCGTCGGGTTGCTGATCATCTCCTGGCTGCCCATCTTGACCGTATCTTCCAATGTGACGCGCTCGCCTACCGACAGCGAGGCCGCCGTCACGACCCGGTCCATCACGCCGGGGTTTTCTATGCGGATATTGCGCAGTTCGACATTGCCGGTGTTGGAAAGCGTATAGGAAAACGTCACCTGCTGGCCGGCTTTTGCCGCGGTAGGCGTCACGCTGTATGTCGCGCTCAATTGGGGCGCGGCCGTCTCCTGCTGTATCGTGACGGGAATCGTGCGCACCGTCTGGCTGGGCCCGTTTTCCGTGCTCACGTAATACTGTATGAAATAGTCGATGCGCCCGCGCTCGATCTGCTCAGGCGTGACATGCCATGTGCCCGTGTAGGATACGCTCTGCTCGCCCGGCAGACCGTCGTATCGATCGACCAATATGCCCTCGGGATTGTACAGCGCGATCTCCTGCTCCATATCCGATGGATTGCTGTTAAAAATCTTGATGGTGATCTCCACATCCTGCTCCGCAATCACGCTCTGCGGATCGCTCATCGAAGAGACGCGGATCGGATCGGCGGATTCCGCCCGCGCGCACACGGCGCTCAACAACAAGAGCACGAGCATCGCGGTCCGCGCGAGAACCCTTTCCTTTGCCCGAATATCCATTTCTCCTTGCAGGGCCGGTGGCAGCCCTTTCCTCCCTTCTCCCGCGAAAACCGGTCTGCCGGCTCACCCGTCCTAAAGCCGCCAAACACGCTTTGACCGATTGATTTTATTTTAGTCGATCATGCCGTTTCTGTCAAGCGCCGTCGCGCTTTGCCGGGAATTTCCGCGCGCTCTGAAGGCGGTTCGGGCGCGTTTTTCCGCCTGGCACTCGTGGGCTTTTCGCTTGCGCGTCAGATTCATCCTCCCATGAATCCTACACAATTGTTACGGTATTGTGAATTTTGCGCGGACAATGAAGCGCTTTATATGACATGTGCAGTTTTTACATTTCAGTAACATTTTGAGGTCCGCCCATGAGTACCCCCCCCCAGCCCGGATTTTCACCTTAAAACGCGCCGCGAAATCCCTTGGCCAACGAACAAATTCTATCAAATTGCTTCGGTCTTATCCAAAGTGTTACAATATCGAAATTGATTTTTACGACATTGTAATCCACGCGGCGCTCTAAGCGCTTTGTTCCTCTGTTGACAATTCGCACATCAATCGTCTATAATGGACACTTGGTAAAATGGTTTAAAGAGAATCATGCGCATTTTTTCAGCGGGATCAGGAGGGTACGTCAATGACCATCATCGTCACAGGTGGCGCGGGCTTCATCGGCTCGAATTTTATCTTCTATATGATGGACGCGCATCCGCAGGATCGGGTGATCTGTCTGGATAAGCTGACATACGCCGGAAACCTGTCCACGCTGCGCTCTGTGATGGAAAAGCCGAACTTCCGATTTGTCAAAGCGGACATCTGCGACCGGGACGCGGTATTCGCCCTCTTTGAAGAGGAGCATCCGGATTTTGTCGTCAACTTCGCGGCGGAAACGCACGTCGATCGGTCGATTGAGGATCCCGGCGTATTCCTGCAAACCAACATCCTGGGGACGCAGGTCTTGATGGACGCCTGCCGGAAGTATGGCATCAAGCGCTTTCATCAGGTTTCCACAGACGAGGTGTACGGCGATCTGCCGCTTGATCGTCCCGATCTGTTTTTCACAGAGGAGACGCCGCTGCACGCCTCAAGCCCCTACTCCGCGTCCAAAGCCGGCGCGGATCTGCTCGTGCTCGCGTATCACAGGACATACGGCTTGCCGGTGACGATATCGCGCTGTTCCAACAACTACGGCCCCTATCAGTTCCCGGAGAAGCT
>CAYUZP010000040.1:0-13585 GCA_964449655.1 uncultured Oscillospiraceae bacterium
CGGTTCTATGGGAGGTCGACTGGCCATTGCATGGTCAGCATCCTAGCCGATGCCCGGGTGATTTTGCACTTTAATCGCAGTTCATTGCAGTCCGATCTGTCCTAGGATCGCGGCTGCCGCGTCAGCAAGCAGCGGATTTTCCACGGATTCAATCGCGCCATCGTCACAGAGCGTGGCAGCCTCTGGATCAAACGGGAGCTGTGCGAGCACGGGCAAATGCAGCGCTGCCGCCTCCGCCGCAATATGGGATTTTCCGAACAGCTCGATGTGTTTACCGCAGTCCGGGCATAGTGCATAGGACATATTTTCGATAAGACCGAGCACGGGAATGTTCATCATCTTGGCCATGTTAACCGCCTTGCGCACGATCATGCCCACCAAATCTTGCGGTGTAGAGACGACAACCACACCATCAAGAGGGATGCTCTGGAAGATCGTAAGAGGCACGTCGCCTGTTCCTGGCGGCATGTCGATCACCATCACATCCAATTCACCCCAGTCAACGTCTTCCCAGAATTGTTTGACCACGCCTGCGATCACCGGACCGCGCCAGATGACGGGAGTGTCGTCATGCTCGAGCATCAGGTTGATCGAGATGAGCTTGATGCCTGCCCAGGTCTCTGCGGGTAATATCTTTTCGCCATCACCAATCGCCTTGTCCTGAATGCCAAACATGCGCGGAATAGACGGCCCTGTGATGTCTGCATCCATGATGCCAACGCGATAGCCCATGCGCCGAATCATGACTGCCAGTTCACCGGACACCAAGGACTTGCCCACGCCGCCCTTGCCGCTGACGACGCCGATCACCTTGCGCACCTTTGGTGGCTGTTTTTGTGGCTCTGACTGCTCGGAAACAGCGTTCTTATTGAAGCTGCATCCGGCGCACGCGCTCTTTGTACCGCATTCGCTGGGCGAACAGCCCTGCTTGAAATCCTCAGACATGGAAAAATTACTCCTTTCGATTGGGCGGAAACTCTGCTATAATACGAGGGATAAAACGCCTCCGCCCGCGGTCTTTATTTATCATACCATGAATCCTATAAAATACAAGGGCGCCGGTTCAACCTTTGCCTTCTTTTGACAAAAAACACGGGCGATATGTGCAATCCCCATCAAGCCGTGCGAAAGGAAAATAAGAAACGATGAAAGCGATGAGAAAATGGCTGCTTTTGTTGTGCACTGCCTTAGCATGCCTTCCTGCATGTGCGTTGGCCTATGACGCATCGGCGATGGAAAGCTGGCTTGCAGCATTTGCGCAGGGACTATCCTCAATGCAGCCACTGAACGAGCCGATGGAGACGGCAGATCCCGCGCAGCCGGGTGAATACCTGATCGAATACGCCTTTGGGACTGTCAGAGCGTCAATGCTAAGCGAGATGAAAGCGGAAGATCTGCTTGCTATCGACATCTGGGAGCCGCTTGTGACCGATTGCCGTGGCGTTCGTGTGGGCATGACGCTTGACGCTGCGCTCGAGGACTTGACGATTCCTCCGTCAGCTCAAGCCCCGCTGGTCGTGCTGGAAACGCAGGAGACCGGCACAGGCTGGAGCTGGGCATACATCGATGAGAAAGGGGTTTACGGCGTCGAATATATCACATTTGCCGGAGAGGGTGCGCAGATGAAGGAGTACACCCTGACCTATGTGATCGATGGAAACAGGACGATCAGCGCTATTCAGATTAGGGTGTCCGATAGCACGCAGATGCAGGCGGATGAGGGCATGCGCACAGCTATGGAGATGGCTTCACACCAAACGGAATCCGTCCTCGTGCGGGCAAATGCATTGCAAGCGCTACAGGCGGACGAGCTGCGCATCATGGACGCCGTGGAAATAGGCGCGTCTGTAGCGCAGTTTGTCGCTGTGTTGGGTGAACCGGTGGAGGTACAGGTGCTCCCTGGCGCACAGGGCAGACTGTTGCTCTATGAAGGCGCCGCGCTGACGATTCACTTTGATGTATATACCGGGGAAGAACTTGTGACCAGTGTCAGCGTCAGTGGTTCGGGCGTATACGGCCCTCGCCGCTTGGCTGTAGGACAGAGCCTGCCAGATATTATCTCGTTGTTTCGATGCGATGCGGACTTGGGGGATCAGGGAGGCGATCTGTATAGCGAGGCCCATGTCGGAACGGGCATATTGCGCAAAGAGGCGGACAGAAAAATCCTACAATACACCTGCGTGATGGATTCCGGCGAAACAGGCGTTTTGGAAATCGGCTTTGAGGATGACATAGCGGTCTATTGGCGGATGGCTGTTGAGGACGAGGATGGACAGGACGATGGATGAGGAGCGCTACATACTGCGCAGCGCACGCTTTTTGGCGGCAGATGTGATGCGCAGAATCCTTCGCCCTGGCGATGTTGCCGTGGATGCGACGATGGGCAACGGTGGGGATACGCAGCTGCTCTGCGAGCTGGTCGGAGATACAGGCCATGTCTACGCGTTTGACGTGCAGCCCGAGGCCATCAAGAGAACCCGCGCGCGTCTTCAGGAGGTCGGATTTGCACAGCGCGCTACGCTTTTTCTCGCTGGGCATGAGACGATGGCGGCGCGTGTGACCGAACCGGTTCAGGGCGTGATGTTCAATTTAGGCTGGCTGCCCGGCGCGGCGCACGAGCTGACGACGCGCGTTGAGACGACACTTACAGCTGTTGCGCAAGCCTGCGGGATGCTCCTTCCGGGCGGGGCGATGACGGTATGCATCTATCCAGGGCATCAGGAAGGACGGCTGGAACTCAATGCCCTTCTTCAGTGGGCGGGTGGATTGGATGTTAGGCGCTATAACGCACTTTGGCATCGTTTTGTCAATGCTGCACCAGATACACCTCAAATGCTGTTCATTCAGCACAATATGGCGTAAAAATTGCACTGAGATTGTCTTTTTTTCGTTTTTTTGTGGTGACAGGGAAGGAAAAAAGATATTCGCGTTGAACTGAATAATTGGGTTAGATTTCGTTTCTAATGTGCGCACGACAACGCAATGCGCACGAAAACCCAAACGATTTACGGAGGCGATAGTGGAATGGGCACCCTACAGGATCTCAATTCGGTGCTCTCACGCAAGCAGGACATTCTGAATGGGAATGCAGCAGGCGCTGAGAAACAGAAAAAGAGCGGCAAGCTGTCTGCGCGTGAGCGCATTGCGATACTGCTCGACACAGGGAGTTTTGTCGAGCAGGGTATGCTCGATTGCGATGCAGGTGTCGTAACGGGCAGCGGCACGGTTGACGGCCGTCCTGTGTATCTGTTCGCGCAGGATTTTGCTGTAATGGACGGTGCGGTCGGCGCTGCGGCAGCAAAAAAGATCATACGCGTATTGGAGTTGGCACGCAAGACTGGAACCCCCTTCGTCGCCATGTGCGATAGCAACGGTGCGCGCGTGGGCGAGGGTGCAGCAGCGCTGGAGGCGTATACCGATATATTCACGCATATGGCTCGTCTGAGCGGTGTCGTGCCGATGATCACGCTGGTGCTTGGGCCATGCGTGGGCGCTGCGGCGATAATGGCGGAACTGTCGGATCTCGTGTTTGTCGCCAAACCGGCCGGTGCATTGCTTGTCGCCGGACCACAGGTGCTGGCCTCCGCAATGGGTAAAGATGTGAATGCGCAGGAGCTGGGCGGCGGAAAAGCCGCTGTGGAGAGCGGTGCTGCGCATGTGGCTTGCGAATCGGAAGCGGAAGCCATTGCATTGGCGCGCCGCGTGTTGAGCATGTTGCCCGCCAACAACCTCGAGGATGCCCCTTTTGCAGCGGAAGAGAATATGAATCGTCGCGTCGAGGGCTTTGAATCCGGTGCGGATGGGCGCGCCGTCATCGAAGCGCTGGCCGATGCTGGTTCCGTGCTGGAACTGGGCGCGGGCTACTCGTGCGCGGTGACCGCTTTGGCGCGAATGGCCGGGCGCACTGTCGCTTTTGTCTATACCGGAAAGGGCGATATCTGTGACAAACGCATGCGCAAGATCGCGCGCATGGTTCGTTTCGCGGATTGTTTCAATATTCCCGTGATTTCGTTGGTTGACTCAACGGGTCTTGCGCTGCCTGATACGGTGGAACGCCAGATGAGCGTGCTCAAAGCCGCTTCCGCATTGGTCTACGCTTACAGCGAGGCGACGACTGTGAAGGTGACGCTGGTCATTGGCAACGCCGTGGGCGCTGCATATGTGGCGATGGGCGGCAGTGCAAACGCTGACGCGACATATGCATGGCCAGGTTCGGTCATCAGTCCGCTGACCGGTGAAGCTGCCATACAGATCATGTGGCCGGAAAAGATCAGGGAGAGCCAGGGCGACGCGGTTGCCGCTCGTGCAAACTTGGCCGCGCAGTACGAATCTGAGGTGGCTGACGGTGTCAATGCTGCCGCACAGGGCCTTGTCGACGACGTGATCGATCCTGCCGACAGCCGAAAGGTTGTCATTGCGGCGCTGGAAATGCTCTCTAGCAAGCGTGATTCCAATCCGCCCAAGAAGCACGGCAGCATGCCGCTGTAAGCAGGGGAGGAAATCCGATGTCAAATGTGTTACATTCGCTGCCGTCGATTTTGAAATACGGTTTTTCTGTCGCCGTTGTCGGCATTGCAACGGTCTTTGTCGGACTGATTATACTGATTGCGCTGATCAAGGTCATCGAAATCACAATAAGATGGCTTACCAAAAAACAGGGAAAGACTGAAGAAGCGCCGGCTGTCGCTCCCGCGCCTATCGAGGCGACCGTAGAGGAGGAAAAAGATGACGCAGAGCTGATCGCTGTCATTGCAGCCGCTGTGGCCGCTGCGATGGAGGCGGAGGGCGAAACGGATGGTTTTGTCGTGCGTTCCATTCGCCGAATCAACAACGCGCCAGCGTGGAATCGTGCGGGACGCGAGGAGCAGGTCTGCAGCAGACTGTGAAAAACAGAGGGACATGGATCCATGACAAGAACTGCGAAATGCGAGGAGGATAATCGCTATGCGTAATTTTGTGATCACTGTGAACGGCGTCTCGTATGATGTCGCTGTCGAAGAAGTCGCTGAGGGCTCTGCGCCTGTCGCCCCCGCTCCTGTCGCTGCCCCGAAAGCCGCACCTGCTGCAAAGAAGCCAGCTGCCCCCAAGCCAGCTGCCGGAGAACAGATCAACGCGCCGATGCCCGGCAACATCCTCGATATCAAGGTCAAAGCCGGAGATAGCGTCAAAAAGGGCGACGTGCTGATCATCCTCGAGGCCATGAAGATGGAAAACGAGATCATGGCGCCGCGCGATGCGAAGGTCGTGCAGGTGCTTGCCAACAAGGGCAGTGCCGTCAATACGGGCGATGCGCTGGTCGTGCTCGAATAAACACGGGGGTAAAACGCTGTGAAAAAGATTCTGAGCTTATTCCTCGGCTTGACCTTGTGCTGCATGCTGATCGTTGCACTGCCCGTCTGCGCTGAGGAAGAGGATGCTCCCGCGCAGACGCCTGTCGTGGATTTCGAGGCCATCGACGGTCCATATGTCATTGTCGCAGGCGAGGAGGTGCGCCAAGCGACTGAACCGGAAGACATCGTCCCAGGCGTTGTGGACGAAGAGGCGGAAGCTGTTGCCGGAACGGTCGAGCAGGCGATGGCGGATTTCAGCATCAGCGGGACGATCATGGGCTTGATCAAGGATTCCGGCATCTATTCGCTGATCACAGAGAACTGGAAGAACGGCGTGATGATATTGATCTCCTTCTTCCTCTTGTATCTGGCCATCGTCAAGAAATATGAGCCATTGCTGCTCATGCCCATCGCCTTTGGGATGCTGCTGACCAATCTGCCGCTGGCGGGCATCATGGATGAGCCGATCTATGAGATCATCTCCAATCCGACCTATCACGGCAAGGCGGGCGTACCGATCCTGACTTCAGACGGCGTGTTGATGGGCTATCAGTATGTCAAACAGAACGGCGGTTTGCTGTATTATCTGTATCAGGGCGTCAAACTGGGCATCTTCCCGCCCCTCATCTTCATGGGTGTCGGCGCGATGACCGACTTTGCTCCGCTGATCGCCAATCCAAAGAGCCTGCTGCTGGGTGCCGCCGCGCAGCTTGGCATTTTCATGGCTTTCATATTGGCGCTGCTTCTGGGCTTCACGCCTGCCGAGGCCGCTTCAATCGGCATCATAGGCGGAGCGGACGGCCCGACAGCCATCTATGTGACGACAAAACTTGCGCCAGGTCTGCTGGGACCAATCGCCATCGCCGCATACTCGTATATGGCATTGGTGCCGGTCATACAGCCTCCGATTATGAAGTTGTTGACCCGCAAAAAGGATCGTCAGATCGTGATGGATCAGCTCCGTCCGGTCTCAAAGACCGAGAAGATCATCTTCCCGATCGTCGTGACCGTGCTGGTGTCGCTGCTTTTGCCGAGCGCTGCGCCGCTGATTGGCTCGCTGATGCTGGGCAATCTGTTCAAGGAGTCCTTGGTCGCCGATCGTCTGTCGAAGACCGCGCAGAATGAACTGATGAACATCGTCACGATCTTCCTTGGCGTCACTGTCGGCGCGACGGCAAAAGCCGAAACGTTCCTGCAGGTTCGCACACTGCTGATCATCGCCATGGGCATCATCGCTTTCGGCGGCGGCACTGCCGGCGGTGTGCTGTTGGGCGACTTGATGTGCAGACTCTCAGGCGGCAAGATCAATCCGCTGATTGGCTCCGCAGGCGTTTCCGCTGTCCCGATGGCCGCACGCGTCTCACAAAAGGTTGGACAGGAAGAGAACCCGAGCAACTTCTTGCTCATGCATGCCATGGGCCCGAATGTCGCGGGCGTCATCGGTTCCGCGGTAGCCGCGGGCGTATTCATCTCGATGTTTGGTTGATCGATTCAATCTCATTCGCTCTGTGCGGTGCAGCCCTGCAGAGCGGAAGTTTCCAATTTCCATCAGAAGGAGGAATGACAACATGGGCAAGGTGTTGATCACCGATACCATTTTGCGTGACGCGCATCAATCCCAAGCTGCGACGCGTATGCGGCTGGACGAGATGCTTCCCGTCGCGGATAAGCTCGACCAAATCGGCTATTATTCTCTTGAATGCTGGGGCGGCGCGACGTTTGACGCCTGTATGCGCTTTTTAAATGAAGATCCATGGGAGCGGCTGCGTGCGCTGCGCAAGGCCATGCCCAACACGAAGCTCCAGATGCTGCTGCGCGGGCAAAACCTGCTCGGCTACAAGCATTATGCCGATGATGTCGTCGATGCGTTTGTCAAAAAGGCGATCGAGAATGGCATCGACATCATCCGCATTTTCGACGCGCTCAACGACCTGCGCAATGTGGAGCAGGCGGTCAAGAGCTGCAAGAAATACGGCGGCACGGCGGAAATCGCCATCAGCTACACCGTCAGTCCGGTGCATACGGAGGAGTATTTTGTCAACCTCGCCAAGGACATCGAGCAGATGGGCGCGGACACGATCTGCATCAAGGACATGGCGAATCTGCTGCTGCCATACGACGCATACAGCCTTGTCAAGAAGCTCAAGGCGAACACCAGCCTGCCGATTCACCTGCATACGCACAATACCGCGGGCACGGGAATGATGACCATCCTCAAGGCCATTGAAGCGGGTTGTGACATCGTCGACACCGCGCTTTCCCCGCTGGCGGGCGGCACATCTCAGCCGGCGACCGAATCGCTTGTCGCCACCCTGCGCGGCACAGAGTATGACACGGGCCTTGATCTGGATCTGATGAGCGAATGTGCCGTGCATTTCCGCAAGGTCGCAGACAGGCTGACCAAGGACGGCTGGCGCGACACCAGCAAGGTGCTAAGCGTAGATGCGAATACGCTGAAGTATCAGGTGCCGGGCGGTATGCTCTCCAACATGATCGGTCAGCTCAAGCAGTTCAACGCGATGGACAAGTATTACGATGTTCTCAATGAGATTCCACGCGTGCGCGCAGACTTTGGGTATCCTCCGCTCGTCACGCCGACCAGTCAGATCGTCGGCACGCAAGCGGTCATGAACGTGCTGTTTGGTCGTTACAAGTCCTGCCCGAACGAGTCGAAGGGCCTCATGCGCGGCGAGTATGGAAAATTGCCTGCGCCGGTCAATGAAGAGGTGCGCAAGATCATCATTGGCGACGATCCGGTCATCACCTGCCGTCCTGCCGACTTGCTCAAGCCGGAGATGGATCAATACCGCGAGGAGATTCGCGAGTATTACGAGCAGGAGGAAGACGTACTGTCCTATGCACTGTTCCCGAAGGTTGCGCCAAAATTCTTTGAGTATCGCAGGGCGAGCAGGCTCAAGATCGATTCCACAATGCTGGACATAGAGAATAAGACCATGCCTGTTTAAGGAGTGCAGTTTTAGCCTTGCTTTGACGGCGGCGCGCGGTGTTTTTGCCGCGCGTCTTTTTATATCATATTT
The DNA here is from genome assembly GCA_964449655.1 of uncultured Oscillospiraceae bacterium. Taxonomy (GTDB): domain Bacteria; phylum Bacillota; class Clostridia; order Christensenellales; family Aristaeellaceae; genus Ventricola. Next base: position 8,369 of record CAYUZP010000040.1, read on the forward strand.
AAGGGAAGGAAATGTTGGCATGATCTACGAGCAGGATGTTCTGATGCGAATGATCCATAAGGTCGTTTGGGCTGTGCTGAGGATGGTGTTCAGGATCGAGACCGAAGACATTGATAAGCTGATCGAACAGGAAAACATGCGAGAGCTGATGCGCCTGCTTGACGAAGGAAGAATCGATGAAGCAGAAAATGCCGTCTTTATGCTGACAGCTAGACGTGAACTACCAGCGCTAAAGACGGCGATGCTGTTTTATGCTGCACTCAACGCGAAGACAGATGAATTCCTCGAAGCAAATAGCTTCAGCAGAGAGGAAGTGAAAATGGGTCTGAAGGATACGCTCTCGCAATATGGCCTTGATGATCTGCTTGAAGCATTCCTGGATGATGGTTGAAACTGAAATAGGAGACTCGCAGAGCATGTCCGATCCGCCCGCGCGGTGCATGCGTCGCACATCAGACATCGTCCTTCATGTCGCGTCTGCGCTTTTCTAACCAAACCATCAGCACGGTCACATCCCCGGGCGAAACGCCGCTGATCCGGCTGGCCTCGCCCAAGGAGCGCGGCTGTTGCGCGCAGAGCTTTTGCCGCGCCTCGATGCGCAGACCATCAAGCGTCATGTAGTCAAACCCCTGCGGCAGCAGCATGTCCTCGGCTCGACGGAATGCCTCGACGTGACGGCGTTCTTTTTCGATGTAGCCCTCATAGCGCAGCGCGACATCGACCTGTTCGCGAACATTTTTAGGCAGGGGTGGAAAGCCGAATGCCGAGAGATCGTCGTAACCGATGCCGGGACGGCGCAGTAAATCCGCCGCACAGATGCTGGAGGGAGCCTCCGTTTGTCCGTGCGCGAGAAGCCATGCATCACGTGCGGGTGTCTTGGGAATCCACGTCTGCTTGAGATGCGCGACGGCGTCTTGTGTCTTGGCTCGTTTTAGCTGCATACGCGCAAGACGTTCATCCGATGCGAGGCCGATGGCGTGACCCAATTCGGTCAAGCGCAGATCGGCGTTGTCTTGGCGCAAAAGCAGGCGATATTCACAGCGGCTGGTCATCATGCGATAGGGTTCGTTGGTGCCTTTCGTCGTCAGATCGTCGATCAGCACGCCGATATAGGCCTGATCACGTCCGAGCCGCACGGGTTTACGGCCTTGTATGAATCTCGCTGCGTTGATGCCAGCGATTATGCCCTGCGCGGCAGCTTCTTCGTAGCCGCTGGTTCCGTTGACCTGTCCGGCGAAATACAGCCCTTCGCAGGTGCGGCAGGAGAGATCGGCGCGCAGCTGCAAAGGATCGATGCACTCGTATTCGATGGCATAGGCAAGGCGAAGCACGCGTGCCCTTCGCAAGCCGGGGATGGTATGCAGCATCGCGAGCTGCACGTCCTCGGGCATCGATGTGGACAGGCCTTGTACGTACCATTCGGGCGTGTCCAGCCCTTCAGGTTCCAAAAAGAGCGGATGGCGATTCTTATCCGCAAAACGCATCACCTTGTCCTCGATGGAAGGACAGTAGCGTGCGCCTGTGCCATGAATGGTTCCAGCGTACATCGGCGCGCGGTCAATGTTCGCGCGAATGATATCATGCGTCTGTGCATTGGTATAGGTTAAATAGCATTGCGCGCGGTTGATGAGCGGGCCGTCGGTCAAAAAAGAGAAGGGCGTGACCGGTTCATCGCCAGGTTGCGGTTCCATCTCGTCAAAGTCGATGGAAGCGACGTCGATGCGCGGCGGTGTGCCGGTCTTGAAGCGGCGAAGGCGGATGCCTAATTCGCGCAGCGCGCCTGCCAGACGCTTTGATGAGAGCAGCCCCTGCGGGCCACCCTGCCAGTCACATTCGCCGATGATGATCCGGCTGTCCATGTAAACGCCTGAGCAGATCACAAGCGCGGCGCAATCGATATGCGCGCCGGTAGCCGTCTCGATGGCGGAGATTTTACCATCGGGCGCGAGGATACGACTGCATTCGCCTTGACGCACCTCGAGATTGGGTTCGGCAAAGAGCGCCCGAAGCATCCGTCGCTGGTAAGCACGTTTGTCCGCCTGCGCGCGCAGGGAGTGAACGGCCGGCCCCTTACCGGTGTTGAGCATGCGCGACTGAATGAATGTGTCGTCTATGGCGCGCCCCATTTCGCCTCCGAGCGCATCGATCTCGCGGACGAGATGGCCCTTGCCTGTACCGCCGATCGCAGGATTGCAGGGCATCAACGCGACGGCATCGAGGTTAAGCGTCAAAAGCAGCGTATGCAGGCCCATCCGCGCGCAGGCGAGTGCGGCCTCACAGCCCGCGTGTCCTGCGCCGACGATGACGACGTCAAACCGGTGATCTGTTTCCGATGTGCTTTTGAGGGTCGAACAAGATTCCAATGCGATATGGCCTCCTGGTTTAAAATGTCAGTTCGCGAAGGATTCGACGCCACGCAGCAGCTCCAGTTCACGGATGTCCCGCGCATTGGTAAAGGATGAGCGAGAGAGCAGCGCGCCGGTGCGCCAGTAGAGCGCCAGATAGGGAAGATCGTTGCTAAACATCGACTGAATCTCGCGCATCGTTTGGCTGTAAGCCTCCTGTGTTTCGCATTCGCTGGAACGAAGCTTGGAGAGCAGGTCGTTCATCGCTGTGGAGCGATAGCGCGTGTAATTGCAGCTGCCCGTCGATTGGACAGTGAAGCCCGGATCGGGGCTGACATCGAAATTGAACGCGGCCATCGCAAGCGTATAATCACCGCTGCGCAGCTTCATCTGAACGTAGTCGCGCGTGTGCGTCGATACGCTTACGGGAATGCCTACCTCGGCGAGCTGTTCCTTGATCTTATTGGCTGCGTTGGTGCGCACGGTCGTGCCGGGTTCATCGTAAACGAGCAGATAGAGCGTGGGGAAAGCAACGCCGTTGCGATATCGCTTGCCGTCGTTTGCGAGCTGGTAGCCAGCTTGATCGAGCAGCGCTTCCGCCATGAGCGGATCATAGATGTCATTGATGGTCTCCTCATTGGAGAGCCAGGTACCGGCGGGGATCGGTGTATAGGCGACAGTCGCCATATTCTGATAGACCGATGCGATCAGATCGCTGCGATCGATGGCATAGGAGATGGCGCGTCTGACGAGGTTCTCGCCCGCGTCGTCGCTGGTGAATATCTTCTGTGCGCGATTGAGGAGCAGCACCTCGAGCTGACGTGTTCGCGTGGTGTAGGAGATGGAATTGAGTGCGCCTGAATAGCGCGCGGCATTGATGGAGCGGGACATGGCGATGTCGACGGTCTGCGTGTCAAACGCGTTGAGCGCGAGATCTGTGCTGGGATAGATGTTTGCGCGGATGTTGCGAACCTGCGGCATGCGCTTCCACCATGTGGTGTTCGCTGTCAGCCAGATCGCGCTGCCCTCATCGTAGCCATCATAGCGGTAAGGCCCGGTTCCAGCGGGCATGTCATTTTGCACTTCATTGGCCGGGAGTATGGGGAATGTGAACGCGTAGAGTGCGCCGAAACCCGGTCGACGAAGCGTGAAATTGATGGTGTAATCGTCCTCAGCATCCCATGAGCGAAGGGTGTAGAATGTCGCGTAGTACAGTCCGCGTTCGGTCAGATCGACGCTGGAATTGAGATCGCTATCGAATCCAGAGAGCGCATACATGGCATCGATCGTGGCGATCACGTCTGCGCTCGTCAGGTGACGCCCGTTGTGGAATGTGATGTCATCGCGCATCTGAACGCGCAGAATCTGACCGCTGTGTGTAAACTCGTATGCGTAGACCAGTTCAGGTTGTGGCAGGTAATCGTCGTCTATGGCAAAGAGCCCCTCATAGACGAGGTCAAATACGGTGACGAGATCACGCTCGTTGAGCTCAAGCGGGCGGAGAATTGGATTTTCCGTGAGCACGATGGCACAGGAAAGCGATGTCGTTGCCGCGCATGCACAGATGGGCGCGATTGCTAGCACGAATGCCGTCAGCAGCGCTGTGGCACGGCGAATGCGATGAGCCATGAAAATCTCCTTTTGGGTCGATCGTGGGATGTGACAACTTCAGCAAAACGGGTATGGCGTATCGTCCGTACAAATCGCTTTTGTATGGGGGAGACAGTCTGCACCGCTCAAGTCACTATGCCGAGCGTCTTAATCAACGGCAATCGTCGTGTTCATTCCATCCGAAAAATAATATTTGTGATAGACGTCGCGCGCGCGGAATACGCGTGAGGCATAGGCAGCGGTGTCCTCTGTCGGAATGACATCGAGCGTGATTCCGTCGTGGCTGTATTCCGGCTTGCTCAGCCAGCTGTCGACATTGCCCTGACCGGCATGATAGGCACAGACGATCTTCTTCTCATCCCCATCAAATCGCTTTGCCAGATAGCCTAGATACCACGTGCCATAGCGGATATTCGTCGTCGGATCGTAGAGGTTATCAAAGGAATAACCATCGCCGCCTTCACCCAGTTTGTCCGCAATCCATTCGGCTGAATCCTCCATCAGCTGCATCAGGCCCCGCGCGCCATATCGGCTTTCCGCCCTTGGGTCAAAGCTCGATTCGCACAGTATGATTGCGGCTACAAGCGATGGATCGAGATGTTGCGCGCCGGAATACTGTGTGATCAAATCTTCATAGTACAGCGGATGCTGTGCGCGCTCGGTGGCCTCTGCTTCAAGACGACGGCGCTCCTCCTGATGGGCGAGATAGTCGCGCGTGACGATGACCATCCCTGTGACCAATGCGGTCGAGATGATGAAAATGAGCAAAAGCCGTAGCGGCATAGGCAGAACAAGGGCTTTTTTCCTGCGTTTGGGCTTGTGCTCTGTAGGCGGGGATTCGATTGTGCTGTCATATGGAGGCGGAGTTCTGTGGTGCGTAGGTGTTGACATGTCAAGGCTTCCTCCTTTGCCCGGGTGCGGCCAGCAGGGCGAGCACACGCAGGCGTATGGATTCAAGAGAACCTTCTGTGGAAATCACGGCGTCTGCTCGACGCAGCTTTTCTTCCTGTGGCATTTGCGCGTCAATGCGCTGCTTCGCTTCAAGCGCACTGAGCCCGTCCCGCGCACAGAGACGGGCAATTTGTATGTTTTGAGGTGCGCTGACGACCCAGACGCGGTCAAAGCTGTGCTCCATGCCGCATTCGAACAGGAGCGGTACATCGGCGAAGGAGAGCTGATCCGGCGCGTCGTGTGCCTCAACCTCTTCCATCGTCCGGCGAATGATGAGCGGATGGAGTATCGCGTTAAGCTGTTTACGCTG
>CAYUZP010000041.1:0-4494 GCA_964449655.1 uncultured Oscillospiraceae bacterium
ACAAAACAGGGCAGATGCCAACATAACCTCTGCTTAGTTTCCATAGAGCGCTATTGTGCGGTGGTGCCTTAAGAAATTCTTCACATTTGGTCTTGATCTGGCGATGAGCGTATTCAATATCTGTGAAAGTTGGTTGATGATGATTTTACTAAAAGGCACGGTTCTGTCATGATGAAACGTGATTCAATCAATGTTTCCCTTGGTTTGAAAAAATCAGATTTCTTTTCTCAATATCCCTCGAGACACTTTTGTTATTTAAATGGTCAAACTTCGGAACGCGATATATTTGTGACTTCCATTTTGTTAAAAATTGAGATATAATAAAATGGATCATGAGGAACTGTGCTTGCGTGGCTGCGAAGGCATCGCATCGCAGGAAAAGAGAGAGAGGATCATTATGGCATTGCGTAAAATCATATGCATCGAAGATGAGCTGCTCCGCAAGAAGAGCCGCCCGGTGGATCGATTTGACGAAAGGCTGGCGCGCCTTCTTGATGACATGGCCGAAACGATGTACAACGCCAAAGGTGTTGGGCTGGCCGCACCGCAGGTCGCTGTGCTTCGCCGTGTCGTCGTGATGGACTGCGGTGATGGCTTGATCGAGATGGTCAATCCCGTGATATTGGAAACCGAAGGAGAGCAGGATGGCGTCGAAGGCTGTCTGTCTATTCCCGGCCGCAAGGGCATGGTCAAGCGGCCAATGAAGGTGCGCGCGCGCTATCAGGATCGTCATGGCGAGTGGTTTGAGATCGAGGCGGAGGCGCTGCTTGCGCGCTGCATCATGCATGAAACGGACCACCTCGATGGAAAGATGTATGTGGACATCATGTCCCGCGAGGTTTTCGAGGACGAGGAAAATGCGGAGGAAAAAGAGAATTGAGGATTGTTTTCATGGGTACGCCTGCCTTCGCTGTGCCATCGTTTCGAGCGCTGATCGAGCGGGGCGATGATGTCGTGGGCGTGTTCTGTCAGCCGGACAGACCGAGCGGACGCGGGCACAAGCTGTCCCCATGCGCGATCAAGGAAGCAGCCACAGCGGCGGGTGTACGGGTATTTCAACCCGAACGCATCAAGCGCCCTGAAGGCGTCGCAATGCTGCGCGAGCTTGCGCCTGACCTTGTGGTGACCGCGGCATTTGGGCAGATCCTCTCGCAGGAGATCCTCGATATCCCCCCGTTGGGGACGATCAACGTTCACGCATCGCTGCTGCCCAAACATCGCGGCAGCGCGCCTATACAGTGGAGCCTGATCATGGGAGATGAAATCACAGGCATCACGACCATGTTTACCGACAAGGGCATGGATACCGGCGACATGCTGCTGCGCCGTGAGACGCCCATTGGTCCGCGCGAGACGGCAGGAGAATTGACAGACCGGCTTGCATTGCTAGGCGCACAGGTGCTCGTCGATACCCTTTTCGCGCTCGAAGCCGGAACGCTGAAACGCACACCGCAGGATCCCGACGAAGCGACCTATGAACCCAAGCTCAGCAAGGAGCTCGGATGCGTCGACTTTACTCAAACGGCGCGGGAAATCGATCTGCTTGTGCGTGGCACGACGCCGTGGCCGGGCGCGTTCACGACGCTGAATGGCGAAACCATCAAGCTCTTCGAGGTGCACAAGATTGCTGACAGCCCTACCGGAGAGCCCGGCATCATCATCGCTGCGGACGAAAAGCGCGGATTGATCGTTTCATGCGCGGATGCGGACATCGCGCTTACACAGATTCAAATGCCCGGCGCAAGGCGCATGCGCGCGATCGAATACCTGCGTGGTCATCACATCGAGACAGGCGTGTGTCTGGGAAGGGCGTAGAGTATGGCGGAAAACAGCGGGAAACGCGGAGAAAGCGAAGAGACGAGGCTGAACGAAGAGCATATGAAAGCGCCGCACGCTGATGATACGTCTCATCATGGCGAAAAGCCGTTGTCATATGGAACGCACGCGCTGAGAAAACAAGAAGGAACCACAAGCCGCGTAAAACGTTCATCAGCGGATAGCCGAAGAACCGAATCACATACTTCAAAAAAGGACAGGAGCACCGCGCAGTATGGAAAACGCCTAACGCATGAGGACGGAAAAACCAGATCGCATGAGAAAAACGGATCTGATTGCAGGCATGAGTCGGAACAGTCGTTTAAGCGCAGCGCGCAAAAACGCATCAATCTCGCGCCGCGTCGCGTTGCGCTGGAAACGCTGCTGGATGTGAGTCGATCGGATGCGTATGCGTCGCTTGCGCTGGACAAGCGGCTGGCGCAGGCGAGATTGAGCCCGCGAGATCGGGCGTTCGTCACGACGCTTGTCTATGGCACGCTGGAAAATCGTCTTACGCTTGACTGGCGGATCGATCAATATCTAAAAGACGACAAAGCGCTTGAACCGACTGTGCGCGAGATCCTGCGTATCGGCGCTTATCAGCTCTTCTACCTCGATCGTGTGCCGGATATGGCGGCGGTGGACGAGTCGGTGAGCCTGACGCGCGCGATGGGGCTGGAGGCGATGACCGGTCTGGTCAATGCGGTGTTGCGCAACATGATCCGTGAAAAGGATCGGGTGCTCTGGCCTAAGCCGGAGGATGATCCGGCGTTGTATCTTTCCGTGATGTTCAGCGCACCCGAAGCGCTTACGAAGATGCTAATCCGTGCGTATGGCGAGCGCGGTGCTCTCGATATCCTGCGTTATCGCCCGCAGGAGCGGCCTGTGACGATCAGAGTGAATGCGCTGCGCTGCGACGATGCGCGCCTGCGTCATCTGTTGGCTGATGACGAATTCGAGTTCGAACCGGGACTGCTGCCCGGCATGTATAAGGTTCATCATGCGGGCGACTTGACACGCCTGCGTGCGTTTCAAAACGGTTTGTTCACCATTCAGGGTGAAAGTTCGGTGATCGCGGCGAAAGCGGTTGGTGCAAAGCCAGGGCAGAACATCCTTGACGCATGTGCCGCGCCGGGCGGAAAGACCGCCGTGCTCAGCGAGATGATGGAGGACACGGGCCGCGTTCACGCATGGGACATACACCCGCACCGCGTTGAACTGATCCGCAACATGGTCAGTCGGCTGAAACTGGATAACGTGCGCCCTGTCGTGCGCGATGCCAGCATACCGCGACCGGATCTGGCGATGACGTTCGACGCGGCACTTGTCGACGCGCCTTGCTCCGGCACAGGCGTGATGCTCGAGAAGCCGGATGTCAAGTACCGCATCAACGAGGATGCTGTCGAGCAATTGACGCGGTCGCAGATGGCGATACTGAATGCGGTTGCGCCGATGGTTCGTGTGGGCGGCGCGCTGGTCTACGCGACATGTTCAATCCTGCCCCAAGAGAACGAGGAGCAGATTCGCGCATTTCTGGCAAAACATACTGAGTACCATGTTGAATCATTGGCATCGGAGTTGCCAGAGCCTCTTGCGCATAGGGAAGGCCCATTCGGTTTGCAGATGTTCGCGCACAGGGATGGCACAGACGGCTTTTTCGTCTGCAGAATGCGCAGGGTGACGGTATGACGGAACTGCTGGGCATGACGCTGGAAGAGTTGACGGCGTTTTTAAAGGAGATGGATCAACCCGCGTTTCGCGCAAAGCAGCTTTTTTCCTGGCTGCATCGGGGCGTCCCTTTTGACAAAATGAGCAATCTGCCCTTGGCGCTGCGCCAAATCCTGACCGATACATGTGTGGATAACCCGGTATCCGTGCTTGAAACGATCACTTCAAAGTTCGATGGCACAATCAAACTGCTCTATAGGCTTTATGACGGGCAAGTCATTGAAGGCGTGCTCATGCGGTATCGATATGGCCATACGCTCTGTTTGTCGACGCAGGTCGGCTGCAGGATGGGCTGTGCGTTTTGCGCATCGTCTCTTGATGGTTGCGCGCGCAACCTGACCGCCGCGGAGATGCTTGGGCAGATCATATGCGCGAATGCCGTGTTAGCCGCACGGGATGGACAGTCTCATGTGGGCAATGTCGTGCTGATGGGCAGTGGCGAGCCGCTGGACAATTACGAAAACGTCGTGCGCTTTTTGCGTATCCTGCGCATGGAAGGCGGACTGCATATCGGCATGCGAAGCGTATCGCTGTCGACATGCGGTTTAGTTCCGCAGATGCGCCGTTTCGCGCACGAGGGCTTGCCGGTTACGCTCTCGCTTTCGCTGCACGCGCCGAACGATGAGGTTCGTCGGCAATTGATGCCTATCGCGAAGGTCTATACGATCCATGAAACGCTCGAGGCTTGTCGGGAATATCTCACGCTGACAGGACGTCGCGTGATCTTTGAATACGCGCTGGTGCATGGCATCAACGCGTCACCAGAGCAAGCGCGAGAGCTTGCAAAGCGTCTGCACGGCATGCAGTGCCACGTCAACCTGATCCCGCTCAACGATGTGCCTGAACGCGGTCTGAGGGGTGTAAGCGAGCGTGAGGTCGAGGCGTTTCAGCGTGCTTTAGAGGAAGCGGGCATCTCTGTGACCCGTCGGCGAGAGATGGGTGACGATATCG
>CAYUZP010000041.1:4504-11829 GCA_964449655.1 uncultured Oscillospiraceae bacterium
GCGCTTGCGGTCAGCTCCGCAGGCGATATTTACAGCGGGATGGAAAGGGGAACGACAGTGGCGGCGGTGATGAGGACGCATGTAGGCAACGTGCGCACGCAGAATGAGGATGCAGCATGGTACGACGAAGCGAGGGGCATCTATGCGGTAGCCGATGGTATGGGCGGGCATCGAGCGGGCGAGGTTGCCAGTTCCATTGCCATCGATATGATCAGGCAGATGGTTTGTTCACAGAACACCGCTGGGATCACGCCGCTGCGGGAAGCCGTACACAGCGCGCACGAGGCCATCTTGGCTCACGCACGGGAACACCACGAATGTGATGGCATGGGCACGACGCTCTCCGCGCTCTGGCGTGGCGGGAAGTTCATGTATATCGCGCACGTTGGGGACAGCCGCATCTACCGCCTTCGCGGACGTCAGTTTGAGCAGATCACGCAGGATCATTCGCTCGTCGAGGAGCTTGTCACCGCGCGGATGATCACGCGGGAAGAAGCCCGCGTCCATCCACGACGCAATATCATCACAAGAGCGCTCGGCACGCAGGGCGACAACGAGCCGGACATGCTCGCCGCGCAGACGCAAGCAGGGGACATATGGCTGCTTTGTACGGATGGACTAAATACCATGGTCACCGATGCACAGATCGCCAAAACCCTACGCAAGTATGACCTGAGCACCGCTGCGGACAGCTTGATTCATCAGGCGCTTGACGCGGACGGCAAGGACAACGTCACATTGATTGTCTATCGCGATGAGGGGGACGGCGCGTGGAATCGAGATTGATCGGAAAAATCGTCAACCGCAGATTCCGCGTTGAGGACGTCATTGGCAGCGGCGGCATGGCGATCGTCTATCGCGCGTTCGACCTAAAGACGCATCAAACGGTCGCGCTCAAGGTTCTCCGTGAGGAATACGAACATGACGAGGAATACAAAAAACGCTTCCAGCGGGAAGCGGAGGTCTGCGGCAGGCTGAACCATCCCAATGTTGTCAATTTGATCGGTTCCGGCTCGGTTGGTGGTATATCCTATATTGCCATCGATTATGTGGACGGTACAACGCTCAAGGAACTGATCGCCCGCGAGGGGAGAATTCCTCAGGAGCAGGCTGTACGCTATGCAATTCAGATTTTGATGGCGCTTTCGCATGCACATCAGCGCGGGATCATCCATCGGGATGTCAAACCGCAAAACGTATTGGTCTCACGCAATGGGCAGCTGAAAATCAGTGACTTTGGCATCGCAGGCATGGTGGACTCAAAGACGCTTTCTGAGGATGGCAGCGTCATGGGTTCAGTGCACTATTTTTCACCCGAACAGGCGAGAGGAGAGCCTGTGACCAGCTCAAGCGATCTGTATTCTGTCGGCGTGATACTCTATGAAATGCTCGCCGGACATGTGCCGTTTGAGGGGGAAACGACGGTTTCCGTCGCCATGATGCATATCATCCAAGATCCTAAGCCGATTGAAGAAGAGGCCGATGTTTCCCCAGCCGTAGCGATGATCGTCAAAAAGGCGCTCGAAAAGAACCCTGCGGATCGCTACCAGAACGCCGACGATATGATTCGGGATCTGCGCCGCGCTCTGCGCCATCCCGACGGCGGCTTCATGCAGACACATGGGAATCATGCCGGAAAGCGCGTCCATCTGGGCGATATGGCTTGGGAACTGATGATGCTGTTCATCGTGCTGGTCGTGGTTCTGTTGATTGCAGTCACGGGTGTGCGGGCATACCGCGCGATGTTTGTCGTCGCGAACGTGCCGGATCTCAAGGGGCTAGACGAGGTGACAGCTGGGAGGATGCTCGAATCCGCGGGGCTGCAGCCGAGTTTTGTCTATGCCTACAGTGACAGCCCTGAGGGTTATGTCAGCGGACAGGAACCAGAGGCGAACACGGAGCTGAGGCGCGGCGATACTGTGCTGGTGACCATCTCTCAGGGTACAGGGCAGATTCCCGTGCCGCGTTTAAGCGGCATGACGCTAGAAGAAGCGGAGTCGACGATCACAGCACAGGGTTTCACGGTCGGCGATGTGGAAACGATCATCAGTGAGTTGATGCGTGGCACGATCGTCGGCCAGAATCCACAGGGCGGCGAGAACGCGATGATCGGCAGCAGCATCGATATGCAGGTCTCCGGCGGATGCGTCGTCGTGCCTGAACTGGTTGGAGTGCGACAGGAAGAAGCGATCTCACAGATCGAATCACTGGGGCTGACGCATGGTCTCATCAGCTATGAAACGGTCGAGGATACGCGGCAAGACGGCATTGTACTCGTGCAGACACCGGAGAAGTTTACAGAGGTGCTCCCAGAGAGCGAGGTGGAGATTGTCGTCGGATATTATGACAAGCGCCGTTACACAGCAACCGTTTCCGTGGTGGTCGACGTGCCGCCTGAAGGCGTCCATGTACGCGTTACCCTCGTCGATGGAGAGGGAAATGAGACTGAGATGTATGCTGCCAATCAGACGGAACCCGGGGAAATCGTCCTCAATGTGCTGCTGCGCAGCGAGACGAGCGGCGTGATGACTTGGCGCGTGTATCTCGATGGGAATTTTAGGAGCGAGGCGACAGCTGTTTTGCAGTGATTTGTCGCTTTTCGTTGAACTATCCATCCAAAGAGATAGGAGAGTAGCCCATTTTCTGCCAAATTGCGTATGGCCACTCCTATGAAATCATTCAATTAGATATGTAATCATTGAATTCCATAAAACGATACCCTCACAGATCATGCGGGATAGGAGAATTATGACGGGAAGCATCATGCGGGGCATCGGCAGTTTTTACACGGTGCTTAGCGATGAAGACGGGCGTGAATACACCCTTCGCGCTCAGAAGAAACTGCGCAGACAGGGAGCGCCGCTCGTCGGTGACCATGTGCGTTTTACGCCGGGACAAGGCGAGGAGGACGGCTGGCTTGAGGAGATCCTGCCGCGAAAGAGCGAGCTGGTGCGGCCCAGCGTCGCCAATGTCGATATGCTGATGCTCGTGATGGCGATCGTGCCAGAGCCAGATTTGCTGCTTTGCGACAAGCTGATCGTGCGCGCAAGTCGGGGCGGCATGACCCCAGCGATCTGCGTCAACAAGATCGACTTAGGCGATGCGCTCGCCCTTCAACTCGAAAAGGAGTACAGCGGAACGCCCCTTCGTGTATATCGTGTCAGCGCACGGACAGGCGATGGCATCGACATATTGCGCCAAGATATGCGCGGCCGCGTGACCTGTCTCGCCGGTCAGTCTGCTGTCGGCAAGAGCTCACTGCTCAACGCGCTCTTCGGGCTTGAACTGGAGACAGGTGAGCTGAGTCGCAAGACTGAACGTGGGCGGCACACGACGCGCCGCACAGAAATGATGTCTTTTGACGGCATGATGGTGCTCGATACGCCGGGGTTCAGCTTGCTTGAATGGGAAGATGATCTAGAGCCGGCAGCGTTTGCGCAGACGTATCCAGAATACAACGCACTGGCGAGTTCCTGCCGCTTTCAGCCTTGTCTGCATGACAGGGAACCGGGATGCGCGGTGCACGCTGCGGTAGACAGAGGCGAATTGAACCGTGCGCGCTGGGAGCGTTACCGGCAACTGCTCGGTGAAGTGAGAGAGAATTGGAAGGGGCGTTACACATGATCGAGCTGGCGCCGTCGGTATTAGGCGCAGATCTTCTAAACCTCAGCGCGGAGATCGCGCGAGCGGAAGAGGCAGGCGTGCGCTGGCTGCATCTGGACAACATGGATGGCGCGTTTGTGCCGAATATCGGCTTTGGTCCGGATTTCGTTGCGGCGACACGAAAAAGGACGAAGCTGTTTCTCGACGTGCATCTGATGCTGGAACACCCGATGGCCTATATCGAAACGTTTGCAAAAGCGGGTGCTGATCTGATTTCCGTCCATGTTGAGGCGGCTGACGATCCCGCGCGGACGCTCAAGGCCATCGCGAATCTCGGTGTAAAGACGGGCATCGCACTGAATCCCGAGACAGCACCGGAGGCGGTCGGCGACTTGCTGCCGCTTTGCGATTTGGTGCTGGTGATGACGGTTCAGCCAGGTTTGGGCGGACAGAATTTGCGTGAGGAGTGCGTCGCAAAGCTGCCCGTGTTGCGGCAAATGATAGCAAAAGCTGGGCGCTCTGTGAGGCTTGAAGTGGATGGCGGCATCAAATTGGAAAATGCGGTGCGCATTGTTCGATCTGGTGCGGACGTTTTGGTGATGGGGACAGGTTTTTTCCATGCGCGGGATCCCAAAGCTTTGAAAGAAACGATCATGCGGGAGACGATGACATGCGGGCGTTGATTGTGTTGGGCGGTGATAAACCGGGCAGCGCGCTTCTTCAAAAGGCTGCGCATAGCAGCGATTTGGTGATCGCGGCAGACAGCGGCTTGCAGGCGTTTGTTGGAACAACGCTCATGCCTGATCTTCTTATCGGTGATATGGATTCTGTTGCGCCGGATGTGCTTGCGCAGTATGCGATGCATGTGCCACAGAGGCGGCTCAACCGCATCAAGGACGACACGGACGGCGTCGATGCACTCGATTGGGCGATAGGTCAAGGTGCGAACGAGATCGTGCTGCTTGGCGCGCTAGGCGGTCGGCTCGATCATGCGCTGGCCAATTTGATGTTGCTCGTTCGCGCGCACAGGCGTGGTGTTTCAGCGCGTATGGAGAGCGAGCACATGACCATCGAGCGGGTTGACGGCGAAAAGAGGCTATACGGCGCAAAGGGGGACACGGTTTCGCTGCTCCCACTGGGCAGTGCTGGCGGTGTGACGCTGAGAGGCTTCTTTTATCCTTTGGAAAGCGCGACGCTGACGAGCGATTATCCGCTTGGCATGAGCAATGTCGTCACTCAAGAGGAAGCCATCGTGCGCGTGGCTGAAGGGGATTTGATGTTGTTTCATCATCTTCAAGAAAACATAGAAAGCTGTTGAACGCAAAGTGCGTTCACGCTTGAAGATGAAGTGTCGAATATCCTCGCTTCATGGGCGATGCGCTGTGAAAGTAGAGATGAACATGAAAACAACATGGGATGAGGGACAACCGTATGATCGTGTTATGCGCGCGCTTGAAACCGTTCGCTGTGGTGCGCTGTGCTCAGAGGATGAGCTGCACACCCTGGTGGCAGAGGCTTTTGCGCACGCAGGGCTGCACGCACAGCATGAAGCAAGGTTAGGTCAACATTGCAGAATCGACTTTTTGGTCGAAGGCGTCGGCGTCGAGATCAAAAAGAATCGCCCAGTACCCAGTGCACTTCGCGCACAAATCGCGCGATATGCGGCTTGTGAGCAGGTTTTAGAGATCGTGATCGTTGCGCCGCGCGCTGTCAACATGCCTAAGACAATCGCTGGTAAGCGCGTGACGATGATCGGACTGGAACGCTTGTGGGGTATCAGCCTGCCATGAGAGACGAATAATCGTTCAAGGTGCTGTGATATGGATGATCTTCATGATGAGTGCTCACAGGAACGCGACGATAGCGCGATGCTTCCGGGCTACCTGATGGAGCCGCCTGCGCGCGGGCATCGTTACGGCATGCTTTCTTATAACAGAAAGAGCAAGTGTTGGACGATCAAAGGTGAACCCTGTGTGACTGAGCTGGCGACGCGCTTATTTCCGGGCAGTGAACGTCGAAGAGGCGAGGTCCGATTTACAGCGAACAGACGCATCATCGGCGATGTCAACTGGCTGATGCTGCGCTATCCTTTGGAGATTGCCGCGCGGGATCGTCCGCTTTGGGAAAAATCGATCGACCAGGCGCGTCAATATGCCCTAGAACGCGCGCAGGCCAGTCAAATCCCCGCGCGCTGCACGCCACCCGCAGGGTCGTTCTGCGGTGAACTGCGCGATTTTCAAAAAGAGGGGCTTTCTTTTTTGTTGAGCAATCCGCGCACGTTGTTGGCCGATGAAATGGGTCTCGGAAAGACCGTACAGGCGCTATCCTGCCTCGCGAGCACACAGTGCCTGCCTGCGCTGATTGTCGTGCCATCTCATCTGATGCGCAACTGGGTGGCAGAAACGCGGCGCTTTTTGAGAGTCAATGGAAAGGAACCAAGCATTTGTGTGCTGTTGGGACTCAAACCATATACCCCTCCTGAAGCAGATATCTATATCATTCACTATCTGTTGCTTCGCGGATGGAAGCAGGCTCTGCCGCAGATGGGATTTCGCGCGGTCGTTTTTGATGAGATGCAGGAACTTCGGCATGCGGGCACGGAGAAATACTCCGCTGCGAGCTTGCTGGCAGAAAGCTGTGAACGCGTGATCGGTCTGTCCGGCACACCGATCTATAATCGCGGTGCGGAGATATGGAACATCGTCAACATACTCGATCTGCACTGCCTAGGAGACTGGGAAAGCTTCACGCGACAGTGGTGCGACGGATACGGGAACAATATCGTGCGTGATCCAGCGCTTCTAGGCGATCATCTGCGCCGAGAAGGGTTGATTTTGCGCAGGACGAAGCAGGAAGTGCTGCGCGAACTGCCGCCCAAGCGCCGCTTGGTTCAGGAGATCGACATGGACGATAAGGTATATCGCGAGCTGATGCATCCTGTGATGGAGTTGCTCGGCCATCTCAGCACGATGCATCCGGAGGCGCGCGAGCGTGCCTTGTTGGAGGAACAGATCAGCCGTGGAGAGAGGCAAGCGACGGGTATCGCAAAAGCGCCGTTTGTCGCTGCGTTTGTGCGCGCGCTTCTTGACAACGGTGAACGCGTGCTGCTCTTTGCGCATCATCATGCGGTCATGGATGCTTATAAAAAAGAGCTTTCCGCATACAAACCCGTGTTTATTACGGGTCGCGAAAACACCGATGAAAAAGAGCGTTCCGTCGAACAGTTCATGGGCGGACAGACATCGCTCTGCGTCATTTCGCTGCGGTCCGCCGCCGGACTGAACCTGCAGCGAGCGACATGCGTCGTGTTTGGCGAACTGGATTGGTCTCCGGCTGTGCATTCGCAGGCAGAGGATCGTGCGCACAGGATGGGGCAAGCGGATTCGATCCTCTGCTACTATCTCGTAGCGCCACGGGGATCAGACAGGGATATGCAAGACGCGCTGGGTCTCAAGGTCAGCCAGTTTGTCGGCTTGATGGGCGATACCATGCAGGATCTGAGCAGCCTGCAGGATTCGCAGCGCGCGGCAAAAGCTCACATACAGCGATTGCTTAAACAGTACCAGCTTCACACAGGAAATGAGGAATCTATTTGTCGCGAGTGAGTGAAGAATCATCGCTCTTCGTATCTTCACAGGCAAGTCAATGCACAGGGCAGCGTGTACAAATGCAAAGCAACCTTCATGTGATGCCCTTTCACGCTTTCGTGATGATTGCAGGAC
>CAYUZP010000041.1:11929-13466 GCA_964449655.1 uncultured Oscillospiraceae bacterium
TTTTCCTAAAGTGGACTTAGGCATACACAGACGAGGATTTCGGGCTGCGATGGATTTGCTGAACGGCGGATAAGAACGAAAGCTGTGGCAATCTCGCTCAAATCTGACACGATGGATTTGTCCTAGGCTTAGGCTTTTCGTTTTGGTTTTCTACCGTAGGATGTCCCACTTGCTCTTGCAATTTTCAATGAATGGTGCACATTGATGTTTGGGATGATTTCCGAATCAGAAAAGCATGGGTCAACGAGTGATGTCCATCGATAAATGGCGCGATAAACTTGGGACTGATAAGGCATTGATGGAAAAAGCGATTAATAAGGGGGGATATAGTGATGTCAAAACTGAATGTTGAACAAAAGACAATAAAGGATTTGTTTCAGGCGAAGCAGTCTGATTTCCTGATTCCGGATTATCAGCGCCCCCTATGCGTGGGGCGAAACGGAATGTCAGACACTGTGGGATGACATCTTTTCCTTTTCTATTCCAGACGATGGACGCACTGAATTCGATACGAACAGCGAGTATTTTCTCGGACCAATCGTTACATTTAAGAATGAGAAGGGCCAGATGGAGGTCATTGACGGACAACAACGCCTTACGACGCTGATGTTGTTGCTTCGCGCTTTTTATGCCAAGTTCGGCCATATGCAGGATAAAGCCTCTATTTCCACAAAGGAAAATATAGAGAAATGTCTCTGGAAAACGAATGAATTCGGTGAGCCGAATATGCAGCAGCTCAAAATCGATTCTGAAGTCGCAACGGACAAGGATAAGGATGAGTTTTTAGAAATTCTAAGTAGCGGCATAGCAGATGCCAGCAAAAAGAGCCAATATGCTGAAAATTACCGCTTCTTTCAAAAGCGCATAGAGGAATTTCTGAGTAATTTCCCGACGTATTTTGCTTATCTGCCCACTCGTATGATGAACAACTGCGTGCTGTTGCCGATTGAGGCCGATTCGCAAGATACGGCGCTTACCATTTTCTCCACCTTAAATGATCGCGGAAAGCCGCTTGCCGATGCGGATATTTTTAAGGCTCAGTTTTATAAGTTTTACTCTGGCTTAGGAACCAAGGATGATTTCATCAATAAGTGGAAATATCTGGAGGAACTTTGTGAGAAAATTTTTCATCCCATTAGCGGGACACCGATGGACGAACTTTTTACGAGGTATATGTATTTCGTCCGCGCTAAGATGGGAATCAAGTCATCGACAACCGAGGCCTTGCGGAAGTTTTATGAGCAGGACGGTTATGCGATTTTAAAAAGTGAGGAAACCTTTACAGATTTAATGACGTTGGCTGAATTTTGGGAAGATATTTCCAATCAGGATAAGGACAGGTTCTCTCAGCGCGTTTTGCGTAGACTGTTTGTGTTGAATTATGCTCCAAATGGAATGTGGACATACTTTGTCTCTGTGTATTTTATGCAAAACAAAGATGTTCAGGGCATGTTAGATGATGATGCCTTTTTCGCATTTTTGAACAAAATCACGGGTTTCATATGGACATATGCGGTCACAAATCCTGGCGTCAATG
>CAYUZP010000042.1:0-13042 GCA_964449655.1 uncultured Oscillospiraceae bacterium
CCCGCTTCCAGGTATTCCTTGCTCTTTCGCGGTGCGTCCCGCGCGATGGCCCGCTAGATGACCCGGCCTACCGCTACCTGTTTTACTGCGAGCGATTCCGTGTAGCTGTGGGCTTCGACTTGTGGCGCGGCCTTACCCTCGCTTACAGCCTGTATAGGGTTTCTGTTCGTCAGGTCAGAGGCTTGTCCGCGGGATTAGTATCTTCTCCCGCATCCGGCTTCCTGCGGATTCCGCGTTAACTTGGACTCCTTGCCTTTTACTGTATCCTTCCCGCTTCCGGACGGATTCGGGTCTTTCTCCTGCTAGAAACGTGCGTCGCCGGACGCACACAAAAAGCCGATGACGACACATCACCGGCTTCTATTTTTTCACCGTCATACCGCGGCTACATGCTCCACTTCCAGGATCTCCCTGGCCACATCCGCGATACGCCGACCCGTGTCCATGCTGTGCTTCTGAATGCGGCGATGGGCTTCCGCCTCGCTGATGTGCAGGGAGTCCATCAGCCTGCCCTTTGCCCGATCGATCAGCTTTCGATCCTCCAGCATATGCTCGAGCATGTCGGCTTTTTCATGCAGCGCACGCATGCGCACGCGGCAATAGTGCAGCATGCGCACAGCCTGTATCAATACGTCCGGACTGATCGGATTGCGCAGCGTCACCACATTGCTCCCCGGCACTTCCGAAAAATCCTGCGGCACGATCATCAGCACGTCGCTGTCATCGCCCAAGCGCGAGGCCAATTCCGCGCCCGTCATATCTGCCAGCTTCCAAATCGTCACCACGAGCGCGCCAGACTCCTGAAGCGCAGAAACCGCCTCTTCGCCCCTCTCAAACACGCAGTCCGGCGTAAATCCCCCCGCGGCGAGGATTCCCTTGAGCCGAGCAGCAGTCGCCTGCGGCGCGACGATCACAAAACGTTCCGTTCCTTCGTTGCGCATCGCGCACTCCTCCATTTAACGAGCCTCTTATAGCTCCATTTCAAGTAGCGTAATTATATCAATCCTCCACTTTTTTTGCAAGAGTCGTTTGAGATATTTCATAAGTTATCCTGCAAATTCCTTATTTTGTAAAGTACAATCGTTTAAATGGACGATTTTCTTTTATGAGCATGATCAAATGCCTCATTTGGACACCTCTGCCCCGCGTAACCGCCTTGATCTCGGCACGCTTCAAAAGGCTTGATTGTTGCCGATCGCGCCTGCTTACAGCCGCCTTCCGGCTTTTTTTCGAATCGTTCCGTCATTTTTCCCGCAAAGGCGCTTCTGTTCTGCGGCAAAACGGCCCGATTCAAACAGGTTTTGTGGAAATTGCGCCGTCCCTTTCGGAACGTCACGTCATGCTAGACGGGTTCACCTGACAGACGCAGGAGACGCCCGGGGATGGGATCTGCGCGATCTCGCTCATCTTGCCTATCGCGTCCTGGCAGACGGGCAAATCGACGATCTTGAGCGTCATCTCCCAACGGCTCTTTTCGCGTATGCGGCGGATTGGGCAGGGCATCGCGCGAAGCGCGTAAACGTACTTGCGCAGGTAGGCGCGCTTTTCAAAGAACGCCTCCATCTGACGCAGCGCGGACTGTGCGGCTGTGCTCGCGTCCTCCTCTGCATCCGCCTCATAAAGCAGCCTCGCGATCATCGTGAACGGCGGGTAGCGCATGCGGCGGCGACGGCGCATCTCCTCCTCGTAAAACGCGCGGTAATCCTGACGGCTCGCCGCTGTGATGGCGTAGTGATCCGGGTCATATGTCTGCAGGAAAACCTCGCCTGGGCTGTCCGCGCGGCCCGCCCTGCCCGCGACCTGCGTCAGCAGTTGAAACGTCCGTTCAGCCGACCTAAAATCCGGCAGACGAAGCATGGCATCCGCCGCGACGATGCCAACCATCGTCACGTTGGGGAAATCGAGCCCTTTGGCGATCATCTGTGTCCCGACGAGCACGCGCGCGTCGCCCCGACGGAATTTCAAAAGCAGCTTTTCGTGCGCGTCGCGCGTCGATGTGGTGTCAAGATCCATGCGAAGCGTCGAAACGCCGGGGAACAGTCGGTTGACCTCGCCCTCCACGCGCTGCGTACCGACGCCAAATTGCTTGATGTACGTGCTGCCGCAGGACGGGCATGATGTGGGCACAGGCACCTCCGCCCCGCAGTAGTGGCAGCGAAGCACGTTCTCCTGACTGTGATAGGTCATTGAAACATCGCAGTGGCTGCACGTGACGACATAGC
The DNA here is from genome assembly GCA_964449655.1 of uncultured Oscillospiraceae bacterium. GTDB lineage: Bacteria > Bacillota > Clostridia > Christensenellales > Aristaeellaceae > Ventricola. Next base: position 2,223 of record CAYUZP010000042.1, read on the forward strand.
CACAGCTCCGGCAGGAGACAAATGCCGCGTAGCCGCGCCGGTTGACGAACAATATCGCCTGTTTGCCCGCGTTCAGGCAGGCGTGCAAGCCGTTGACCAGCGCGCCGGAAAAGACCGAGCGGTTGCCCTGGCGCAGCTCCTCGCGCATGTCGACGATGTGCACCGTGGGCAGCGGACGGTTGTTGACACGGCTGGGCATCTCAAGCAGCGTCAAATCCCCCCTGCCCGCGCGCGCAAAGGAGCGCATGCTCGGCGTGGCACTGGCCAGCAACAGCGCGGCGCCCTCGCGCTCACAGCGCATCTGTGCGATATCGCGCGCATCATAGCGCGGCGTATTGTCGGAGATGTAGCTCTGCTCGTGCTCCTCGTCCACGATGATGATCCCGAGGTGTTCAACAGGCGCAAACACCGCCGAGCGCGCACCGATGACCACGCGCGCGTCACCGCGACGTATGCGCCGCCACTCGTCGTAGCGTTCGCCCGGCGTAAGGCGCGAGTGCAGCACGGCGGCGTCCTCGCCAAAGCGCGAGCGGAACCAGCTCACCATCTGCGGTGTCAGCGCGATCTCAGGCACCAGCACGATGGACGTCTTGCCGAGCTGTGCGGCCCTGCGAACCGCGCGAATGAACACCTCGGTCTTGCCGCTTCCGGTCACGCCGTAGAGCAGGAACGCACCGCTTCCCGCCTCCACAGCGGGCAGAAGTGTGGCGAGCACATCGCGCTGCTGTCGCGTCAACTCAGGATCCCGCGCGGCGAGGCTTTCCATCTGTCCATACGGGCTGCGCAGCGCCTCACGCCTTGTCAGCTGCACGAAGCCCATCTTTTCAAGCGCGGCGAGTGGGGCCCGGCAGTCCCCCAGGCGCTCACGCAGCTCTTGTGTGGCGAGCTCCCCTCCCGGCGCGGCTGCCAATTCGCGCAGCACTGCTGCCCGCTTGGGTGCGCGCCTCTGGGATGCGATGATCTGAGCGCGGATGTCCGGTTCGACGGTCAGCACGGCAAATTCACGCGTCATGGGCGCGATGCGTTCCCCTCGCATCTGTGCAGGATACATGAGCCGCAGCGCCTGTGTGAGCGTGCAAAAGGATGTCCGCTTGATCTGCATGGCGAGATCGAGCAGCGCGGGCAGCACAGCGGGATAGTCCTCCAATGTGTCAACAACATCGCGCACGCGTTCCGGCGCCAGATCGCATTCATCCGTCATATCGACGACGATGCCCTCGACGCCGCGCATTCGTCCAAACGGCACATGTACGCGCATGCCCGGGCAAAGGCGCATGCCCTCCGGGACGCGATAGGTGAACACGTGATCGACATCCTCGTGCGCGATGTCTACAATGACCTGACAGAACATGCTTTGCACCCTTCCGCGCAGTTGACGATGAGACCATCATCTAAGGCGATGAAAATATCAATGAAATGCTGCAAAAAAATCTTTAAATGCAGCTGCTCTGACGACTTCACGCGATCTAAATGCCCGCTGCGACATCGTTTTCGCCGCCAAGCGCGCGCTGCATGATGACGATATCATAGCGTTCCTCGCGCGCGATCACGCCTGTGGGCGTAAAGCCGTTCTTCTCCCAAAAATGCCGGCTCTGCTCGTTGCCGCGCACATAGCCAAGCCGCACGGCGCTGAATTTCTCCGAAAGACGCGAAAGCACCCGCGTGACGATCGCCGAACCGACGCCCCGCCCCTGATCACGCGCGTCCACCATGAAAAAGCCGATGAACGCTGTTTGCTCGTTCGGATAGCGCAAAATCAGATCCATCAGCGCGACGAGGGCTTCGCCGTCCCAGAAACCGAGGTAATACTTATCTTGAAGCTGCTTGCGCGGCGGCAGCGCGACCCTAGCGCGGCGAATGCTCTCCTCGCTTGGGGGCGGTGGACAGTGTGCGTAGAACTGCGGATTGCTCTTACAGAGCGCGAGTGCCGCCGGAATATCGCTGTCCGCGAGCGCTTTGACGGCATAGTGTGATGACAGACTCATTTCATTCACAGCGTTTGCGTCTCCCTTTTCGCACGATTTGGATTTTAGGGTTCCCATGATGGATGGAATGTTTTCAAAGATCACGTTGCCGAAACGAGCATTCGATCCGCCAGCGTCCTCGCGCGCGCGACAGCCGTTGGCATGGCCAACGCTGAAAGCTCCTCGCGAGAGACCCATCTCCCCTCCTGAACCGGCGCGCAGTCCTCAGACAAAAACGCATGCACGTCCATCTCCCAGACGAGATGGGTGAACACATGCCTCGCGCTGCCCAGCGGCGCATCGTACGCGGCGTGCACGCCCATCCTTTGCAGATACGCGCATAGCGCTGCGGGATCGCTCGTCTCGCACTCGTGCAGCATGTTCGGGAAAACGTATAGGCCGCCCAGCAGCTTCTCCTTTCGCTTGATCACGAGCACGCGATTCTCCGCAAGCACCAGAAGCACGGCGCGGCGTTCCACGCGCTGCGGCTTTTTCTTCGCCTTGACCGGAAGCGTTTGCGCGATGCCCGCCTTGTAGCCCTGACAGCTCCCACGCAGCGGACACAGCGCACAGGCAGGGGATTTGGGCGTGCAGACGGTCGCGCCCAGCTCCATCATGGCGTTCGTGAAACCATCCGGCCTCTCGCGCGGTATGAGCGACTGCGCGCGCGTCTCAATGCGCCTGCGCACAGCCGGATCACTCGCGCAGTCCGTCACCGCGTCAAACCGGCAGAGCACGCGCTCGACGTTCCCGTCCACCGCAGCGACGGGCATGCCATAGGCGAGCGACGCGATGGCCGCCGCCGTATAAGCGCCGATCCCCGGCAGCGCACGAAGCGCCTCGACGCTTCGCGGAAGCTCACCGCCATGTATCTCGACGATACGGCGCGATGCGAGAAGCAGGTTTCGTGCCCTGGCATAATAGCCCAGTCCTTCCCAGAGCTTCAGCAGCTCCTCCTCGTCTGACGCGGCCAGATCACGCACCGTGGGATAGCGCGCCATAAAACGCTCATAATAGGAAACAACCGTCTCCGCGCGCGTCTGCTGGAGCATGATCTCCGAAACCCATATGCTGTACGCGTCATGCGTGCGTCTCCAAGGCAGATCCCTGTGTCCTGCGTCGTACCACGCGAGAAGCTGCCGCGCAAAGGACGCGCGCGCGACAAGCTCCTCCCCCCGATTCCCGTCCATATGCGCCTCCTGACGCCTGATTGTATCATGAAAAATCCCCATACGCCATATGATCAATGAAATCCAACGAAATTTCTCAAAAATTGAAGTGAAATACAGAAATAATGATGTATTTTCAAAATTCAGCTGAATATCGAAGTTATTTCAAAAATTCACTAAAATTTCGGTCTTGCCTGATTTGCCTTTCCTGCGTATAGTATATCTTGCTTTTAGCACTCATCTACTAAGAGTGCTAACAAACCAGAAAGTCACGGCAAAGTCCCATGTTTTACGCCATGGCAGCAAAATAAAGGAGGTCTATACAATGAGCTTGAAGCCACTTTTTGACCGTGTGGTCATCAAAGACGCGGAGATGGAAGAAACCACGAAGAGCGGACTGATCCTGACGTCCAGCGCGAAGGAAAAGCCGCAGTACGCGACTGTGATCGCGGTAGGCCCTGGCGGTGTGGTCGACGGCAAGGAAGTCACCATGCAAGTTGAGGTTGGCCAGAAGGTCGTCTACTCAAAGTACGCCGGCACCGAGATCAAGATCGACGACGAGGAATACAAGATCATCCGGCAGAGCGACATCCTCGCGATCATCGAGTGACAAAAGACCGATTTGTCGCATGCGGCGATCGCGCTATGGCGCTACGCGATGAAATAAAATAATAAAATAAAGATGCATTTTGAATGAGGAGGAAATCGATATGGCTAAACAGATTATTTACGGCGAGGATGCACGTCGTTCCCTGGAGCGCGGCATCAATGCGCTGGCAGATACCGTCAAGATCACCCTGGGCCCCAAGGGCCGCAATGTCGTGCTGGACAAGAAGTTCGGTTCGCCGCTCATCACCAACGACGGCGTGACCATCGCCAAGGAGATCGAGCTGGAGGACGCGTTTGAGAACATGGGCGCGCAGCTCGTCAAGGAAGTCGCCACGAAGACGAACGACGTGGCAGGCGACGGCACCACGACCGCCACGCTGCTCGCACAGGCGATCATACGCGAGGGCCTCAAGAATCTCGCTGCCGGCGCGAATCCGATGATCCTGCGCAACGGCATCGAGGCGGCGACAAACGCGGCTGTCGAAGGCCTCAAGGCGATGTCCGTCGAGGTCAGCGACAATCAGGCCATCGAGAACGTCGCGGCCAACTCCGCGTCCGATCCGACCATCGGCAAGCTCGTCGCCGAGGCGATGGACAAGGTCGGCAAGGACGGCGTCATCACGGTCGAGGAGAGCAAGACCATGCAGACGAATCTGCAGATCGTCGAGGGCATGCAGTTTGACCGCGGCTACGTCTCCGCCTATATGGCCACGGATACCGACAAGATGGAGGCAGTGCTTGACAACCCGTACATCCTGATCACCGACAAGAAGATCTCGAACATTCAGGAGATCCTTCCGCTGCTGGAGCAGGTCGTGCAGTCCGGCCGCAAGCTGCTCATCATCGCCGAGGACATCGAGGGCGAAGCGATGGCCACGCTGGTCGTCAACAAACTGCGCGGCACATTCACCTGCGTGGCGGTCAAGGCGCCCGGATTCGGTGATCGCCGCAAAGCCATGCTGCAGGATATCGCCATACTGACGGGCGGCCAGGTCATCTCCGAGGAGCTCGGCTTTGAGCTGAAGACCGCGACGATCGACATGCTCGGTTCCGCGCGCCAGGTGAAGGTGGACAAGGACAACACCACCATCGTCGAGGGCGGCGGCAACCCGCAGGAGATCGCGGCGCGCATCTCGTCCATCCGCACGCAGATCGGCGAAACGACGTCCGATTATGACCGCGAGAAACTGCAGGAGCGCATGGCGAAACTGGCCGGCGGCGTCGCGGTCATCCAGGTCGGCGCGGCGACAGAGGTCGAAATGAAAGAGCGCAAGCTGCGCATTGAGGACGCGCTCGCGGCGACCCGCGCGGCTGTCGAAGAGGGCATCGTCCCCGGCGGCGGCACGGCACTGCTCGCTGTCTTGCCGAACGTCAGAGCGCTGCTCGATCAATACACGGGCGATGCGAAGACCGGCGTGCAGATCGTGCTTCGCGCGCTGGAGGAGCCGGTTCGCCAGATCGCGGAAAACGCCGGCATGGAGGGCAGCGTTGTCGTCGAAAAGATCAAACGCGCCGAGAAACCGGGCTATGGCTATGATGCGCTGAACAACCAGTTCGTAGACATGACGGAAGCCGGCATCATCGACCCGACGAAGGTCACCCGCAGCGCGCTTCAAAACGCGGCGAGCGTCGCGGCCATCGTGCTTACAACCGAGTCGCTGGTCGCGGATCTGCCCGAAAAGAACCCCGCGCCAGCCGCGCCGGCGGGCGACATGGGCGGCATGTATTGATATCGACAAGCCGCAAAAAAACGCTTTCACAGTTAAAGACAAGTCACATCGGGACAGCCGCATGAAACGCGGCTGTTCTTTTTTGCGGCACGGACGATATGTCTTTTTGTCACAAATGGGGCAAAAAAGCGGCAAAAAAGCGATATCCCCGCCACGCATATTGCTTTCCTTTCAAAAAGACGATACAATAAGAGACGCATACGGTCCCGCGTTTTGCGCGTACAGCGCGCGCCGCGGGAAAGGACAAAATTTTTTTCAAAATTCTTCAAAAAAAGTGAAATTTTTCCGCGATTTGTGCGTCTATAGAATAGAGCGATTTGAAGGCGTTTCAAAGCGCTTCACTGTACGACAGAAAGGAGGGCGAAACGTGCGCAAGATCACCCGACTGCTCATTGCGACGGCGCTGGTGCTGCTGATGCCCGCCTTGGCCCATGCACAGACGCGCGCGCTTCTCGTCGGCTGTACGGATTTCGTCTCTCAAACCGATCTGGGCTACGCAAGCTCCGGCAATCTTCAGATGATCGGTTCCGCGCTGTTAGGTGCAAATCCAGCCCTTCGCGTTCTGTCCATCGAGGACGGCACGCTTGGCACGCAGCAGGCGCTTCAAAACGCGATAGAGAACACATTCGGCGATGCCGAGACGTCCGATCTTTCCATATTCTATCTCTGCACGCATGGTGTGTTGTCCGCATCGGAGGAGGAACGCGTCTGTCTATTGCTGTCCGACGGCACACAGGAGACACTGCTCTCCGGACAGCAGCTCTATGATCTGTTCGCCGGCATACAGGGCGAAAAACTGCTGATCCTGGACGCGTGCTATTCCGGCGCACTGATCGGGCATGATATTCCGCTGCGCGGCATGCTCCCCGGCGTGCGCGCGCCGCTGGTCAACGCCGTTTCCCCTTTCCTCGCCGATCCGAGCTTCCACGTGCTCACCTCCGCCGGCGGGCAGGAGGCTGGCTGGTATTATGACAGCAACCGTCTTTCAACCGGCGCGGTCTCTTATTTCGCCTCCGCGTTCGCCAACGGCCTAGGTCTATTTGGTACGGTCGAGGCAGACGAAAACAAAGACGGCACGCTGACGCTGCGCGAGATGCATCGCTATCTGCTCTCCGCCGTGCCCTCCTCTTCAAGCCAGCTGCTCTCCGCGTGCCCGGACGCGCTGACACTTCCTATCGCGCGGGATACCGTGCTTTCAAGCCCCCTGACGGGTTTCACATATGGCGCTTCGTTACTCCCTGCTGACAACCCGACACTCGATTTTTCATTTACGGTGACACAGGCGTGTGCCGTGCAATATCGGCTGGTCGAGTATGGCGCAACCGGTTGGATGTGGGATGACGCGCAGACGTTCTTAGATCAGGGCGACGGGAACGATATGCTGCAGCCGGGCCGAAAATCGCGCGAGCTTACACTCCCCGGCGTCACAGCGCAGGACAGCGGCTACATCATGCTGCAGGTGTTCTCCGTCACCGGAAACGAACTGCTCCTATGCTCTGAGCACCTCTTTGCCGTACAGGGCGAAGCGCCGGAACAGCCGCTGTCCATCACAGCCACCAACACGCTCACTCGCCCCGCCGAGCTTTCCATACAGGTGCTGCTCACCGTGCCCGCCGAGCTCACACTCTCCGTGTTTGACGCAGACGGACGGATGGTCTGCCGCCTCGCACAAGGCCAGCTCACCCGCCCATCGCCCCGCTCCACCAATTCCTTCTATTGGGACGGATGCGGCGCGGACGGAATGCCTGTTCCGGACGGCGATTACGTGATCGCGGCGGAGGCGATCATAGGCGATCAGCGCGAAAAGGCGACGGCTGATGTGCACATCGGCGTATAGATGGCAAAAGACACAGGAACCCCATGGATCTCACAGCGATCATATAAAGCGCTCTGAACGCGGTTTTGGCATCCTTTTGCCGCGTACGGAGCGCTTTTCTTTTAAACTGTGCGCAGGCGCTGCGCTTTTCTCCTTTCCCTCTGGGATCAAAGGATCTGCCTGAGCGTCAGCGCGCAGAGCAGCTCTTTGGGATACGCGCAGAGCGTGCGCAGCGCTGTGCCGGAAAACACGTTCCCCCGCTTAAACAGATCATAAAAGCAGGCGACGACGAGCTTTTGATCCGGCTGCGGCGAGGAAAACAGCGTGCCCGCCATCTCGTCCGCCTCCTGCAGCGGCAGACGTGCGCGCAATTGTTTGACGAGTGAATCAAACGTGAGCACCTGCGCGGGCGGAACCTGCGCGACGTCCGCACACAGCTCACATGCGCGCAGGAAATAGTCAAGCTCATCCTTTGCAGGCGGCAGATCCTTTTCAAGAAACGAGAACAGCGGCACACCGCCATATTGTACCTGTTCAAGGTCCGCCTCGACGCGCGTCAGCCAGATGACAAACTCGCGGGCACGGGAGACAAGCCGCTGTGCGTCCAACGGATCGAACGTGTATCGCGTGCCGCGCAGCCTTCCAAACGCGCGCATGGTGTCGTTGTATCCGAGCGTCCTGTTGACGCGTGAAAGCGCCGGATCGAACGTGAGCAGGCCTCCCAGCGCATGGGACGTGCGGATGTAGGTGACATTCGGGCGCATATCATATTGAGCATGTGAGCGCTGCCTGCCGATGTCCAGCGCGATGACGTGCTGCGCGCCGTCCCGCAACGCTGTGCCGACCGGCGTGTTGTCGCAAAAACCGCCGTCTACATAGCGCACATTCCCGATCGTCTTCATCGGAAAGGCCGGAAAGCAGGCCGTGCTCGCCAATATCCAGTCGTGCAGCGTACCCGGTTCCATGTCGATTAAGCGCTTTTCAACCATCGTGAGCGTGGGAAAGCGCGAGGTGATCAGGCACAGCCACAGACCGCCTCGCCTAACGGCGTCCTCGTCGATATAGCGATGGAGCAGCGAGACCAAGGGCGATATGTCGATTCCCTTTTGCTGCGCGTTGAGCGTGATGAATTCGATCGCATTTTCCGGGTGATCGAAAAGCTCCTCCGCTTTGTCCGCGAGCGACAGGCTCTGTTCGCTGACCACGTCGCCAAGCCGAATCGTCTGCCACAGCTCTTCAGCCAGATCAAGGCGTCCCTGCGCATACATCGCCGCATTGATCGCGCCGACAGACGTACCATACACGCGTCCCGCCCGTATGCCCAGCTCTTCCAAAGCAGCGACGGCCCCGATCTCATACGCGCCCTTCGCGCCGCCGCCGCCAAACACGAGCGCTGTCTGCGCGGGGATCAGCCGACGCATCCCTTGTGCTCCTCGATGCCAGCCAGATCGGCCAACATCTCCGCCGTCCGCTCCACGCCCAAGAGCGCGGAGTTGATGCAGACGTGATAGTTCTGCGCCTTGCCCCACTTCTTGTCCGTATAGCGGAAATAGTGGTTGCCGCGTTCCTTGTCCGATTTCGCGATGGCCTTCATCGCGCCTGCCTCATCCAAATGATAGAGCGACATGATCCGCTGCACGCGCGCGTCGAGCGGCGCATGAATGAACACGTTGATCGTGTTGGGCCGGTTGGCGAGCACATAGTCCGCACAGCGCCCGACGATGACCGCGCTCTCCCGCTGGGCGATATCCCGAATGACCTGCGACTGCGAGATGAAGATCGATTCGGTCAGCGGCGTGTACGGCGCGGCAAAAAAGCCGTTCGTGTAGGCGGCGGAAGCGGCGACGTTCTGAAAAAAACCGCTGTACTCGCGCTGCTCGTTGTTCTCGATGAAATCGCTGGACAATCCGCTCTTTTCGGCCGCCAGGCTGATGATCTTCTTGTCATAAAACGCGATGCCGAGCTTGTTGGCCAGAATCTCGCCGATCTGCCGGCCACCGCTGCCGTATTCGCGGCCAATGGTGATGATCAAAGGATTTTCCATGGAACCTTTCTCCTTTCTTACCGGTCTGATTCCCGATCGCATTATAGCACATCTCGTCCGCTTCGTCCGTTTGTTTTTTCGCGTGAGATATGGTATACTGTGCGCATATCGACACAACAGGAAGGGATGATCTTTCATATGACAACGCGGCTTTTTGATGAGGACTCTTCCTTGCTGATCTTTAGCGCGGTTGTGCGCTCATGCACATCGCGTGGGGACGGCTGCTTTGACATCGTATTGGATCGCACAGCGTTCTTCCCCGAAGGCGGCGGACAGGGCGCGGATCACGGCACGCTGCACGGCGCAAAGGATACCGTTCATGTGACCGACGCGCATGAGTCGGGCGGTGAAATTCATCATCTGACCGACGGCCCGCTTGACGCAGGCGAAACGGTCGAAGGACGCGTCGATGGCGCGCGGCGGCTGGCGATGATGCAGCAGCACAGCGGCGAGCACATCTTTTCAGGACTCGTGCACAAGTTTTTCGGATATGATAACGTGGGCTTTCACATCGGCAGTGACGCTGTGACCATGGATTTCAATGGACCGCTCAATGACGAGGATGCACACCGCATCGAATGGCTGGCCAATGAAGCCGTCTGGGCGGACATCCCCGTGCGCGCTTTTGTGCCGAATAAAATCGATTTGGAGCAGATGAACTACCGCAGCAAGAAGGCCATCGACGGCGATGTGCGGATCGTGCAGATCGAAGGCGTGGACACCTGCGCCTGCTGCGGCACGCATGTCAAGCATACGGGCAGCATTGGACAGATCAAGCTGCTCGGCGTGCAGAAATACAAGGGCGGCGTGCGCGTATCGATCCTCTGCGGCGGCCGCGCGCTCGAACATGAAAACGCCATGCTCGAACAGGTGCACCGCGTCTCGACAGCGCTGAGTGTGCAAAAGCACGAGATAGCGGACGCCACTGCCCGGCTGTTAGCGGAGCGTGACAATCTGCGCGCGCAAAACGATGCGCTCGGCCTGCGCCTTTTTGACATGCTGGCCGAACGGGAACGAGAAAGCGCGCGGCGCGTGGTCGCATGCGATGCCCTGCCCGCACCGCTTTCGCGCAAAGCCGCGGGCAAACTGTGCGTCGGAGCACAGATGGGACTCGTGCTCATTGCGCGCGACGATGGATGGAATTTTGCGCTTGCGTCAGAAAGCATCGACGTGCGGCCCGTTGTCAAGGCGCTCTGCGGCGCATTCGGCGGCAAGGGCGGCGGGCCTAAGGATATGGCGCAGGGCGTGCTCTCGTCCGGCTCGGAGCAGGAGATTCGTTCATGGCTGCGCGATTACAGCGCCTAAGCGGATGATGAGTCTCATGATCTGCATTGACAATCACGATGCCGTCGGAATCACAATGGATTGTAGCTGGGACTGCATTCACCGCTTGCTATACACTGTCCGCTTCCCGCTATCCATTGCAAGCACCTACATCACGCCCGCGCGGCAGGAGGTCCATATATGACGCAAGATGAACGCTTCACG
>CAYUZP010000043.1:0-12928 GCA_964449655.1 uncultured Oscillospiraceae bacterium
TGCTTGTTTGATTGACGTTCAGGGGGAGAGGAAGCCCTTTTATGGGTTTCCTCTTCCCGCATCAAAAAAATGCCAGGACTGCAGGGAGGGTGTTTGAGCATCGTCTCTGCATGTTCTGGCTGCCCCTCAAGGTTGCACGCTTTCTGTGTTGTGGCATAAGTCATTCGACCTTATGTATTTTTATTCGACTCCATATCCGAGCGGCTTATGCTTTGTGAAGAGCGGCGATCACGCGGGTGAATGATGATTCACAAAGGCATTGGAACCTGTCTCCATTTTTTGGTATAGCCCATCATGATACAAAAGATCGCTGGTGAAGCGCAATTGACTTGTTCAGCAATTGAGTTAAAAAGGATAAACGTATGAATCCAATTTGCAGCGGCGTTTTGCCTGTGCGCTGCCGCCAAAGTTCATCGAAAAAAAGGAGTGTATTGCATGCAGCCAATCAAAAGAATGTTCGCGCTTCTGCTTGTCGCCTGTATGCTTATGAGTCTGCTGCCCTCTGCGGCAATGGCTGAAGCCGGACTGAAGGCGAAGGCGAACCTGTTTATGGAATTCAGCAGCGATAGCGATCCAAATCGCTATTTGACCACGGTCGGCTCGAATGCGTTCAATGTGTTTATGTACAACAACACATTTTCTGGCACATTCGGTGACCAACACATGGGCGGCATCGAGCTTTCGCTCAATGGCACGCGCATTGCCACGAACGGCGATCTGCACCTGTTGCCGACACCTGAGCAGTGGGATGCGACGCCCGCGCCTAAACGTGGAGAGAAGCAGTTCGATGAGGCGACGCAGACCATCACGGTACCCATGAGTTTCAGCGGTGCTACCGACGGCCTGCTCAAGTATGATCTTGTTGCCTCACCAACGGAGGACGGGCTGCGCCTGCAGATGATCCTGCGCACACCGATGCCCGAATCGCTGCGCGGGAAAGCGCGCTTCAATCTGGAATTCTTGCCCGCATCTTATGAAAGCAAGACTTTCAGCGCGGATCGCGACGCGGACGGTGTCTACGATCAATTTGGCACCTTCCCACTGCATCCACAGGATGAAATGGAAGAGACCGAGCGCGCTGAATTGCCGACGCAGATGTGGTACGTCAAGGATTGGAACGAGGAGCGCGGGGATGCGCAGCCGGTTCCGTTTGCAACAGCCTATGGCTTCAGCTTTGCACCGGAGGACGAAAGCTGTGCCATCACGCTCACATCAAACACGAATGATCCCATGGAACTGCTGGATGGCCGAAATCGCGCGCAGAACGGCTGGTATGTGCTCAGCACGCTGATCACAGCCACGGATGTCGGCCAGGTTGCAGCGGACTGGACCATCAAACCCAATGTCAAGCAAGGCTGGGTTCGTCCGGCGAATGTCGGCTTCAGCCAGGTGGGTTATACGCCTGAGCAGGAGAAATTCGCTGTGGTCGAGCTGGACAAATGGGGCGTCATCGGCGAGGACTATCCCAGTGAGATCAGTCTGTGTCGCATTGACGCGGATGGAACTCGCACAGAGGTCAAGACCGGCGTACTGGATGAGGCGTCTGCACAGGCCTGGCAGCGCTATAAGTATGTCCGTTTTGATTTCTCCGATATCAAACAGGCTGGTTTATACTGCATCAAATACGGCGAGCAGACCGGCGAGGTCTTCCCGATTGCCGATGATGTCTATGATGACATTTGGCAAACCTGTCTGAGCGGTTTTCTCGCTGTACAGATGGATCACATCTCCGTGCGCGATGGGTATCGCATCTGGCATGGTGCGTCTCACATGGACGACGGCAGCATCGGTCCGCTCGGCGTGAACTGGTTTGACGGCATGAGCATGCCGTCGGAAATGCCCGCTTCCATTGCGCAGAGGGGTATTGAGCCAGAACAGCACTTGGATGGACTGAATCAGGGCGGTTGGTTTGACGCGGGCGACTTTGACATTCAAACCGCGCGCAATGTACAGGTTCTGGGCGAACTGATCAATGCGGCAGAATCGACCGGCAACATGGACGATTATGATACGCTGTCAGTCGAATGGAACGACGCGACTGGCGGTACGGTAGAAATGCATCGTCCCGACGGCGTACCGGATATCGTACAGCAAGCTGTCCATGGCTCCAAACAGCTGCTCGCGCAGTATGAGGTACTGGGCGGCATTGGCGGCACGATGGAAGTGCGGCGTCTGCGGCAGTATACCCATCTGGGTGACCCATCCTCCGATACGGACGGGTATATTTATGACCCGAGTCTTGAAGAAGGAGAGATCGTCGAGCGAGACGGAAAGGTCTATTCCGGTGTGGATGACGACCGCTATTTCCTGCTCGCTGGCGGCGGGGGAACGTTCTCCAGCACGATGTTCACGGCGAACGGTGCTGGCAATCCCAGCAATTTTGCTGGCACGGCTTACCTTGCCGCGGATTATTATCCCGAATACGCAGTGCAGATCATGAATGCCGCCAATCAGATGTGGTATGATGAGCGGCTGGGCAAGGAACCGGATTATGCAATGGAATTTGACTGTCTTGTGCAGTATGCTTTGGCGACAAATAAGCTCGAATCGTTGGGATTAGTGTATGAGGATTACGACGATCAGCTCAATTATGCATACTACAAAGCACGTCTTGATGGCATGATCGATCAGGCGCTGGAGGAAGGCGTTGCAAGTCGGGTCAGCTTGCTTTTCCTTAAAGATCTGATGGACGAGGCGTATTGGCAAAAAGTGACCGCTTCTGTTGATCAGGTTGCGGCAAGTCAGACGGAAAATACCGCGCCTTACGGCGTCAACTTCACGGAAGGTTCTGGCTGGGGCGGCAGTCCGAACACCTATGCCGGCGTTCGCAACATCTCCATGATCTACAACTTCTTCCCGAAGGAAGAATTTGAACAAAACATACTGCGTTCGGTCGACTATCTGCTGGGCTGTCATCCGGCAACAAACGCATCCTGGATCAGCGGCGTTGGCACCAAGAGCGCGCTGCATCCGTATAACTCCAATCGCGCTGAGGAAAGCTATATTCCCGGCTCAATCCTGCCTGGACACATCACGTTCAGCCCGGATTATGTGGAGTCGATGGATGACTTCAGTTTCCTTTGGTTCGAGGGCGAGTCCATCATCAATTATCAGTCCTCATGGCTGCCTGTCGGGCTTGCGGCGAGCAAAATAGCGGACAATCAAGCCGCCCGTGCCGAGACATTGACCGCCGACACGACGGATTTTGAGAGCAGCCTTGATTTGAAGCTGATCAAAAAGACCATCTCTAGCTTTGCTGGTTCATCCGAGGACGGCTATCTCGCCGATGATGGATTCAACGTATTCATGTACAGTACGACGTTTGATCGCACATTTGGCGATCAGCATTGTGCGGGCATTGAATTGATCCAAAACGGCAGGCGTATCGCGACGAATGGCGATATCCATCTGCTGCCGACGCCAGAACAATGGGACGCGACGCCCGCGCCGATCATCGGTGAGCGCAAGTTTGATGAGGCAACGAATACCATCACTGTATCCGTGACGCTTCCGGCGGAAACCCTTGAGGATGGGACTGTCAACCCGGAGGTTCATTACGCGCTGATCGCTGAACCGGAAGAGGGTGGCGTGAAGCTGACGCTGAAGATTGACGGCGAGTTGCCTGCGGATCTGCTCGGAAAAGCCGGCTTTAATCTGGAATTCCTGCCGGCTGTATACACGGGCAAGAGCTTCCAGGCGGATTCTGACGGGGATGGCGTATATGACAGCTTCGGTGTCTTCCCGCTGACGCCCAGCGACGATATGGAGGAAATCGGCCGTGCAAGAACCGCGAATCAGAGCTGGTATGTACAGCAATGGAATGAGGATCGCGGCGATTATCAGCCGATGGCGTTTGCCGAGGGGCAAAAGATGACCTTCGCGGCGGAGGACGATGATTATCGCATCCGCATCAGCTGTGACGACGGTCTTGCGCTGTATGATGGACGCAACCGTGCGCAGAACGGCTGGTTTGTGCTTCGCACGCTGATCCCCGAGGGCAAGGATGAGATCGTCTGGCACATCAGCGCAGATACAGCCGAGCACTGGACGCGCGAACCCAACATCGCACACAGCCAGGTTGGTTATGAGCCGGAAATGGAAAAGGTTGCTGTGATCGAACTCGATCCTGCCGATAAGGGACCGGATACAGCACAGATCAAGAAGCTGGACAATGACGGCAATTATACTGTGGTCAGGACCGTTGAACTCGGTGAGCCGATGACATGGAATCGCTACTGCTATCGCGATGTGGACTTCACGGATGTGAAGGAACCAGGTACCTATGTGATCGAATATGCCGGCGTTCAGTCCGATCCATTCCCGATCAAGAAGGGTGTCTACGCGGATATATGGCAGCAATCGCTGAGCAACTATATGGCGGTTCAGATGGATCACATGCGAATCCGTGAGGGTTACAAGATCTGGCGCAACGCACCGCATATGGACGACGCGCTGCAAGCGCCCACGGGCATGGACTGGTTTGACGCGGGTGTGAACGGATCGACTATCGAGACGGGGTATGCGCCTTACGAGCACATCGATGGCCTCGATGTCGGCGGTTTCAGCGACGCGGGCGACTTCGACATTCAAACACTTCAAAATATCGCCGTGATCAACACGTTGGCTATGGCTTATGAGGTGTTCGGCGAGGACTATGACACGCTTCAAGTCGACTGGCAGACGCACAACGTGGAGATGCATCGTCCAGATGGCATATCCGACCTGCAGGAACTGGTCAAGCACGGCGCGCTGAACATCATGGCGCAGCAGGAAAATATCGGCTTCCTAGCAAGCGTCATCGAAGTGCCGACGCTGCGGCAGTACACACACTTGGGCGATGGCTCCAAGGACACAGACGGCAAACTCTATGATCCGACGCTTGATGCAGATGAAGTTGACGGTTTGCGTTCCGGCTTGAGGGATGATCGTCTCGCTTTCGCATTCACAAAGAACACGTCGATGCAGGTCAGCGCCATTGCAGCGCTTGCTTCAACAAGCGTCGTCCTCAGGGGTGTGGATGATGAGACTGCAGACAAGGCCATTCAGATGGCTGAAGAGATGTGGATCGAAGAAGGCCGTGGCGCGGCGAGCGATCAGAGCAGCGGATGGTTTGCGCCTGATTATTGGAGCGCAGCGATTTCGCTGTTCAAGGCCACTGGCAAAGATGAATACAAAGACTATATCATCGAGAATTTTGACAACAAGATGGCGACTGAAGGCGCTGGCTGGGGCGGCCCGGCATTTGCCAGTTCCGGTTGGAAAGTTGTGCGCGTGCTAGACCAGCTTGGCGAGGAATACAAAGCCAAGTTTGAAGCGGCACTGAAAGCATATGCTCCGAACTTGAGCGCACCGAACGCGGGCAACCCATTCGGCGTGTCTGACACGTTCGGCATGTGGGGAGGTTCTGGCACGGTTGCGGATGGCGCGACCACGGCGGCGATCCTGCATAAGTACTATCCGGATATCGTCGGCACAGACAGTGTGTTCCGCGCGATCAACTACCTGCTGGGGACTCATCCGTATAATAATACGTCCTGGGTTAGCGGAGTGGGAACAAAGAGCCTTGAGAAAGGCTATGGCAGCAATCGTGCGGATCAGTACTACATCGCTGGAGGACTCGCGCCCGGCTATGTCACCATCGCGCCGGATTTCCCGGAGCAGATGGACGATTTCAACTTCCTATGGTTTGAAAACGAGTACACCGTGCAGGCGACGGCCTCGTGGATTCTGCTCTCGATAGGCGCGGATGATTTTGCGCGCGAGCATGATGAAGCGCACGAGCATGTGTGGAAAGCTTTTGTCACAGCGCCATCCTGCACAGGCAATGGAAGCACACACTCCGTTTGCACAGTATGCTATGAGACGAAAGACACTGATGAGACGGCTGCGCTTGGACATGATTGGGATGAAGGCAAAGTTACGCAGGAGCCATTTGCGACATTTGACGGCGTTTTTACTTACACCTGCAAGCGTTGCGGTGCGACAAAGACCGAGCCAGTCCCGACAGACGGCTCTGCGGACATGTCTGATATCGACTTCCTGGATCCTGCGTCTGTTGACCGTATACTGATCGAAAACCAGTCGCAGACAGAACTGCAGGAGCAGGGACTGTACATGGTGTCCACGACCGAGGCATTTGAGCCGTGCAGCGGCAGGAATGACAGTGTTGAGATCAAGGATGTCGTGAAGATCCCGACACAAGGCGACTGGACAGCCACAATCAAGGTTCATGTTCAGCCGACGAGCGGCTTCTTCAGCGGTTTCTATGAGTTCTTTGGCATCTATGCAATGACCGATTACAGCAACGGCGTGGGCATTCGCTGCGGCAACAACAGCATTCAGGACTTTGCGATGCATGAAGGAGCCGTGACAGCAGAAACACAGTCCACGGATACGGGGCTGCTCAGCGCGGAAACGCACTTCTTCCGAATCACGAAGACAGGCGATCGTTATGCGTGCTATTGGTCTACAGCCGGGGATGCGGATGCGGACTTCGGCGAGCCGATTTTCACATTCAATGACACAGGCGTTGAAGCCAAGGGATTGACCATCGATGCGTACTCCGGTTGGGCCACAGGCTATCAATACTGGATCGAATCCGTTCACTTCACGGATGTAAAGTGAGCAAGCTCTGTTCGCGCTGCTCAATTCATCTTCCGATGGCGAGACAAATGCCTGCGCACAATGCCGTTTTACGCGATGACCTATCGGTAGGGTGAGGAGGAATGAAACAGACGGCAGCAGCCTTTCGACAGCTCCGATTGGCTGCTGCTGTTTCTCAAGCAGCGTAAGCGGTTAAAGTTCTGCTTGCAAATCAGCATACGATATATTTGCTGTTGGCTGTTCAAGGCTGATACGGACGTGGTATAAACCGAGTTCTTCAAGGACAGCTCTCAAGCGGCACTTTTCGAAAAACAGAACAATATATTTGCTATAGGAAAGGATATCAATCCTTCGACCGTCGAGCCTTGATATATCCTTTCATGCTATGCCGATTTGTGGACGTGCGTGACCAACCGGTTCTGCGCAAAGAGCGACAGGGGTACCCGCAATTCCGTCTCAATCGGAGCAGACAGAGGATCGAAAAGGAGGGCGTCATGATGTTTTACATCGGAATCGACCTGGGAACTTCCGCCGTGAAACTTCTGCTGGTGGATGAAGAAGGCCAGATTTTAAACGCCGTGACTCGTGAATACCCCATCTTCTACCCGCACCCCGGCTGGAGCGAGCAGAATCCTGAGGACTGGTGGACATCGGTATTAGAAGGGATACCGGAGCTGCTAAAGGGCTTTGATGCCACGCAAGTCGCGGGCATAGGAGCCGGCGGTCAAATGCATGGACTCGTGGCCTTGGACGCACAGGATTGCGTCATTCGTCCTTGCATTCTATGGAACGATGGGCGCACACAGAAGCAGGTTGAATTCCTCAATGAGACAGTCGGCAGGGAACAGTTAAGCGCATGGACCGCCAACATCGCATTTGCGGGTTTTACTGCGCCGAAACTGCTGTGGATGCAGGAGAATGAACCGGAGAACTTTGCGCGCATCGCCAAAATCATGCTGCCGAAAGACTACATCAATTACAAGCTGACCGGCATCCATTGCACGGACTATTCCGATGCTTCCGGCACCTTACTGCTTGATGTGCAACATAAGTGCTGGTCACAGGAGATGATGAAGCTATGCGGCGTGACGGAATCACAAATGCCCAGGCTCTATGAAAGCTGGCAGCCGGTGGGCACTGTGAAGTCCGAGATCGCATCTGCGCTGGGTCTGCCGGGCGGCGTAATCGTCTGCGCAGGTGCCGGAGATAACGCCGCGGCAGCGGTTGGGTGCGGCGTCGTGGGAGATGGCGGGTGCAATATCAGCCTTGGCACATCCGGTACCGTATTCATCACCAGCAAAAAATTTGGAGTGGATCAAGCCAATGCGCTGCACAGCTTTGCACATGCCGACGGTGGATACCACCTGATGGGCTGCATACTGTCGGCAGCATCCTGCAACAAATGGTGGATGGAGGAGATCCTGAACACCAGTGCGTACGAGACTGAGCAGGCGGCTGTTACGGCGGACATGCTGGGACAAGGAAGCGTGTATTTCCTGCCATACCTGATGGGCGAACGCAGTCCACACAATGATCCCCAAGCACGCGGTGCTTTTGTCGGTCTGCGCATGGATACCACGCGCGCTGAAATGACGCAGGCGGTGCTTGAGGGTGTGGCGTTTGCTTTCAAGGACTGCGTTGAAATTGCCAAAGCGCAAGGTATTCAAATTCCCGCCAGTCGGGTCTGCGGCGGAGGCGCGAAAAGCGCGCTTTGGCGGAATATCCTGGCGAACGTGCTCGGCATTCCACTGGAACTGCCGCAGACGGAGCAGGGCCCCGGCTATGGCAGCGCGATGCTGGCGGCGGTCGCTTGCGGGCAATGGACAGATGTGGCGTCCTGCGCGAAATCGCTCATCAGGATCAAGGAGGTTACTCTCCCAACACCCGCGCTTGTCGATGCCTATGCGCAGAAATACACCGTATGGCACAAGCTGTATCCCGCGCTGAAGGGCATCCTGTGAGGAGGATAAAGGATGAAGATTTATCATGTGACTGATCCCGAGTTTAAACCCTACGGACAAATCGTGACAGGCATCGATACCGCTAGCTTGCTCAAAGCGATGGAGTCGATTCCATTGCCGAAATCGGGAACCGCTTATGAGCCGAGCATTCCCGCGCTGGAATCAACGTGCTGCTATGGATCGCTTCAAAATCACGTGTTCGGCGGCATGCCTGTGCAGCTGGGCATGTGCTGGGGTCACAACACACGGCTGAACTGCTTGGAATACCACCGCGACAGCGAGGTAAACGTCGGCACGACGGATTTTATACTGCTGCTGTCCAAGCAGGATGAAATTGTAGATGGCATGCTTGATACCTCAAAGATTGTGGCATTCAGGGTTCCTGCGGGCGTCGTGGTCGAAGTATACGCCACGACACTGCACTATGCCCCCTGCCATGTCGACGAAAACGCGGGATTCCGCGTCGCCGTCGTGCTTCCTAGGGGAACCAACGGCGATAAGCCCGCCATAGAAAACGTGACGGTCGAGGATGCGCGGCTATGGGCGCGCAACAAGTGGCTGCTTGCACATCCCGAGAGCGCAGAGGCGGCCCAGGGCGCTTATATCGGTCTGTCAGGCGAGAATATCGACATTGCATCAAAAAAGTGAGGTTGCCCATTTGCCGTAAGCCTGAGGATTGAGCCGGCCACTTTTGAGTTGCGCCGTGCGCAGGTGATCTACAATTTATCGTTTCTGCAGCCCGATTGTTCGTTTCAAAGAGGATTCCATCGCGGGTTCGGTGAATAGTGTTTCAACAAAGGGTGTGTCTGCTGCCTGTATCCTCTGACCGCTGTTCCTTCATGTTGTGATTTGCGGCAGTCGAATCGCCGGCGTGGCGAAACTGAAATACACCTACTTATTCTAATCTGCATTGGAGGTAAACCTATGAATTCAACCAATATTCCCGTCGTCAAACTAGGCCTGGTCGCTGTTTCCCGCGACTGCTTCCCGATCGCCCTCTCCGAGAGACGCCGTGCCGCGATCATCGACGCCTGCACTGCTCAGAAGACTGAAATCTACGAGGTTAAGACCACCGTTGAGAGCGAGAAGGACATGCTTTCCGCCGTCGACGAACTGAACAATGCTGGCTGTAACGCTGCCGTTGTATTTCTGGGTAACTTCGGTCCGGAAACGCCGGAAACCCTTATCGCCAAATATTTTGATGGTCCCTGTATGTTCGTTGCCGCTGCCGAGGGCGATGGCGATTTGATCAACGGTCGCGGCGACGCCTTCTGCGGCATGTTGAACTGCTCCTATAACCTGGGTATGCGCAAGCTGAATGGCTACATTCCTCCATATCCTGTGGGCACAGCCGAACAGCTTGCGGCGCAAATTGCGGATTTTATTCCCATCGCGCGCGTCGTGCTGGGACTCAAAAACCTCAAGATCATCACTTTCGGCCCGCGGCCTCAGGACTTCTTTGCGTGCAATGCTCCGATCAAAGGCCTGTATGAACTCGGCGTGGAGATCGAAGAAAATTCCGAATTGGATCTGCTGGTCAGTTACCGTGAACATGCAGATGATCCACGCATTCCAGAGGTATGCGCCGATATGGCCGCTGAGATGGGTGAAGGAAGATACTATCCGGACCTGTCGGCGCGTATGGCACAGTTTGAATTGACGCTGCTGGATTGGGCGGAAGCACACAAGGGAGCGCGCAAATATGTGGCATTCGCCGATAAGTGCTGGCCGGCTTTTCCAGCGCAGTTCGGCTTTGAGCCTTGTTATGTCAACAGCCGTCTGGCAAGCCGCGGCATACCGGTCAGCTGTGAGGTGGATATCTATGGCGCGCTGTCCGAATATATCGGCATGTGCGCGTCCGGTGATACCGTCACATTGCTGGATATCAACAACAGCGTCCCGCAGTATATCTACGACGAGGATAACATCGCGAGCTACGGCTATAAACTGACCGATACTTTTATGGGCTTCCACTGCGGAAATACGCCGAGCTGCAAGATGTGCGGCGATCGCGCTGTCAAATATCAGCTCATTCAGCATCGGCTGTTGGAGCCGCAGGGCAGTGAACCGGATTTTACACGCGGCACGCTCGAAGGCGATATCGCTCCTGGCAAGATCACATTCTATCGGCTGCAGTGCGACAGTGAAGGCATACTGCGCGCTTATATTGCACAGGGAGAAGTTCTGCCTGTGGCCACGCGCAGCTTCGGCGGCATTGGCATTTTCGCCATCCCTGAAATGGGACGTTTCTATCGTCATGTCTTGATACAAAAGCATTACCCGCACCACGGCGCGGTCGCATTCGGTCATTACGGCAAGACGCTGTTTGAGGTGTTTAAACTGTTGGGCATCACAGACATCGCTTACAACCAGCCGGAGAATCTGCCGTATCCGACAGAAAATCCCTGGCTTCATCTGTGAAGGAGTCTGTCATGACAGACGAGGAAAAGAGACAGCTGCAGGCAGTCGCATGCAAGATACGCATGGGTGTGATTGAGGCAACGCACGGCGCAAAGGCGGGTCATCCAGGAGGAAGCCTGTCCGCTGCCGATCTGTTTGCCTATCTCTATTTTAAAGAAATGCGTATCGATCCGAAGCACCCCCAATGGGATGAACGTGACCGATTTGTACTGTCCAAAGGACATACAGCGCCTGGGCTTTATGCGACGCTGGCCTATCGCGGTTTTTTCCCGGTGAAGGATCTGCCGACGCTACGCCATATCGACAGTTACCTGCAAGGGCACCCCAACATGAACACAGTGCCCGGTGTGGATATGTCCACGGGTAGTCTGGGACAGGGCGTCTCGGCGGCGGCCGGCATGGCGAAAGCTGCCAAGTATCTAGGAAAAGACAACGTGCGCGTTTACACGTTGTTGGGAGACGGTGAAATCGACGAAGGCGAATGTTGGGAAGCATTTCTGTTTGCGGCGCATTTTAAGCTGGATCATCTGTGTGTGATTGTCGATGTGAACGGTCTGCAGATTGACGGCCCAACGAAACAGGTCATGAATACAGAGCCGCTCGATGCCAAATTGCGCAGCTTCGGCTTTCATGTCGTGACCGTGCCTGGGGATGACTTTGATGCGCTGGAGGTGGCGTTTGAAGCGTTTCATCACACGGTTGATATGCCAACTGCGATAATCATGCACACGACAAAGGGAAAAGGTGTCAGCTTCATGGAAAACAGCGTGGGCTGGCATGGAAAAGCGCCTAACGACGAGGAATACGCGATCGCTATGGCTGAATTGAACGCACAGCTTTCCAAGATAGAATCGGGGGCACACCATGAATGAGATGAAAAAAATCGCTACGCGCGATAGCTATGGCGCGGCTCTCGTGGAACTCGGCGCATTGCATCCCGATGTCGTCGTGCTCGATGCTGATCTCGCGGCTGCGACGAAGACCAGCATGTTCAAAAAAGCATATCCTGAACGCCATTTCGATTGTGGCATTGCCGAGTCGAATATGATGGCTGTTGCCGCTGGCATGGCCGCAATGGGATTGGTTCCGTTTGCGTCGAGCTTTGCCATGTTTGCTGCCGGACGTGCCTTTGAGCAGGTTCGCAACGCGATCGGCTACACGCATCTCAATGTCAAGATCGGAGCCACACATGGTGGGATTTCGGTGGGCGAGGACGGCGCAAGTCACCAATGCTGCGAAGATTTCGCCCTGATGCGATCCATTCCAGGTATGGTGGTGCTGTGTCCTTCCGATGATGTAGAAGCTCGCGCAGCAGTCCATGCTGCGTATGCATACAAGGGTCCGGTATACATGCGCTTTTGCCGACTCGCGCTTCCGGTTCTGCACGATGAGCGCGACTATCATTTTGAAATCGGCAAAGGTGAACAGATGAGGGAAGGCGGAGACGTGGCGCTGATTGCTACAGGGCTGATGACCGGCGAAGCATTAAAGGCCGCGGAACTGCTGGCGGCACAGGGGATTGAGGCCCGCGTGATCAATCTCTGCACGATCAAGCCTTTGGATGAGGAGATCGTCATCAAGGCGGCTCGCGAATGTGGTCATGTGGTCACTTGCGAGGAGCACAATATCATAGGGGGACTCGGAGAAGCGGTTGCAGGCGTGCTCAGTGAGAAATGCCCGACGCTCATGTGCCGCGTCGGCGTGCAGGATGTGTTTGGTCATTCAGGACCGGCATTGGAATTGCTGAAACAGTTTGGGTTGACATCGGAAAATATCGCTGTGCAGGCGAAACGGCTCCTGTCCCGCTGACAGAAGATGTGTACGTTAGAATAAAGGCGATACTTTAATAAAATAATAGCGTCCATAGTGATGAATCTGTGATGGAATTGGGAGAAAATACCGATTCGAGACAGATCCACACTATGGACAATTTTTGTGGTTAA
>CAYUZP010000044.1:0-2563 GCA_964449655.1 uncultured Oscillospiraceae bacterium
AAAAACAGATGAGGAATAGCGCCACAAAACTTGTTTCAAAATTGTAATGTGGAATTAGCGGAATTTTTATTCTCTAGGGGTTGAAAAGTGTCATGAAATGGTGTAAAGTGTGGGAAAGATGGTGAAAGTGGTGGATCTGAGGGGAGGATGACCGGTATGGCGTCACTGGCGTTTTCTGGATCATTCGACCACTCTTTGGATGGCAAAGGCCGCGTCATCATCCCTACATCATTTCGAGAAGCACTGGGTGACGATTTTACCATCACAATCAATCCTAACAAGACAGCGGTTGCGATATATCCCAAATTGGTTTGGGATTTACAACTGGAAAAGCTCTCGAGAATCGATCCGATGGATAAAACAGGACTGAAATATGAACGTTATGTGATGAGCATTTCCTATTCAGGGAACAGCATGGACGCACAAGGCCGCGTGTTGATTCCTGCAAAGCTGCGAACCAAAATCGGCTTGACAAAGGATATCGTTTTTGTAGGATTGAATCAATACATCGAGATTTGGGACGCGGATGTATATGCTGCTGAAGAAGCAAATGCAGAGGAAAACTTTGAGCATCTGGCGGATTACATCTACGAAAAATATCAGGATTAAAGGAACTTTGCGCAATGGATGCAAGTGTTTTTACCGTCAAATGTGATCGCCGGATACTTTGGCGATACTACAATGATTCAAACTCTTCAGAAAAGCTGGTTTTCCTATTTTGATGCAATAGACCCAGGGCTTTAAAGGAGTTCTGGATCAAGAGGTCGGTGAAAAATCATGGCAAGGCAAAAGCAAACACATCGTGGAGCACGCAGCAGATATACATCGGCAGGATATTCACAAGATCATGAATTATACATTGCCAATACGACGCCGGGTTCTGCACAAGATAATTTGCGCGACTATAATCAACGGGGATACGAACCGCTATCTGAAGATTTTAAGAGTGATCGACCTTGGAGGAATCGGGAAAACGATCTGCCGCTTGAACAGCCGGATCCATCAGAACAAGAAAGTTTGCCTATATCGCGAAAACGATACAAAAAGCACAAGGGGTTCGGCGACTGGATACTCATGCAAGCGCGCAGAGAGCGCGGTTCAGCGATTCTATGTGTGGTGCTGTTCACTGTGCTGCTTGTGATCATTGCGGCAGCATCACAGAATATGATCGAAGGGAATCGCGTACAAAGCGAGATCGAGCAATATCGCATGATGACGGATAGCTTGACGATAGAAAATGAAAATATAGCGATGCAGTTGGAATTGGCAAAGGACGGAGGGCGAATTCGCAATCTTGCACAAAACAGCTTAGGCATGCTTCGACCTGAGCGCGCGTTGCATCAATCGATTCATATTCAAGCCACAACTCAGGAGCTTGCCAAGGAAGCGCCGCAGGTTGAAGAACAACAGATGAGTTTTTTAGATATCATGCTAGGTCTGCTTGATGTATTTCATATAGGGGAGTAAGAGAGGCTGACGTTCATCGCATGCCCTTCCACGAGGGCGTATGGTTTGCGAAAGGGCGGATTCTTTCTCCTCTTTCTTTCTATGCGTGATGTAGCATCTGATCAAAATGACAAGTACTTGTCAGAGAACGAGTGGAAAACAGAACTGGAGAAGAGCGTAGGCGTTATAAGCGTTGCACACGGGTTGCCTATCGGACAGCTATTGCAGAGCTACCAAGACGCTGCGATGTAGGATCAATGGCCGTAAAGCAGTCAAAACCCAGGATGTCTCGCTTGACGTAGACGCATTTTGATGGGATAATTTATGAGCGCTTTGTCTAATTCAGACAGATCTTGAAGGGTTTATAATGACAAGTTCAGCACGAAAAACCCAGTGAACAGAGATTTTGCAATCGCTTCGTTCTCCACATTGACGGTGATTGCTTTGAGGTGCTGTGACAGACAGACACTGGAGGAATGACGATGAACCTTAGACAACTGACTCAAGAGATGCCGGAGTTGATTCGCATCGTCGGTGACGAGGAAATCGAAATTCAGAAACTTATCGCTGATTCGCGTGTAAAGTGCACCGGTGGTCTGTTTTTCTGCATACGGGGCGAGCACGTGGATGCACACGACTTTGCGGAGCAAGCATTAAATAATGGATGCTGTGCTTTGGTTGTTGAGCACGCGTTGCTGCTGTCATGTCCGCAGGTGGTCGTGACCGATGTGCGCGCGGCCATGACACGGATTGCAAGCGCTTTCTATGGGCACCCTGAACGGCAGATGAAAATCATAGGCATCACAGGCACAAAGGGAAAGACGACGACAACATATTTGCTTAAAAGCATATTGGAAGCGGCAAATATTCGATGTGGTATCATCGGAACGACAGGCTGTTTTGCCGGAAAGATCAAACTGCCTAGCCATTTGACCACACCAGATCCCATAGAGATGTTTGAGATCCTACACGTGATGGTGCAAGAAGGAATACAAATTGTTTGTATGGAAGTTTCCGCACATGCTTTATACCTTCGAAAGCTGGTCGGAGTGACATTTGAGGTAGCCGTTTATACAAATCTTTCGCAGGATCACTTGGATTTTTTCGGCACAATGGA
>CAYUZP010000044.1:2573-12551 GCA_964449655.1 uncultured Oscillospiraceae bacterium
AGCGGCTGCTTTTTACAGAAGGGATGGCAAAAAATGCTGCTGTAAACTTGGACGAAGAGACCTCAGCGCAAATCTGCAAAGATGTGACATGTCCGTTGCTGACCTACGGCATCAGCCATCAAGCAGATCTCTTTGCCCGTGATATTGAAATCAATGAAAGTGGCGTCTGTTTTACGCTCAATTTGCGCAATTTACACACAGAACGTGTCCATTTACTGTTGACAGGCATGTTTAATGTCTACAATGCGCTCGCAGCAGCTTCTTGTGCATTGATTTTGGGGCTCTCGCTGGAAGAGATTCGCAGTGGTCTTGAAGCGCTTGTCTCTGTGCCAGGACGCGTCGAAATGCTGGATACGAGGACGCCATATCGAGTGATTTTGGATTATTCACATTCACCGGATGCTCTGTCCAACATACTCAGAACGGTTCGGGAATTTTGTAGAGGACGTTTGATCTTGGTCTTCGGTTGTGGCGGCGAGCGCGACAAGGGGAAGCGCCCGATCATGGGCAGGATTGCAGGGGAGCTGGCTGATTATTCCATCCTCACAAGCGATAATCCTCGTCATGAAAATCCGATGGTCATCTTGTCGTCCATTGAGGAAGGCATCGCTCAAACCGGTGCAAAACATGAAGTCATCGAGAATCGTCGTGAGGCCATTCGTCAAGCGATGGAAATGGCAGTGGGTGGGGATATCATCGTGTTGGCTGGCAAGGGCCATGAAACCTATCAGGATATTGGCGGTGTCAAGCGTCCGTTTGATGAGAAAGTAGTCGTAGATGAGCTTCTGAAGGAAATGCATCCCGAGGAGACGAAATCGAACGGATCGTCAGATCTGTAAAATGCGCGGAGGAATGGCCATGAAACGGATGATGTTCACACTGTTATTCGCATTTGTGGTAGGATTGGTGCTGTGCAGGCTGCTTTTGCCCATATTACACAAATTAAAGTTTGGACAAAATGTGTATGAGCTCGCCCCACAGACACATCAGAAAAAACAGGGAACGCCTACAATGGGCGGTCTAATCATCGCGGGTGCTTCTGTAGTTGCGGCACTTGCAATGAGCGATTATGGATCGCCACTTTCACAGAACATGATGCTGGCTGTTCTGCTTATGGCATTGGGCAACCTGTGTATCGGCTTGTCCGATGATTTGACAAAGATTCGCCGAGGAAAAAACGGTGGACTTTCTCCTAAGCAAAAATTGTTCTTTCAAACGTTGTTGGCGTTTGTGTTTTCTTTATATTGCTACTTTCATCCACTGGTGGGCTCGTCGATACGCGTGCCTTTTTTTCGCTGCGAATGGGATCTTGGAATCCTCTACATCCCCGTGATGATGTTCATCATCGTCGGAACGACGAACAGCGCAAATCTTCTGGACGGGCTTGATGGCCTGCTGACCAGTGTATCCATGGTCGATTTTGCGACGCTTACGCTCATCGCATGGGCGTATGCTCTAAATGATTTGGGCATCTGCTGTGCAGCGCTGTGTGGAGGATGCATGGCATTTCTGACGCACAACGCATATCCTGCACAGATGTTTATGGGCGATACAGGTTCCATGTTCATTGGCGGTGCAGTGGTTGCAGCTGCGATGATGATGCGCCAGCCGCTGATTTTGGTGTTGATTGCATTCTGTATGATGATATCAAGCGTGTCGGATATCATTCAGATCGCATATTTTAAAATCACGCATGGTAAGCGTATCTTCAAAATGGCGCCGCTGCACCATCATTTTGAACTGTGCGGGATCCATGAATCGAAAATCGTCATGATGTATATGCTGACGACAATGCTCCTTTGCATCGTCGCACTGATGGGCGTGCTCTGATTCACGCATTTTGATCAAATGCGATTGTGGAGGCGAAAGAATGGATTTCAAGGGAAAGCGCGTGCTGGTCTGCGGTATGGCTCGAAGCGGCAGTGCAGCTGCAGAGCTGCTTTGCAAGCTTGGCGCTTGCGTGACCATCAGCGACGTGAAAGAGGAAAGTGCTTTTGATGGCGCGTTGGAACCTCTCAAGCGTTTAGGCTGCCGTTTTGCATTGGGACGTTCACCCGAAAATGATCTAGACGGGCAGGATATGATGGTGATCAGCCCGGGTATCGCGTGGGCAAAGCCGTTTGTTCAAGAAGCGCTCTCGCGTGGGATTGAAGTGATCGGCGAGCTGGAATTGGGGGCACGTTTAACGCGCGGTGCGCTTGTGGCGATCACGGGCACAAATGGAAAGACGACGACGACGACGTTGGTCGGCGAAATGTTAAAAGCAGCAGGACGTACGACCCATGTAGTGGGAAACATCGGTTATCCCATCACAGCTACAGCAGGCATTTCCGGTCCGGACGACGTGACAGTGGCTGAGGTCAGCTCATACCAGTGCGAAGGCATATCGACGTTTCATCCCAAGGTTGGCGCTGTGCTCAACATCACAGAAGATCATATCGCTCGGCATGGTTCAATGGAAACCTATATCGCGATGAAGCGGCGCATATTCGCCAATCAGACGCCAGAGGATGTCGCGGTGTTCAACGGTGACGATCCCATCTGTCGAGAGATGGCAAAGGGTCTAAAAGCGCAGGTTGCGTGGTTCTCGCGTCGAGAACGCGTCGAATATGGCGCATACGTCGAGGATGACCACATCGTATTAAAGCTTGGTCGCGAACGACAGTCTGTATGTCGATGTGACGAGGTGCGCATACCGGGTTCACATAATCTTGAGAATGCTTTAGCGGCTGTTGTAATCGCGGGTGTGATGGGTGTGTCATGCGAGACGATGCGCGAAGTTCTGCGTGATTTTGCAGGTGTTGAGCATCGCATCGAGACGGTGCGCACGCTGCAAGGTGTCACATGGATCAACGACTCAAAGGGAACCAATGTCGATTCAACGCTGAAAGCCATTGATTCCATGCGCGCCCCAACGGTGCTCATTCTGGGCGGGAGCGATAAAGGCGTGTCCTTTGAACCGCTTGCAAAATCGATTGCGGCTACCCCTGCGATTGAACATTGCGTGCTCATTGGCGATACTGCAGATAAAATCAGGTCTGCTCTGGATAGCGTAGGATATACAGCGTATACGATGGTAGGTCACGACTTTGACGCTTGCATCGCAGCGTGTCGGTCGTTAGCCCATAGCGGTGGGAATGTACTCCTGTCGCCGGCTTGCGCAAGTTTTGATATGTTTAAGGATTATGAGGATCGCGGCCGTGTGTTCAAAGAGAAGGTGATGGCGCTCGATGAAACGGTTGCTTCAAAATGATTCCTGAATCATGCCTATTTCACCGTTCTCCATAAGGAAGATTCAAAATCAGAAAGAAGCATGTAGGTGACGTAAAACATCATTTGTTATGACAGCTTTCAACGTTTATCGATGGCATCATATTGCTGAATATCACTTACTGAATCGACGGCATGAGAAATACAATTCAATGACGTCGTTTTTTATATGGGGACATACAGGATCACACCATCTTCTTGACGCTGTATGTATTGACAACATCGAGCTGGCATAGAGATTTTGATGATGAATACAGATCACATGAATGTCTCTTTTGTCAAGCAAAAATCCTTGACAGGCATGCCTTTGCCATGTTAAAATAATCAATCGATGAAGCGCAATTCCGCGCAGGAGGAGATCACCGTGGAGGATCGCATCCTGACCAGCTGGCTGTTTGATTTTTACGGGCCATTGCTTACAGAACGGCAGAGGAATTTGCTTTCACTTTACTGCGATGAGGATCTGTCGCTTTCAGAAATCGCTGAGCGGGAAGGCATATCTCGTCAAGCTGTGTATGATGCGGTACACCGCGGCGCAGCGCAGCTTGCCGCTTATGAGCGTCAGCTGGGTTTGCTCGCGCGGTATGAGCGCTTGACGCAAGGCCTTGTCGAAGGGATTGAAGCGCTAAAGGATGCCCATGAGCCGCAGGCGAGACGAGCCAGCGAGATCTTGGAGAGGTTGCTTTCTGAAGAGGAGGAATGACGCATGGCCTTTGAAGGATTGACACAAAGGCTGCAACAGGCGTTCAACCGCTTACGCGGCAAGGGAAAGCTGACCGAGGAGGATGTCAAACTGGTCATGCGCGAGGTGCGCATGGCATTGCTGGAGGCTGATGTCAATTACAAGGTTGTCAAAGACTTTGTGAAGAAGACCACTGAGCGCTGTGTAGGCCAAGAGATCATGAACAGCCTCAACGCACAACAGCAGATCATCAAGATCGTAAACGAGGAACTGATCGCGCTGATGGGCGGCAGCAATGCGCGCTTGGTCTACAGCTCTTCTCCGGTGAGCGCGTTCATGCTCTGTGGTTTACAGGGTGCTGGCAAGACGACTATGGCCGCTAAACTCGGCATGTGGTTGCGTAAAGATGGCAAGCGGCCGCTACTTGTCGCTTGCGACATCTATCGTCCAGCGGCTATCAAGCAGCTTCAAGTGGTCGGCGAGCAGGCAGGTGTGCCTGTCTTTGAACGCGGCACACAAGATCCGGTCAAGACAGCGATGCAGGCGATGGACTACGCCCGCGCGCATCAGCACGACGTGGTGATTTTAGACACTGCAGGTCGGCTTCATATCGATGAGGCGTTGATGGACGAACTGGCTCGTATTCGCAGCGCGACGAATCCATCCGAAATTCTCTTGACAGTCGATGCGATGACCGGTCAGGATGCGGTAAACGTAGCCAGTTCATTCAATGAAAAACTTGAGCTGACTGGTGTGATATTGACAAAGCTAGATGGTGACACGCGCGGCGGCGCGGCACTATCTGTACGCGCTGTGACAGGGAAGCCAATCAAATTTGCGGGTACAGGCGAAAAACTGGCGGATAACGAGCCGTTTCATCCAGAACGCATGGCCTCGCGCATATTGGGCATGGGCGATATCCTGACGCTGATCGAAAAGGCGCAGGAAATGGAAAAGCAGCTGGACGAGACACAAGCGAGCGATATGGCCAAGCGCGTCAAAAACGCGGATCTGTCGCTAGAGGATTTTTTGACGCAGATGCAGCAGATCAAGAAGATGGGGCCGTTGTCTGGGATCGTGAAGATGCTGCCGGGCATGAATTCGGTTGGAGACATCGACATTCCCGATGATGCGATGAAAAAGCCCGAGGCGATCATTCGATCGATGACGCCTCAAGAGCGTCGTCATCCAAACATCCTGAATGCTAGCCGAAGGCGGCGAATTGCGGCGGGCAGTGGCACGACCGTACAGGACGTCAACCAGTTGATCAGGCAGTTTGATGAAATGAAGAAACAGATGAAATCGATTATGGGCAAGGGAAAGCGAGGTCGGATGCGTTTTCCGATGCGCTGATTCATGATGCGGAAAATCATATGGCGACATATGGTTGTACCATAAATAACGATTACAGATCAATCAGAGGAGGACACAACGATGGTTAAGATTCGTCTCAAGAGGATGGGCATGAAGAAGAAACCGTTCTACCGCGTGGTGGTGGCGGACGAGCGCGCGAGCCGTGATGGTCGTTTTATCGATGAACTCGGTTATTACAACCCGGTCGTACATCCGGTCGAACTGAAGATCGACGCCGAAAAAGCGAAGGCGTGGATGAGTAAAGGTGCACAACCGACCGATACTGTCCGCGCGCTGCTCAAAAAGACCGGCGCGATCGACTGATTGCCCCTTGGTCGGTGCCGTTGTCCGGCATAGAGGAGGGCTGAATCAATGGAGGAATTGGTGCGCTATCTCGCCACGATGCTCGTCGATCATCCCGATCAGATACAGGTACGGACGATTGAGGGTTCGGAGTCTGTGATCATCGAGTTGAGCGTTAGCCCGGAGGATATGGGCAAGGTGATCGGCAAGCAGGGCCGCATCGCCAAGTCCATTCGCGCCGTGGTCAAGGCGGCGACAGCCCGTAACGAGAAGCCCGTTTTCGTGGAAATTCTCTGATATGACATGCCTTGCGCGGCGATGCGTCAGAGTTTTGCCCGTAAATGATGCCGCGCAGTGATGCGCGGCATTTGCATTTAAGCTTCTTGATTTGAGTAAAGCGATGGGATCTGGTTATCGCTGTATATGCCAATCGATGAAATGATCATGAACATCCACCATGCCGTCAGGAGGGCTGCCATGGCAAGCAAGTATATTGAGATCGGCGAAATCGTCCGCCCGCAGGGCATTCGTGGCGAGATCAAACTTCGAGCCGGCGGAGCACCAGAGCGCTATGCTGCGCTAAAAAATATCTATCTGAAGGAAAACAATGCGATGGTGCCCCACCGTGTGCTCAAGGCACGCGCAAGCGATGGCTTCGCTGTATTGCTATTGGAAGGCATTGAGGATCGAAATGCTGCAGAAAACCTTCGCGGTCACACCGTCTATGCGGACAGGGATGCGTTTGAGCTGAACGAGGATGAAAATTTTATCAGCGATTTGATCGGTTTGCACGCACAGGATACGCATGGAAATCCGATCGGGATTTTGCGTGATGTGCTATCGCCAAATGCTGTATGTGACGTATATGTGTTCGATACACCGCGGGGGGAGATGATGCTGCCTGCGCTCAAACGTGTCATTCTGACTGTTGACATCGATGCGGGCGTCATGACGCTCGATGAAAATGTATTGCCCGAGGTCGCTGTATGGCAGGATGAACCTGTTGCGCGTGACGATCAATGACCCTTGATTTGGGATAAAAGAGATGGGCGGATTCGTCTGTTAGAAGAAGCGTTTTCAGGATGCGCCATGCATACACTGAAAATAGAAAGAAAAAAGTAAACAGCAAAATGCAGCCACAAAATCAAGAAAGGCGTGAAAAGATGAAGCGGGGAGGATTCGCATTGCTGACGGTCATGCTGTTGTCGCTGTCGGCAGGGATGCATGCCGTAGCCCAAACAACGCCCAGCGTAGAATGTTTTTCACCGGGATGGATACGGTTCAGTGATGCAATCGCCAAGAGCCCGTCTATTCACGTGGATGCGGCGTTTACAGCAGAGGATGCACTCTATGCGCGCGATCTTTCAGTGCTTTCGGAGATGCTTCGCGGAACGGTCATCACATATGACAGTTCGGGCGATATGAAGACCGGTGTCGACAGCCTGCGCATCAGCCGAAATTGGGAGCCGCTCTTTGATGTTTCGCTCTCGCGGGATGAGGCAGTGCTCTGTTTGGGCGACGAGGTGTATGCGACGACAGCCGAGGATCTGTGGACTGCGCTTGGCGGTGATGGTGCTGATCATCCCGTTTGGACAGCATTGGGTGAAGTGCTTGATCATGCGTCCATCTTTGAACGCGTACCGCTTGAAGAAGTCGCCGATGGCCTTCTGGCGCTGCAGGCAGGCGAGGCGCTTGCAGGTGGCTTTCATGTCGAACGAGCGTTCAACATGCAGCATACGATGTCCGATGACGGCACGCGCTTGACACGCTTAGATATAGATGGCGCATTTTCGCGCGACGATGAAGCACCCTATGAAATTTCAGGATGGCTCAAACAGCCTGCTGGTCGCGCGCCTAAGGACACTTTTGAAATTTCTGCAATACAGGATGATCAAAATCAGTTTACGCTCTACTATTCGAGTACGCGTGAAAGCAAGATCATTCAACGCGACAAACAGGGTGAGATGCATGTGCAAACGACCTTGCGTTCAGAAGGCAAGCTAGATGGCTATAGGATCGACAGCCGTCTCACCGTGCGCCTGACCAACAAGTGGAAAGCGAATGAGGAGGGCCTTGATGAGCGCATTATCCTTACAGCGACCTTAGGGCATACCGATCGGACACCTAACCGTCAAATGCAGCGACTAAACGATATCTCTGCATCTTTGAACGCCACGCTTGAGCTGCACACAAGCGAGGAAAGCATTCTCCCGATGGCAATAGACAATGAAGCGAAACTCAGCATCACCATGGACAGCTTTGATTTTTTGAACGGGAGCATGTCTGCCAATATAATCGTGGGCAGCGATACCGTTGCTTTTCCTGAGATAGCCGGACAGATCAAGACTGAACAGAGCATTCCACAGGCGGTTTCAGATGCCGTGCAACAACTGGCAGCGCGACTCTATGCGCAGCTTGAAGAGTCCAGCCGGGAGAAAATCGAGAAGGATCTCTTGATTCGGTGAGCATGGTTCCTTCCATGGATGCATGTCAATGCTTTACACCGGTGTGACGAGCGCATGAACCGAAAATAAAAGGCAATAACCGATCGGCAGTCGTTGTTTTATCTGGCTTGTGATGAGAGGAGAGAAACAATTGAGCATCATCAAACGCGGTTTAGCGCTGTTGCTGTGCGCTACGCTGTTCCCCGTTGGCGCTTCCGCGGAGGAATATGTGATTCCCGCTGGCGAAGTGACCAGCATAGCTTTCGAAGATGCATACTATGGCGGCTTACAGATCAATTGCCATGCTAGCTTTAGTCTTGAGGAAACAGATTCTGCTCGTGCGGATGCTCTTGATGCTCTGCTGCGCAGGACGCGCCTTGATCTATCCTTCTACGATGATTTCGGTACAGCGCGTATACGCGGCACAATCATGCTGGACGATCTGACACTGCTGTCTGGCGACGCACTGATCTATGAAGATGGCTCTGCCAAGGTCAGGACGAGTCTCACAGGAGACTATGTGATTGTGCTGCCGACAGGAACGATCACGCAAGCGGGTATTGATTTGACCGGACTGCTCTACGATGAAAGCCAGTACATAGACATCAATGATCCGGATTTTGACAGTT
The DNA here is from genome assembly GCA_964449655.1 of uncultured Oscillospiraceae bacterium. GTDB lineage: Bacteria > Bacillota > Clostridia > Christensenellales > Aristaeellaceae > Ventricola. Next base: position 11,255 of record CAYUZP010000044.1, read on the forward strand.
TGCCTGTGTACAGGCGCCTGCGCATCACGGTGGATGACCTAATGACGACGCTGTTGAGCCATCTTCTGGGCTGGGTTTCGTATACGCAGCGCGATACTGGCGAACTCTATCTGTTTGACGACACCTATCTTGAGGCAACGGCCGATCGCGATGCTGTCGCACAGCGCATGTTAGCTACTGCGCATTCATGGGATTTCTGCGGACTGCTTCGCAACATCATGTGGACCATACGCGATGAGCGAGGTCAGTTGCAGCAAGCGATCGCAGATACGTTGGCTGAACTCGGTGTCACGCGCTATCAAGTGCGTCAAGTCATTGATGGTTTGTTTACAGAAGAAAAGATGGATCCATCGCTGGATTGGGTGCAGCCTTCAGAGTCGGTTTATGACGATGGCGCGCTCTGTACGATGGATGACATCGCATATGCGGTAAAAAAGATGACAAAGAGTGTCGAGCGTATGCTCGATCTTACCAACGATGCTGAGCTGGTCATGAATATCAGCTATGGTGATTATGGTGATTTGGTCGGTATAGATCTCGATGTTCCGGTATTTACTGAGGCTGTACCTTACACCGGTTTCTTGCGCTATAGCGTCAAGACAGATGAGTACGAACAGCGCACGCACACAGCACGAGGCGCACTTGAACTGTTTGACGGGAAACGTCTGGTCGGTCAGATGAAAGCCAAGCAAGGTGAGGATGTTGATGGCGTCAAGGATAGCGGCTTGAGCGGCACGATTGAATTGCTGGATTTGAACGATCCCAATGCGACAATCGGTCTTGGAGTCGATGCCGGCTTGTCTTATCAGACCGGCGGGGAAGATGATATGGAGGTTTTTGGCGTACGAACTGCGGTCAATCTGCTGCGCAACAGCGTGACCACAAACACATTGTCCTTGGATATTTCTGGTGCGACATCGGTCTTTGAAGATGGTTTTTTGTTGACCGCTCGCGCTCAGGGCAATCTGTTTGACCGAGCAAGGCTGTTATCGGATATTTCCGCGCAAACCGTCGAATACGATGAGCAGGAATTTGAGGATGGTCAGGAACTTGATCCAACCATCGATGAGCAGCGTGAGACGATTCGATCTGAGATGATCAACCAGATTCTCAAGCTCTATCTTCGCGTCACTGCCAACTCGGAAGTATTTGATGAAATCATGATAGTGCTAGGAGAGTAACGATCCTAAACAGCTCGAACAATGATCTTCCATTCGAGCTGTTTTTATATTACAATATTCGAAAATCCATCGTTGCATGTTGCACCAGACAGCATGACAGGATCATTTTTCATCAA